>NZ_JBQQCB010000226.1:0-9231 GCF_052246675.1 Nonomuraea sp. KM90 | reverse complement strand
GCTCGGCGGCGACGCGGCCAACTTCTCCATCGGGCAGGGCGGGGTGCTGGTCACGCCGCTGCAGCTGGCGCGGGCGTACGCGGCCATCGCCAACGGCGGCACGCTGCACAGCCCGCGCGTGGGGCTGCGCGTCGTCCGCCCGGACGGGTCGGCGGTCAGGACGATCACGCCGCCGGTGGCCGGCCGGCTGCCCGCCTCGGCCGAGACGCTGCGCTTCATCCGGCAGGCCCTCACCCAGGTGCCCCGGTCGGGGACGGCGGAGGGCGCCTTCAAGGGGTTCCCGTTCGGCAAGATCGCCGTGGCCGGGAAGACGGGCACGGCGGAGTCGTTCGGGCACCGGGACACCTCCTGGTTCGCCTCGTTCGCCCCCGACCCCGCCTACACCGTGGTGGTCGTGCTGTCGGAGGGCGGCCGGGGCGCGGAGGGCGCGGCTCCGGCGGCCCGCGACATCTGGGAAGGCATCCTCGGGCTGAGGGAGCGGCGATGATCGCTGTTTCGGGCAGGCGGCGGGTCGTGTGGGCGCCCTCCCTGGGCGCGCCCGACCGGGTGCTGACGCTGCTGGCGCTGGCCCTGTCCGCGACCGGGCTGCTGCTGGTGTGGTCGGCCACGCGCATGCAGGACGACAACGGGCTGCTGGTGCGGCAGGCGGTGGCCGTCGGCGGCGGGCTGGTGCTGATGTGGCTGGTGTCGCGGGTCGATCTGCGGGTGCTGCGGGCGTACGTGCCGCTGGCGTACGTGCTGACGCTGCTGTCGCTGGCCGCGGTGCTGAGCCCGCTGGGCGTGCGGGTGAACGGCGCGCACTCGTGGATCGTGCTGGCGCCCGGCGTGCAGTTCCAGCCGTCGGAGTTCGCCAAGGTGGCACTCGCGCTGGCGTTCGCGGTGCCCCTGGGAGAGCTGCGCGACGGGCAGCACCGGCCGGGGTTCGGCGGGGTGCTGCTGGCGCTGGTGCTGGCCGCGGTGCCGATCGGGCTGATCGCGCTGCAGCCGGACCTGGGCACGATGCTGGTGTTCGCGGCCATGGTGGCGGGGGCGCTGCTGGTGTCGGGGGCGCCCAAGCGCTGGCTGCTGGTGCTCCTCCTGGGCGCGGTGGGGGCGGGGGCGGCGGCGTGGAAGCTCGGGCTCGTCCGGCCGTACCAGCTCGAACGGCTGCTCGTGCTGGCCGATCCCGGGGCCGACCCGGGCGGCGTGGGCTACAACGCCGCCCAGGCGCGCATCGCGATCGGCTCCGGCGGCCTCTACGGCAAGGGGCTGTTCAACGGCGAGCAGACGGCCGGCCACTTCGTGCCCGAGCAGCACACCGACTTCATCTTCACCGTCGCGGGCGAGGAGCTCGGTTTCGCCGGGGCCGCGCTCATCGTGCTGGCCGTGTGCGCGCTGCTGTGGCGCGGGCTGTCGATCGCGCGGCACAGCGCCTCGCCGTACGGAGCCGTGCTGGCGGGCGCGGTGGTGTCGTGGATCGCCTTCCAGACCTTCGTGAACGTGGGCATGACCGTGGGCCTCATGCCGATCGTGGGCGTGCCGCTGCCGTTCGTCTCCTACGGCGGCTCGGCCACGGTCGCCGGGCTGCTGGCCGTCGGGCTGCTACAGGCGGTTCACCGGACCAAGTCCATGCAGCCGTAGCAGGTTCTCGCCCAGGATCTTGCGCTTGGCCTGGTCGGTGAGCTGCGGGTAGCCGTACCCGTCGCAGAGGTCCTGCGGGATGGTGAAGTCCCTGAACGCCCTCAGCGCCCACTGCGGGTGGAAGATCGGCGCCTCCGAACCGTAGATGATCTTGTCCTCGCCGCACCAGAAGAGCAGCTTGCCGATGATCTCGGCGAACATCCTGGGCGCCCGGACGATGAAGTTGATCGTGGCCGCCAGGTCGGCGTACAGGTTGGGGTAGCGGATGAGCTGCCAGCAGGTCTCGTCCAGGAACGGCAGGCCGACGTGGAAGATGACGAAGTTGATGTCGGGGAAGTTCGCGGCGGCGCCGTCCATGTCCCACGTCTGCGTGTGCTCGATCGGCTGCGGGCCCAGCGGGACGCCCTTGTGCACGCCGATCAGGTCGATGCCCAGGTCCCTGGCCTTCTCGAAGATCGGGAAGGCCACCCGCGGATCGTCCATGCGCCACGGGTACGGCGAGCCGTAGTCGTAGCGGACGTTGTACAGCTTGAACGCGCGCGCGTTGAACTCCCCCACCTGGCGTTCCATCAGGTCGAGCGCCTTGCGGCCCTCCAGCGGGTTGACCGTGCCCCAGAAGATCGTCCGGTCCGGGTCGCGGGCGGCCAGCTCGGCGCACTCCTGCCACGGCGACAGGCCGTCATGGTAGAGGTCGGTGAGCGGCAGCGGCATGGCGACCAGCATGTCCGTGTCGGACTCCTCGTAGACCATGCGGCGGATGTCGTCGATCGTCCACTGCCGCAGGAACTCCTCGGGGGGCAGCTTGGTCTCGCCCTCGGGGGTGAGGGTGGTGTGGAAGGCGTACAGGTGGTTGGAGAACATCTGGCCCGCGGAGCCGTAGGCGTTCTTGGCCTCGAAGTTGAACACGTGGGCCACGCTGTCGAACACGAAGAAGTCATCGATCATGCGCCTGATTCCTCCTTATGTAGGCGGCCTTGTCGGGCACCTGCGCGGGAGCGGGCAGGAAGCGCAGCAGGCGGGCCGCCCTCGGGGAGAGCCGGTCCACGGTCCACGCCTCGTCCCACACGATCTCGACCTCCGCCTCGCGGATGCCGGGCTGCCCCTCGATGCGGTCGCGTACCTCGGTGAGGACCCTCGCGGCGAACGGGCACCAGCCCGAGGTCAGCAGCAACTCCACCCGGGCCCGGCCCTCCTCGACCTCGACCGACCTGACGAGGCCCATCTCCACGACGGAAATGCCCTTCTCCCTGCAGCACGGGTCGTAGACCCCGGACAGTGCCTGACTGGCCCACTGCGGTATCTCCGGCATGGCCTCATCGTCGGACGGGTGTGCCGCTTGGGGTAGGCGTCCGATTTTCAGATAGCGCAGATGCTGGATGGATGACCGGCGAACAACCCAGCGATCTGATCCGCAGCGTCTCCCGAGCGCTTCGCGTGCTGGAGGAGGTCTCGCGGGCCGACCGGCCGCTGTCGGTCAAGGTCATCGCCCGCCGATGCGGCCTCAACCTGTCCACCTCCTACCACCTGGTCCGCACTCTTTGCTACGAGGGCTACCTGCACCGGCAGCCCGACGGCGACTACCTGCTCGGCTCGCAGGTGGCCGAGCGGTACCACGAGATGCTGGACACCTTCGAGCGGCCGCCCCGCGCCACGGCGGTGCTGCGGCACCTGGCCGCCGTCTCCGGCCACACGGCCTATCTGGCGCAGCTGTCCGGGGGACGGCTGGTCGTGGTGGACGTGGCCGAGGGGCCGCGCTCGCCGTGGCTGGAGGACCTGCAGGCGGGCCTGGAGACCGCCCCGCACGCCACCGCGCTCGGCAAGGCGCTGCTGCTGTCCCTCACGTCCCGCGCCAGGCGCGCCATCCTGACCGGGTACGGCCTGCGCCGCTTCACCTCCTCGACCCCCGTCAGCGTGGAGGACCTGGAGGAGGAGCTGGCGCGGCTGCGGCCGGGGCAGGTGGTGGAGGAGCACGGGCAGTTCAGGGAGGAGGTGGCCTGCGCGGGCGCGATCGTGCCCGGCACGCAGTGGGCGATCGGCATCTCGGCCCGCGGCCTGTCGATCCCCCAGATCGCCCGCATCCGCCTGGCGGAGGCCGTACGGGACCTGGCTTGACCGGTGGCCGGCCGGTGCTGGCCGGGCCAGGAGCGGCGTGCCGGCGCACTCCTGCCTCAGCCGCGGCGACGGGCGCCCGGGGTGGGCCCGGCGGGTGCGGCGCCGCCCGGTGCGGGTCCAGTGGGATCCTGAGCGAGGGTGGGGCATGAGGCGCCGGCGTACCGGTCGCACGGCCGTACCCGGTGACGGACGGATTCGCGGAGACGATCGGAGCGGGTGTGGAATGAGGGTGATCCTGTTCGGGGCGACCGGGATGATCGGGCGGGGGGTGCTCAGGGAGTGCCTGCTCGACGAGCGGGTCACGGCCGTGCTCGCGGTCGGGCGCTCCGCGACGGGGGTTTCGCATCCCAAGTTGCGCGAGATCCGGCACGATGACCTGCTCGACCTGTCCCCCGTCGAGGGTGAGCTGGGCGGTTACGACGCGTGCTTCTTCTGCCTGGGGGTCTCCTCGGCCGGGATGAGCGAGCGGGACTACCGGCGCGTCACGTACGACTTCACGCTGGCGGCCGGGGAGACGCTGGCGCGGCTGAGCCCCGGCTCCACGTTCATATACGTGTCCGGCGTCGGGACCGACGCGCAGGGTCGGGCCATGTGGGCCAGGGTGAAGGGGCTGACCGAGAACGCGCTGCTGGCGTTGCCGCTGGAGGCGTACATGTTCCGGCCCGGCTACATCCAGCCCATGCACGGCGTCACCTCGCGCACGCGGCTCTACCGGGTGGCGTACGTGGTCACCCGGCCGCTCTACCCGGTGCTGCGGCGGTTCTTCGCGTCTGGGGTGACGACGACGGAGCGGATCGGGCAGGCGATGATCGCGGTCGCCGAGCGCGGGGCGCCGAAGCGGACCCTCGGGCCCACGGACATCAACGCGCTCTGATCGTCCCTGGCGCCAGGGGGATGGCGAGGAGCGAGGCCGCCGCGGCCAGGCCCCAGACCGCCGCCCAGGAGGCGTGGGCGATGACGACGGGGATGAGCAGCGGGGTGAGGAAACCCACCGCGAACAGGGCGGTGCCCAGGAGGCCCAGGGCGGTTCCGGCCCGGTCGGGGCCGGCCATGGCGGCGATCTCGGTGTAGGCGACGCCGTGCCAGGAGTTGGCGAGCAGGCCGCCGACGGCGAGGGCGGTGACGGTGAGCGGGGTGGGGGCGTCGGTGAGCACCGCCGCGGCCGCCATGGCGATCCCGGCCAGGGCGCCGATGCCGCGCAGGTAGGTGCGGCGGTTGCCCCGGCGGTCGGTGCGGCGGCCGGTCCAGATGCGCGCCGCGCCGCCTCCCAGCTGGGCGATCAGGACGGTGACGCTGGCCAGCGTGGCGCCCTCGCCCTTGACGTCGTGCAGGAAGATGGCGGTGAAGGAGAGGACGGCGAACTGGGGGACGGTGAGCAGCGCCCCGGCCAGGGCCACCCGCCACACGTCCCAGCGGCGGAGCGGGGAGCGCCCCTTCGGTGAAAGGTTCCGCTCGCCGCGGCCGGTCCTCTCCAGCAAGGAGGTGGCGGGTGGGGTGGGGTTGTGGAGCCAGCGCCAGGTGGCGGCCGCGGCGGTGAGGCAGAAGGCGGCGGGTACGGCGTAGACGGCGCGGAAGCCGTACGACTGGGCGAGCCACGGCAGCAGCGCCACCCCCACCGCCCCGCCCACCGGGATCGCCGTCTGGCGGATGCTCATCGCGAACCCCCGCTCCCCCTCCCCGAACCAGGTCATGACCGCCCGCCCCGAGGCCCCGTTGACGCTGCCGCCCAGCGCGCCCGCGACCGCCATGCACACCGCCAGCAGGCCGACCCCGGCCCCGTCCCCGGGGGTCACGGCCACGGCCATCACGGCGAGCAGCGCGGCCGTGGCCGTCAATCCGGTGAGCAGGACGCGCCGGTCGCCGAAGCGGTCGGTCAGCAGCCCCCACACGATGTCGGAGGCCGCCACCCCGAGCCCCAGGCAGGCCAGCACCAGGCCGAGCGCCCCCGTCGACAGGTGGTAGTCGGCGCGCATCGTGATGCCGGTGACCGGGATGCCGGAGAACATCGCCGAGAAGCTGCCCTGCGCCCCGACGCCCACGGCGAGCACCACCCACCGGTGCCGGGCCCCGTACGAGCGCCGTCCCGCCCCGGCGGGGGAGCTGTCGGCGGTGGAAGCCAACGTCGTCACGACGCGCACCTTTCACGAAATAACCGGACTTAGCGGTTACCGACCCTGGCAGCTCCAAAAGTAACTTGTCAACCCGGTTACGATGACGCCATGGACTTCACCTTCGTCAGCGGGAACCTCGGGCTCGACCTAGCCGGCACCGTCGGCCACCGCCGGGGCGAGCGCATCGACCTGCTGGCGGCCCCCGGCGACCTGGCCCGCTGGACGGTCGCCGCCGGGCTCCTCGACACCCCGCCCGCCGTGAGCGACGACGACCTCGCCCGGACGGTGGCGTTGCGCGAGGCGATCTACCGGCTGGCGTCGGCGGCCCGTACCGGAGCGCCGTTCGAGGCGGCCGACCGCGAGACGCTCAACCGGGCCGCCGGCCGCGCGCCCGCGAGCGTGCTGCTCGGCGAGGACGGCCTGGAGCGCGGCGGCGACCTGCCGGCCGCGCTGTCCAGCACCGCCCGCGCCGCCGCCGAGCTGCTCGGCGGCGCGCAGGCCGCGCTGATCAGGGAGTGCGAGGCCGACCCCTGCACGCGCCTCTACATCGACGCCTCGCACCGCCGCACGCGCCGCTGGTGCGACATGCGCGGCTGCGGCAACCGCGCCAAGGCGGCCGCCTTCCGCGCCCGCCGGCACCACTGACGCCCCGACCCCCGCCCGCGGCCCCGAGGGGCGGGCGGCATCGGGCATGCCGGATGATGGAATATCCCCGAGGGCCTCAGCGCTACCGTAGCCGTCAAAGATTCAACAGTCATGGATGGTGACTAAAGTGCAGTTCGGACTCTTCAGCGTGGGCGACGTGACCACCGATCCCACCAACGGCAGGACCCCGACCGAGCACGAGCGGATCAAGGCGATGGTGGCGATCGCGCTCAAGGCGGAGGAGGTCGGGCTGGACGTGTTCGCGACGGGCGAGCACCACAACCCGCCCTTCGTGCCGTCCTCCCCGACCACCATGCTCGGCTACATCGCGGCCAGGACGGAGCGCCTGCAGCTCTCCACCGCCACGACGCTGATCACCACGAACGACCCGGTGAAGATCGCCGAGGACTTCGCCATGCTGCAGCACCTGGCGGACGGCCGGGTGGACCTCATGCTGGGCCGGGGCAACACCGGGCCGGTGTACCCGTGGTTCGGGCAGGACATCCGGCAGGGCATCCCGCTGGCCATCGAGAACTACGCGCTGCTGCACAAGCTGTGGCGCGAGGACGTCGTCGACTGGGAGGGCCGCTTCCGCACCCCGCTGCAGGGGTTCACGAGCACGCCGCGCCCGCTCGACGGGGTGCCGCCGTTCGTCTGGCACGGCTCGATCCGCAGCCCGGAGATCGCCGAGCAGGCCGCCTACTACGGTGACGGCTTCTTCGCCAACAACATCTTCTGGCCGAAGGAGCACTTCATGCGCCTGATCAACCTCTACCGCCAGCGGTACGCGCACTACGGCCACGGCACCCCCGAGCAGGCGGTCGTGGGCCTGGGCGGCCAGGTGTTCATGCGCAAGAACTCCCAGGACGCGGTACGCGAGTTCCGCCCGTACTTCGACAACGCCCCCGTGTACGGCCACGGGCCGTCGCTGGAGGAGTTCACCGCGGAGACGCCGCTCACCGTGGGCAGCCCGCAGCAGGTCATCGACCGGACGCTGGAGTTCAGGGAGTTCTTCGGCGACTACCAGCGCCAGCTCTTCCTCATGGACCACGCGGGCCTGCCGCTGAAGACCGTGCTGGAGCAGCTCGACATCCTCGGCGAGGAGGTCGTGCCCGTGCTGCGCAAGGAGCTCGCGAAGGACCGGCCGGCGGAGGTGCCCGGCGCGCCGACGCACGCGTCCCTGCTGGCGAAGAAGAACGCACCCGCCGACAAGAACGCCTCAGAGCACGTGGGCGCCTGAAACGCCCGGAAGGAGATCGACCCCCATGAAGCTCGTCGTCGTCACGGCGGGGCTGACGCAGCCCTCCTCCTCCCGCCTGCTCGCCGACCGCCTGGCCGAGGCGGTCGCGCGGCGGGCGGAGGTGGAGGTCCGCGTGATCGAGCTGCGCGACCTGGCCGTGGACATCGCCAACAACTTCGTGACCGGATTCCCGAACGGCAGGCTCCGCGAGGTGATCGCGGCCGTGACGGAGGCCGACGCGCTCATCGCGGTCACGCCGATCTTCAGCGGCTCGTACAGCGGCATGTTCAAGTCGTTCTTCGACGTGCTCGACAACACCGCGCTGACGGGCAAGCCCGTGCTCATCGCGGCGACGGGCGGCACCGCCCGGCACTCGCTGGCGCTGGAGCACGCGCTCCGGCCGCTGTTCGCGTACCTGCGCGCCGTGGTCGTCCCGACCGCCGTGTACGCCGCGTCGGAGGACTGGGGCGGCGGCCGCGACGCCTTCACGGACGGGCTGGGCGAGCGCATCGCCCGCGCCGCGGACGAGCTGGCCGACCTGCTGCTGCACCGCGCGCCCGGCCGGGTGGAGCAGCCGGAGGAGATCGTCCCGTTCGAGCAGCAGCTCGCGGCCCTGCGCCCGGTCGACTAGGTTCACCGGCGCGGGCCGCGCCCGGAGGAGTAAGGTCCGTTAGGAACCTTTCCTAACGAAAGCAGGGAGCCCACGTGCTGACCGCGACTCTGCTCAGCCTCGCCCTCACCCTCACCGGCACCGGCACCGGCACCGGCACCGGCCCCTTGACCGGCACCGCACCGGTGGACCTCACCGACCCGCACAAGAAGGACATCGCCATGCGGCTGGTGTCGAGCGCGGAGAACTCCTCGCTCGACTGGAAGGCCCAGTACGGCTACATCGAGGACATCGAGGACGAGCGCGGCTACACGGCCGGCATCATCGGCTTCTGCTCCGGCACCGGCGACATGCTGGAGCTGGTCGAGCTCTACACCAGGCGCAAGCCCGGCAACGTCCTGGCCAGATACCTGCCCGCCCTGCGCGCGGTCAACGGCACCGACTCCCACCAGGGCCTGGAGCCGAACTTCATGAAGGACTGGCGGACGGCCGCCAAGGACCCCGCCTTCCAGCAGGCCCAGAACGACGAGCGCGACCGCGTCTACTTCGGCCCGGCCGTCCGGCAGGCCAAGCAGGACGGGCTGCGGGCGCTCGGCCAGTTCGCCTACTACGACGCCATCGTCATGCACGGCCCCGGCACGAGCCGGCTGAGCTTCGGCGGCATCAGGAAGTCCGCCCTGGCCAAGGCCAAGCCGCCGGCGCAGGGCGGGAACGAGGTGACGTACCTGAACGCGTTCCTGGACGCGCGCAAGGCGGCGATGCGGGCCGAGGAGGCGCACGAGGACACGACCCGCGTGGACACGATGCAGCGGGTGTTCCTGAAGAACGGCAACCTCGACCTGAACCCGCCGCTGACCTGGAAGGTGTACGGCGACAGCTACACGATCAAGAAG
>NZ_JBQQCB010000225.1:0-9394 GCF_052246675.1 Nonomuraea sp. KM90 | reverse complement strand
CCGCTGGAACAATCCGGCATGCCAGCTCAGATGGTCTGGACGGGGACGGATAAGCGGGGCGTCTGACGTGGCCGCGCCCATAAGCTCCGGCTCCCCGACCACGGCCCGCCGGTGGCCCGCCGCCTGCGTTCCAGCGGCCAGTCCGGGAAGTAGAAGCTCGAGCGCAGCTTCGGAATAGCAAGTTCGATCGATCCTGCGCGGGTGTCCCACTCGGGGAGCCTGTAAGACTGCTGTCACCCGGTACACGCGATTGCGTTAGAGCAGGTCAGGATCCCTGTGTCGAGACGGAAACGCCTCGACCCTGCGGTAGGTGGCCGGGGGCCGGGGAACCGATGCGATGGGTCAGGCTCGCCCCCGGCCGCCGCGCCGGAGGGGGTCTCGTGCTGCGACGTGCTCGGCGACGGCGTCGACGCCGGGACGGGCGTAGCGTTCCAGGGAGCGGACGGAGGCGTGCCGGGAGCGGGCCAGCAGGGTGGGGGTGTTGGTGCCGTCTTCCGCTTCATGAGTCAGAGAGGAATGGCGCAATTGGTGCAGGGTCCACCCGCCGCGTGTCTCGAGTGCAGCCGGGTCGGTGATGCCGGGGTGGGCCAGCGGCCGGGTGAGTGTCTCGAAGAGTTCGGCGGCGCGCCGGTACGACAGCCGGGCCCGCCCGGTGACCGGGCAGATATCGCCGCTCGGGGTGCGCGCGGACGCGCGCCGGTCGGTGAGGAACACCGGGCCGCGGGCGCGGCCCTTCAGCAGCCGGGGCAGGAGCTGGGCGGTGCCGGACTGCCAGTGCACCCAGTCGATGGTGCCGCCCTTGGAGACGACGCGGCCGCGCTTGTCGGCCAGGAGCACGTCCTCCACGTCGAGGCAGAGGATTTCCTCGGCCCGAGCGCATGTCTCATACAGGGCCTTCCATAGCGTCCGTTCCCGCAGCGGCGCCTTCGCCGTAAACAGGGCGGCGATCTGCTCGCGTGATAGTGCCCGGGTGCGGTCGGGCGGCGCGGGACGCCGCTCGATGCCGATGACCGGGTTGCTGGCCAGCCAGCCGCGCTGGCGCCACCAGGCGATGGCGGCCTTCATCACCGACAGCTCCCGGTTGACGGTGTCGGCGTCGACCAGCCGGGCCCGCCGCGCGAAGGCCTCGGCGAGCGCCTCGGCCGCCGTCGGGTCGTCGAGCGCGGCGAACGCCGCAGCGGGGGGAGAGGCGCCGCGGCGGTCGCGGCCGAGTGGCGGCTGCTGCCCGGTGGCCAGCCACGCCCAGGACAGCAGCGAGATCCGGTAGACGCGCCGGGAGGAGGTGCCGATCCCGGCCGAGCGGAGATACGCCTCCACGGCGTCGGCGTAGGCGGCCGGCCGGTCGGCGTGCAGCGGAAGGACGGCGGCGGTGCCCCAAGGCGCGGGCGCGGGCTCACTCATGATCACGCCTCGCGGGGAGGGCGCCGTCGGCGTTGGGTCGTCCATGACGATCCCCTTCCATCTGCCGCAGTAAATGCGTACACCTCGATCATGATCGCCGGAGGGGGTGATCCAGCTCAGGATGGCACGGCACGGGCGGCTGCCGCAGTAAATCCGGTATTTACTGCGGCAAGCCGATGGAGTTTCTGAACGGAGGTAACGCTCGCTGTCCTGTCTCGCCGATCTCGGCCCGTTCTCAATCAATCCGGCCTGAACGGGGAAGATGACTCGGCGGGAGGCATCCACCGAGGTCAGGGCTTCGGCTCGTCTCATCGAACTTGGCCTGGACAGCGTCTACGGCCAGGCTGAGTGAGAGAACCGTGGACGACGTGTCTCGATCAATCGGGCCCGCCCTGGTCAGAGCCTCGGAACAGACCACCTTCAACGAGAACGGACACTCGCGGCGGCTGACCGTCTATGTAGTGACAACCTCGGTGGCGGGGTGCCTGCCGGGAGAGCGGCTGAAGGGAAGGTGATCGATCATGAATCTGGCGATTGTCGATTCACGAACGTGCCGGTGGTGCAGGAAGGTCAGCCACCCGAGCAGAACATGCGCCGCGAGCTCGGCTCAGATGTGCAATATCCCATGAGTTCCTCTTTAGCCGCAGGACCTGGGCTTATCGGCTGGCTGGTGCTTTGGCTTCTTCTGGTGTTAATGAGATTTCGGGGTTCTGAAGGTCTATCGTCCTGGTCGTTCGTCTTGCTGTGATGGTGAAGGCGAGGTGGCTGGAGTTGGCGCTGGCGGTGGTGAAGGATCTTCGGGTAGCGTGCCCCGGCCACCGCCGAGAACCTGGAAGCGCTGGAAACCGACGTGCTGGCCGGGTTCGTGCTGGCCCGGGCGGCCGCGGGGCCATCGGACGGCACGATCGCCTTTGGACATGATGCACCTGGAGCAGGTGCGCGCCTGGTTGGCCAGCCGCTGCGGCAGATGGAGCCTGCTCGGCTTCACCCAGCGCCGCGATGACATCCACGCCTGCGACGATCTGCGCGAACTGCCCGATCACGACATGGACCCCCGCCCCTCGTTTCCGTTTGTGAGAACCCGTTGACGGCAGCGGCACCGCAGCGATGCATTCGCCTCACCATGTGACCCAGCGCGACGCAGTTGCCGACTTGCAATCGGTACTTAAATACAGGTTTACCGTCGGAACACCGCATCACTCGCCCGATCCCGGCCTACCCCAACCACGGCCGGAGAACAGCATCATGGCGCCCGAGTCCCACCCGCTCTCCGAAGATGTCCGGTGTCACATCGAGATCACCCCTTGCAGGCGTCGCGCCTCGTGGACCACCAGACTCTGCCCCTTGCGTGCCGCCACCTCCGCCAGCCCCGGGACGTCATCGCGCGCCCCCGTTCGCATCGCCGCTTCCGTGGCGGCCTTAAGCAACTCGCCCAGCCCTGGCCGGGGCTTCTCGTCGGAGCCGGGCAACAGCAGCGGCAGGGCCTGTGCCAGAGCTGCCCACACCTGGGCGTGTGCCCCCGCCGCCATTACCTCGTCGAGGATGCCGGTGACCCTGTTGAGCTTGACCTGTTCCGCGCGGACCAGGTGGCCTATAGCCTGGCCGAGGTCGGCGGCAGGCAACTGCCCGTGTGCGGTCAGCGTGATGACCGCGTCGGCGGCCAGGGCTCGCTGGGCGGGACGGTCGTGCCCCATGCCGATGACGATTACGCTCGCGGTGGCGATGCCCACCGGGCCGTCGCCGTGAGCCAAGGACGCCACGACCTCCACCTGGCCGTCCGAGCTGTCCATGAACAACGGCAGGCACTGCAGGACGTGCGCGGCCACGACCTCGCGATGGGACGGCATGATCGCCGGCCACCACTGCATGTCGCGGGAGAATGGCTTGGGGTCCAGCGTGCACAACTCGGCGACCAGCTCGTTAACGCCTCCGGGCGGCGTGAGTCTGGCGTGCGCCGACTGCTCGAATGTGTCGAGCTCCCAGGTCACCGTGGGATCAGGCAGTCCACCATCGCGCAGCCAGGCCGCCAGCCGCCGACCTGCCCGCGACGGCAGCTTTTCGGCCCGTACGACCAGTGCCGGATCGATCTGGCGCGGTAGCCTGAGCAACGCCTGCACGAAGTCAGCCTCAAGCGGCTCGGCGTCGCCCAGCAGCTCCATACGCTCGATCAGGATCTCGGCGGCAACGTGGCCGGTCGGGGACGTCGGCGTGGCTAGCAACACAGGGATCGTCTCATCCCGTTCGAACAGGGACAGGACCTCACGGAACCGCCGCTGGACGAAGCGCTCCGGGCTGGGATCGGAGGTGGACCAGGCGCTCCGCCGGTTCTGCAGCACAGCGGACAGCTCACGGCTGTCCGCTGGCGACACGATCGCCAGCGCGCAGTGTGGCAGTAGGGCTCGGACGTTCTCAAGACTGCCGCTGACCATGTGCCTGCAGGAGCTCGCATCGAACGGCTGCCGCCAATACGACAACCACCAGGGCCGCAATGCCGCTGCGACGGCCTGGCGGTCACGATGGGTCAGCTCGACGAGGGCGGCGAGAATGCGCTCGAACCGCGCGGGTTGATCCGGCCCCCACAGCCTGCCCAGCTCGGCCGCCAATTCCTCCGCCGAGACGATGGGCCGGGCCAGAGCAGGCGGCGGCATCGCCGTCACGGCGGGGGCGGACACGACCTCAGGCTGGACCGCCTCCACCGCGCCGAAGACAGCGGCCACCCGCTCACACAGGCCTGCGGGCAGCCGGGTGGCCGCCTCGCGGATCGCCCCCTTGCCCGATTCGTCAGCGTGAGGGGCGAGCCGGACTGCCACTTTCACCGCACGCTCGCGAAGGGCAGGCGTGTCCACGTCGAACACGGGCGCCAGCGCGGCCACCGCTGCGCCGCCGGTAGGCCCGGGCGCCTCGGCCATCCACTTCACGGCCGCCGTCATGTGCTTCTTCTCCGGTCGATAGGCCAGCGCCAGCACCGCCTCGGCGAACAGCTCGTCGTCGAGCACTCCTGCAGCGTGCGCCCGGCGCAGCTCGTCCACCGCGAGCTGGACCACCGGCGTGGGCGCCGACGGCAGCACCCGCACAAAATCCGCCACCGGGATCTCGGTCACCTCCGGCGCCAATCTCCGCCAAAACACCACGAAGGGACCTGCCTGCGCGGCCTCGGCTGCCACCAGGAAGCGGCCGACGCAGCCGTCGAGCAACACCTGTCGGGACACCCGCCCGCTGTCGGCCAGCGCGGCCAGCTCATCGATGATCGGATGGCCGTCCCTCCAACTGGAGTCCCAGGCCAGCCGCTCCGCAACGCCCTCCGCCTGAAACAGGCGCGGCAGCATGTGGTCAAACAGCGGATCCTCGGCGAGGACCAAGGCTCCTTCGCTCCTCCACTTCCGCTCGGCCACGTGCGCCGACCAGCCGGCCACGAACGCGTCATTCTCCGGCGGCTCTGCCCCCGTCTCGATCACCAGCGCTGCGGCCAGACCCCAGTCGGCCGCCATCAGCACGCCCGGCCAGGGTGAGCGTGTGTCCGGGCGCAACCGGCGCACGAGCCGGACAGCCAGGTCCTGGCGCCACTCCTGCGGTCTGCGGCGCAGCACGGACATGACGTATACGGTGTCGGCTGCCGGGGCGCGTACCCAGCGCAGCTCCCGCCGGTTGAGCCAGGCCGCGACCTGCTCCGCACCGCCCAGAATGGCCGCCCCGACCACACGACAGGCAGAGGCCAGGTCCCGGGCCTCGAACCGGTCGTGGAGGCGTTCGCTCAGGCGAGCGGGCAGCTCCCGCGCCACCACGCGCCGGGCCGGGTCGCTAAGGTCGTTCAGGAACCCCACGAGGCCCCGGATGTCACCGTCGTCGATACGGTCGAGGATCTCCTGCAGGGCGTTCATTCCGGAACCTCGATTGCAGAAATGTCCCCGCCCGAGCCCGTGCGGGAGAAAAGGACGCGCTCGTACCTGCTCTTGATCATAGGCCGCACCCTATTGACCTCCACCGACAAAAGCGTTGAAATCATCACGCCTTGCCTCCTGAGCTGGGCTGGCAACACCAGCACCGTGAAGACGAGGCAAAGCCACGATCCCGGATGGAGCGCCGTGTCAGGGGCCGATGTGGGTGAGCGGGGCGAGCAGCTGGAGCAGGCGGTAGGCGGCGGTCATGTTCTCGGCCGTGAAGGCCACCGTGTGTCCGGTTCGGGTGATGCCGGGGATGAGGGCGGCCAGATCGGCCGCGTGTGGCTAATGTAGGTCGACCCCGGTCTCGAGCGGGCTAGGGACGGTGACGGGCCGGTGCTGGTCCTACCGCTGGATCGCCTGGCCGGCGCTGCCGGATCTGGCGGACGGCCTCGGCCAGCCGCGGCCAGCGTCCCTGCGCCCGCGCCGCGTACTGCGCTTTCTGACTCATCACCGTGATCGTCGCCATGGGGTGAGGCTCCTCAGTGTCCCGCAGCCGGCAGGCCGGTCAGCTCCAGGCGGCGGTCGGTCCGCAGCTGGATCTCGCCGTACGGGCTCATGTTCGAGTGGAAGATCGGAGTCAGGCCGCGCCGGTCGGCGTCGGTCAGCTCGTCCTGCCACTCCGGCAGGGCGAGCGTGTCTTGAATCATCAACGTGTTAATCAGGCCGAGGCAGCTTTGCAGGATGTGCAAACACAGCATGCCCAGCTCCTGCTCTTCCCGCCGGTTGGAGGCCAGCTCCCCGCGCTTGCCGAACCGGATGTAGTCGTTGACCCCGTTGTAGTTCTCCACCACGTTCAGCCCGGATTCGGTCTCCCGCTGCAGGTCACGGTCGCGCAGCCAGCGCGCCAGAAAGATCGACCGCTGGGCGCGGCCGACCTCCAGCATGGCCGCGTAGGCGGGGTGCGTGGTCTCGCTGGTGAACCGGCGCAGCAGGGCCTCGGTGGAGGCGGTGCGCAGCCGGATCGCGGTGGCGTACTTCATCATCAGGTCGTAGTTGTTCTCGATGATGTCCCACCTGATCGGCCTGGTCAGCGCGGGTGCGAGCAGCGGGTAGGACGAATGATCGCCCCGGCAGGGCACGTACAGCTTCATCTTGTTGATCTGCTTGAACCGGGCGATCAGGTCGAAGTCCAGCAGCCTGGTGATGCCGAACCCGACGAAAAGGTGGCGCCATGGGAGTCGACGAAGTTCTGCTCGATCTCCATGTCGGTGCCGTGCCGCATCGCTCCCTCGACCATCGCGTGCACCTCTGAGGCCGAGCAACTGATCAGCTGGCTGTGCACGGCCATCGACCCGGCGACGTCAACCGTCCAGTAGATCAAGACGCCGCGCTTGGCCCTCCGATATCGAGAATGCCATTCGGTGAATATATTCTGATCGAACGCGGAGAAGTGGGTGGAATCGGAGGCCACCGCGGTGGTGCCCTCACCCCACAGAGCGGTCTGCCGAGCGGCGAAGGTGGCGTCCGCGATGATGCGGGCGGCCTCGCGGCAGCCCTCCACGGTCACGTAACGCCGCCGGACGTAGCGCAGGTCGTCCTCGGTGTGCGGGTGGTCGCCGGCGGCCACGGCGCGTACCCCCGCGCCGGTGCCGTAGGCGTAGATCAACAGCAGCAGGCGTTCGAACAGCACCTGGGCCTCCAGATGGTTCTGGGTGCCCGCCGGGGTGAAGACGTTCAGGCAGCCGGTGCGCAGCGCGGTCTCCGTCAGCATGTCCATCAGCGGGACCACGCCCCACCGGGAGCGGATCGCCGTCTTCAGCCGACGCAGGTTCCGCGGTTCGGGCGCCGGATCCAGCGGTGACAGGTGGATCGCTCCCGCGCCTCGCCGTTCTTCGATCTTCAGCCAGGGCAGGCCCTTGCCGCCCAGGGCGTCGTTCAGCGCCGACAGCTCCGCGTCCAGCTCCTCCATCATCTCCGTGGTGAAGTGCTTGGGATCGAGCGGTTTGCGCAGCTTGGCGTAGTTCTCGGCTCGGTTGGCCTCAAAATCCTTGGGCAGGTCGTCGTCGGGGTTGCGCCACTTCTCCGCGCCGACCACCCAGACCTCCTTGCAGCGCAACTTTTCCCGCAGGCTCTGAAACACCCCACATTCGTAGACGGTGCGCAAGATCCGCTGCCGGCGCGTGCTATCGGCCCGGTACAGCAGCTCCACCAGCTCCGCCGGGATGATCCCGTCGACCGGGACGCGCTCGCCCAGCGCGTAGCACTTCATCCGGTTGTTGGCCTCGGCCTTGTACCGCTTGATCAGCGCCAGGGCCTCCATCATCGGCGCGTGCACCGTATTGGTCGAGCCGAACTCCAGCGCCTCCACGATCTGGATCAGCCCGGTCCGGTAGTGGTTGGTGTAGGAGGCCTTGAATACCCGCTGCCGGTGCTGCCTGTAGGAGGTGCTCTTGGCCCGGTACTCATGCAGCAGCGACACCAGCGTCTGGTGCCCGCCGGGCACCGCCGGATAGATGACGTCCTCGACCCGCTCCTCCGGAGCCTCCAGCGCCGCCTCGGTCATCTTGAACAAGATGTTCTCCTTGCCCGACACCCGCTTCAACTCAGCCACGAAATCGCCGATGACCTTCGTCTCCGCGCGGGCATTGATCCGATGCACCGTGGCGATGAGCAGGTCCACCAGCGCATCGGTGATCTCCCGCCCCCGGCAGAACAAGTAGGCGGCCAGCAGCGTCATCTTGATCTCGTGCGGATGGCTGCGCAGATGCGACGGCGCCTCCGCTGCCACCCGGGCCCGCCAGCTCGCCAGCACCTTCGGCGCGACGTCGGCGAACAGATCGTCCGGCAGGCCGACCTTACCGATCGCCTTCAGCTTGAACACTTCCCCCTCGATCGTCTTCACGCTGACGTTGCCCGGCTCCTCCCGGATCATCGCGAACACGTCCACCCCGGCCACCTCGGCCGCGCCGAACAACGCGCCGTCATCCTGCCCGGCCGGATCCTCCTCCTCGCCCGGGTCGGCCGTCTTGGCGATCATGGCGAGCATCCGCGCCACCGCCTCGGTGGGGATCCGGCCGCAGATCCGGGCGGTCAGCGCCTGCTCGGCCTGCCGAAGCCCCGACCCGATGATCCGCCGTAG
This sequence comes from Nonomuraea sp. KM90, assembly GCF_052246675.1. Taxonomy (NCBI): domain Bacteria; kingdom Bacillati; phylum Actinomycetota; class Actinomycetes; order Streptosporangiales; family Streptosporangiaceae; genus Nonomuraea; species Nonomuraea sp. KM90. The sequence goes on along the minus strand of NZ_JBQQCB010000225.1, from coordinate 973 downwards.
CCGATCCCGCGTCGGCGGCTCAATCCGCTCCTCCCTCAAGTGCGCCAACAACTGCTCGCGCACCCGATCGACCTGCCGCTCCTTCTCACACACCTCGACGGCCAGCCACTTCGCAGCCTTCTCCGCATCGGCCACCGAACACTCGCGGAAGCCGAAGTACTTGCGCACATCGGCCCGATGCTGCTTGATGGTCCGGCCGTCCCACTCATACAGCCCGAGCTCGGACGCCGGCACATCGACCAGGCGAGCGACGTAGGCCACCGCCTGGTCCGGGATCTCACTACGGCCGCTCGGAAACCTGCCGTGGACCGCATAGAAGCGCAGGAGCAGCGCGAATCCGAGCTTGGTCGCCCCGCGGCGCCCGGATAACTGCTCTAGCTCCTCGCCGACCAGCGTCCAGTTCCCGATCAGATCATCCTCGTCCAGCACACGCGCCACGCGACATCCGGCCTTCTCGCCAATGGGCAGCTCCCCGGGCCGCCGCAGACCCACAGTTCCGGGGTCCATCCTGACCGCGGCCGATCGTGCCCGTCGAGGATCAGCGAAAGATTCGCTATCGACCAGACAGGGAACCGCCCCTGACCTGCTCTAACGCAATCGCGTGTACCGGGTGACAGCAGTCTTACAGGCTTACCCGTCACCCGGATGTTGTCGACCATGCCGCTCCGCTCGGCCCGCACGCCTTCGCTCGTCTCGACTGTGATCACCGCACCCGGCCGTTCCAACCACATCACCGCATGGCACAACGAGCCCATGCTCCACGCCACCGCAGACTTCCCCTTACGGACCGCCGTGATCCATCAGGCGCGATCCCGTACCCCACAGCTGTCAGCGTCGGCCGTGGAACTAAGCTTGGCGTTTAACCCCTGAGCTGCACATTTGCCGCGTTCGGCGATGTGGGTGACTAATCCCTCATAGCGGATTGTGTCTCTCGGGACACGGCGTGTCGCCGTGAGTTGAGTCAGCCACCGTC
>NZ_JBQQCB010000224.1:0-9538 GCF_052246675.1 Nonomuraea sp. KM90 | reverse complement strand
ACCTGCGGGAACGGTCCTCGTCGACGAATTGGACCGAGAAATGATCACCAAGAATCAAGCCGTGGATTCAGGCTCAGAGACGACGTCGTCGGCCGTGTCGTCGCCGAGCCGGCGGGCCACATAGCGGTGGATGTGTCCTGCGTACCTGTCGAACAGCAAGGCGAAATCCTCGGGATCTCGCCACGACCGTTCGATCAGGGCGGCGTCAGACAGGGTCGTACTGAGCGGCATGTGGTTGGGCCTTTTCAACGAAATAGTGTCGCCCGTCTTTCACACGAGCGAGGAAACGAGTTCACGGACCCCTGCCGACCGCCCGGAAGGCCCGGGCGAAGGCCAAGAGAGCGCACGCGCCACGATTCGCCGCCGCGCGGCCAAGCGCGGGGAGGACTCCGCGATGAAACTTCCGAGATTAGTTCAATCTCAGAAGTGACCGCGGCCGCGACGCAACGTCGAGCCCGAGGATTCGATCATTGACCTTGCGGGATTTCATAGATGGCGCCCGTCAACGTCCCGGGGCGGTGCCGGTATTCGGGGATCTTCGTCACCAGCCGTACCTGGATCGTCGTTGCTTTCTGGCCACTGTCCAGCCGGATGTAGGCGACCTTCGGGCCGGCCTGGGTGGCTCCTGGATCGGTCTGCAAGCTCGCGGCCGTGCAGCCAGGCATGGTGTTGATCGGGCGGCCGTTGACCCGGATTTCCTGCATCAGGCGGCGGATGATGTCGCCGCCGCAATAGGTGACAAGGGCCAGCTGTCGGCCGGTGTTCGGCACCGTGAGGGTCACCTCGCCGGTGGCCGGCCACGTGCTGCTCTCCGTCGCGAGGAGTGGCCACCCCGCGATGGCGGCAGCCGGCTCCGGCGGGGGTGGCGGGGCCTTCATCGTCGCGGGAGGTGTCCACTCATAAACGCCGAACCGCCAGCGCTCGGGGCGTGCCTTCTTGTGCGTCTCGATGGTGAACGTGGCCCGCCTCGTGCCTTGGGGAAGCGGCATCACGTCCACCGCGCGGTTCTCGCGGCAGTCCAGGAAGCGCAATGGTTCCAGCTGGAACCTCTTCGATATCCCGGGTACCTGCACGGTGACCAGCGGCTTCCATGCCTTGGTCGGGCAATCGGCCCGGATGGCCAGAGGTTTTCCCCGTACCTCCACATCGAACGTCACCTTCGTGTTCGCGGGGTCGAGCGTCGCCTCGGCGACCTTGCGGTACACCGTTCCGTCCGGTTCGGTGTACCGGGCCGGGAACGGGTCGGCGATGGATACGCTCGTCGGGTCGCTCTGGCCAGGCCCGTGCAGGCTGAGCACGGTCGCTGAGATCACGAGGGAGGCGGTGACGGCTCCGGCTACGGCGGCGACGGCGCGCCGACGGCGGCGGGACCGGCGTATCCGCGCCCGCAGCGACGCCCACGGGACCGGACGATCGAGCGCAGGCCGGCTCCGCTCGTCCATCAGCTCGTGGAGTTCCAGCCGGTCGATGGGCATTGGCTTACCTCCTTTGCCACCATGAAGTCGAACGAGTCGTCGAGTCGCAGCTTGGCCAGCGCTCTGCTGGTCTGGCTCTTGACCGTGCCCACGCTGCACCCGAGCGTCTCGGCCGTCTGCGCCTCGGTCATGTCCTCGAAGAACCGCAGCACCACGACGGCGCGCTGACGGGCGGGCAGCCGTCCCAGCGCCTGCCAGACCGACTCGCGCACGTCGGCTTGTCCCATGTGGTCGGCCTCTTGCCTCTGGTCAGGGAGGGATTCGCTGGTGACCTCGGCCCGCCGCCAGCGTCGCCGCCACCACGACACATGCACGTTGACCATGATCTTGCGGATGTAGGCCTCCCGTTCGTTCCCGATGCGCGGCCAGGCCAGCCAGGCCTTCAGCAGCGCGGTTTGAACGAGATCCTCAGCCGCCCCCCAATCCCTGGTGAGCAAGTAGGCGGTGCGGAGTAAGCGTTGCCACGCCCCGGTGACGAACGCCTCATACTCCGACCGATCCGCCATCAAATAGGCCTCCCCTCAAACGTCGGTCACTGGTTCTACGCCACCGGGAAGTGAGAAGGTTGCTTTCGTCAGCCACAAAACAAGGGGGGTGGTCAGTCCGCGAGACCGGCATCTGCCGATGACCCGCCAGGCCAGCGCAACGCGGTTGAAGGAGCCGAGCAGGTGGAAGTCGGTGAAGCCGGCCAGTAGATAGGCGTAGGCGGCCACGTAGGGACCGACGCTGCCGTCCAGCCACCCGGGCCATCGTCGCAGGAAGTGTTGGGCGCTCGTGCCGATCAGAGCGAGCCACTGTTGGCTCGACCAGCCCCAGAATGTTGTCTCCTCGTCGGCGCCCTGCAGCAATACCAAGGCACTGGCGTAGTTGGCCGACCGCCGGCGATGCCGGGGCCCGTCATCCAGCGCAGCGCGTGCTTGGTGTCGTCCAGCGGATTCATGAGCCGAGCGACCATCCTCCATTCCCCGGCGTTGAGCGCGTTCGACCTCCACCCGCTCCGCCGCAGGTCGTATCCCAGGGTCTTGATCGCGGTCAGCTCCTGAACGGACAGCCCGGGACGGCGGTCGTAACGGCCGAGGTCGACAGGCCATAACCAGCCCAGGCCCACCGGAGTTCCGCAGTTCCTGGTGGTGCTGGTGACACGGTTATGGGCAACAGGCCAGGTAAGCGGCGTTCGCGGTGGTGGCACAAGGAAGTCCGATCCGTGTCACTATGAACACCGCTCGACACCTTGATCCTTAACGTCGTCCGAGGCCAGGGTGGTGCGTGTCACCAGTGGCGACACGAACTGCGGAACCCGGGGCCCACGGCCGGATGAGGCGCCGTCGCAGCGTTGGTGGCCGTAACGACCGTGCCGCCGCGTCCGCGTTGTCCAACTGGGCGAACTGCTGAATTTGCCAGGCGTGGATGTGCTGCATCCCCTTCTGCAGCATGTCCGCCAGGTCCCGCCCAGACAGATTGATGTAGTGCATGGGGGAGTCGGTATGACGATGACCAGCAAAGATGGCGATCCCGTGGATTTCCCATCCCGCCCGTGCGAGGTCGGTGAGACATAGATGGCAAGTGGTGTGAGAGTGCGGTTCGCTAGCCTATGCCCGAGATGTCGCTATGTGATCGTAGGGTTTTGTAGCGTTACCGCCGGTTGCAGGTCCGGTCGTGCTGTGTTCCTTGAGTGACTGAGCGCAAGCCGTACCCGAGCGACTTATCCGACGCGAGTGGGCGTTGATCGAGCCGGTGCTCACGGCGCGGAAGGTCGCGCACCCGTCCGTCAGCGGTCACGAGGGCGGCTACGAGTTACGCGAGATCGTCAACGCTATCCGCTACCAGGGGCAGACCGGCGTCCAATGGAACTACCTCCCGCATGACCTGCCGCCCTGTCAGGTCATGCGGGACCCGTGCGACAGATCCGGCTCGGGAGGTGAGTGACACTCCAGCTAGATGATCTTCGGTAGGTCCTGTGGATGGCAGTACCGCGGATTGGTACGACCAGGGATGTTAAGGATCTAGGTCTCAGTAAAGCCAACGGTTAGGGCAGGTCGTAGACCGTGACCGCGATACCGCGCTCGGTCAGCTGTTTGAGGATAAGCGGTTCGATCTGCTCCCAAGAGCCGCCCGCGAGACCAGCGCCGATCCGAGGCGTGTGGACACTCGCGTGGAGGCTCAGCGATTCGTCGCCCAGAGTGGACAGGCAACGCTCCAGGGCGTCGTAGCGGATAAGCGGGCCGTCCTTGGTGGGCCGGATGCCGTGCTGGCCGATCATGTTCGCGACCCATAGCTCGGGTTCGACCTGCACCAGCCGGATTGCCCCCAGCTGGAAGTCGTTACCAGAGCGGTGCCAGGCTCGGTAGGCGGCTTCCGGCTGTGGCCAGCGCCGGGAGAGGGCAAGGACGAAGCCCTTGCCCCAGCCGCCGACGTCGTTGCACACGTGGCTGATGACCTTTGGTCCCTGGCCGTGGGGATGGGTCGCGTCGCCGGTCACATAAGAGATCACGGTGTGGACGGTACGCCAGCGCCCTGACATTCGTGTCCCAAGCGATCTTCACAAGAAGACGTTCTGCGAATGCCGATCAGCGGAAGCTGCGGCTTTCGAACTTTGAACCGGGCGATCGGCTTCGTGGTGGTGCGGGCAACCTCGGCGATGATCTGGCCGGCGTGAGTGAGGCGGAAGGCCCCGTCGGTGTCCTCGATGGTCACGGTCGCTCCAGCATGGCCGATACCGACACGGATGCGCTGGCCGGCGATGGAGAGCTGGCCGCGGCTGCTGACCCGCCGCTGCACCGGGACCGGCTCGGCGGCCGGTTGGGGTTCGGGGCCGGCAGGGCGGGCATCCCGAAGGCGGGCCATCTCGTCGCTGGTGAGTGGGGTTGGGCAGGGTGCGCAGCAGCGTGTGCCCCTCGGCCAGATACAACAGGGCACCGTCGATGCGGACGGTCAGTCGGCGTCCGGCGAATGGGTAGCCGACCAAGTGTTGCCGGCCAGCGAGGGCGACCAGGCCACTGGCGTTGATGGTTCGGTCGACCTCGACCGCCTCACCAGTGCCGGCGCGAGCCGGTCCGGCGGCGGGTTTGATACGGATGCCGCCCTCTGCGATCAGTTGCCGCAGGTGCCGAGGGGTGAGCCGGGACGGGACTTTCTTGATCCTGACCCCGGCGGCCAGCAACTCGACAGTGCCGGCATCGGCCCGCAGCGTGATGGTCATGCCGGCCCGGTGCGGGCCGAGCCAGAACTGCTGTCCACAGACGGCCAGGTTGCCCGAGGCGGGGACGACCCGGGTGAACTCGACGGCCAGATCGACCACGTCGGTCCCGTCAGTCGTCATCACCAGCTGTGCTGTCTCGGCCTGCACTGACGGCATCACCATTGGCTCAGGCAGAGGCTCGGGCTCAGGATCGGATGGCGGATGGGGGAGGACGTGCAGGGCCGATGGCAGCCGCAGCGGCAACTGGTCATCATGGCGAAGCTAGAACCGGTCGGCCGGGACCTTTGAGGCTGTTGACCAGTTTCGACAGGGCGATCTTGGGTGGGAAGTTGACCAGCAGGTGGATGTGGTTGTTCTCGCCGTTGAATTCCGCCAGGCCGGTTTCGAAGTCGGCGCCAGACGGCCCGCATGATCTCTTCCAGGCGGGTCAGGTGCGCGTCGGTGAACACACCGATGGCGGAACTTCGTCACGAAGACGAAATGAGCGTGAAGCCGAAAACACAGTGCCTGCCTGTTCTGATATCACCGTACTCGGCCATGACCCAACCGTAGGATGATCGGGTGCAGTTGCGGTACAACTACCGGATCGACCCGACCCCCGCCCAGCGGATCGCGCTGGGCCGGGCGTTCGGGTGTGCCCGGACGGTGTTCAACGATGCACTGCGCATGCGCAACGAGGCCCATGAGAACGGGTTCCCGTTCGTGAGCGACGCTGAGCTGTCGCGCCAGGTCATCACCGAGGCGAAGAAACGCCTCGAGCGGGCGTGGCTGGGCAAGGTGTCCGCCGTGGTGCTGCAGCAGGCGCTTGCCGACTGCACGACGGCGTTCCGGAACTTCTTCGCAGCGGTGTCGGGCAAGCGCAGGGGCCCGAAACTCGCCCCGCCCCGGTTCCGGTCCCGCAAGGACAACCGGCAGGCGATCCGGTTCACCAGGAATGCCCGGTTCAAGGTCGCCGAGTGCGGGAAACTCGTCCTGCCGAAGGTCGACGAGGTCGCGGTGCGCTGGTCACGGGATCTGCCTGCCGATCCGTCCTCAGTCACGGTCATCAAGGACGCGGCGGGCCGGTACTTCGCCGGTTTCGTGGTCGAGGTCCCCGCGCAACCGCTGCCCGCCGTCGAAGCCGAGACCGGGATCGACCTCGGGCTCGGGTACTTCGCCGTCTTGCCGGACGGAACGAAGATCGACTCTCCGCGCTTCCTGCGCCGGGCGGAGAAACGCCTGACGAAAGCTCAACGCGCCCTGTCCCGGAAAGAGAAGGGCAGCAAGAACCGCAACAAGGCCCGGCGCAAGGTCGCTCGCGCGCACGCACGGGCCGCCGACGCCCGCCGCGAGTTCCACCACCTGCTTTCCACGCGAATCATCTGCGAGAACCAAGCGGTGTTCGTGGAGGACCTGGCGGTGGGCGGGCTGGCGCGCACGAGGCTGGCCAAGAGTGTGCACGATGCCGGGTGGTCGGCGTTCGTGAACATGCTGGAGTACAAAGCGAAACTGTACGGCAGGACATTCGCCAAGGTCAGCCGATGGTTTCCGTCCTCCAAACCGTGTTCAGCATGTGGAGCCGTAACCGAGGCGATACCTCTGCCGGTCCGCAAATGGACCTGCGCCTGTGGCAAGGTTCATGACCGCGACATCAACGCTGCGATCAACGTCCTGGCCGCCGGACGGGCGGACAGGCTAAACGCTTGTGGAGGGCCGGTCAGACCATCCTTCGGGATGGCGCAGCTCAGCGAAGCAGGAAGCCACGGTAGTGCCGCCTCGTGAAGGGGCGGCACAGGCCAGAATCTTCGGGCTTCAGCCCGAAGAGCGCGTCAAGCCGGGCCGGACACCGCCACCGGGCCAGGTGTGGCGGCTGCAGGACGAAGCCGAGCGGGCCACGGGCATCGACGCCTGCCCGGTGGGCTGGCCCCGTCCTCAGCATGTTGGGCTGCCGCTGCCGTGGGTCACGCCCGTGCTCGACGGCGTGGCGTACTGGGCACAGATTCACGGTGGCCGCCTGCTGGCCTGCCAGCGCGGATGGCCCTGCCAGGTTGGCGGGCTCGGCCTGCCGGTCCAGGCGCTGGTTCTGGCTGACACCGATGGTGAACTCGTCACCGACGCCGGCCTTCATCGGCGATGCGCCCTGTTGGCGCTGACGGTGTGCGAAGGGCTGTCACTCCACCTGCTCCTGGCGCAGGTGACCCGCGTCGGCCTACGCCACAAAGGTCAACCTCTGGCCGGTTGGCAGCGCTGGCAACTCGTGCCGCGGGTGCGCGCGAGCGCGCCGCGGGTGGACACCCCGGCCGCGGCCCGCCTGCTGGAGCCGCATCCCCATCACTCGGACGCAGCGCCGGCATCGCCGCCTCCTCATTTGCCCCCGTCGCCAAGGAGCCGCCCGTGATCCGCCAATCCGACCGGCGTACCGCCGATCACGTCCGCTACGCCCGGCAGGTGGTGCAGGCGCTCGCCACGCATTTCGACGACCTGAGCGATCCGACGACGGCCGCCACCGTCGAAAGGTCCATCACCGCCTACCTCGCCGCGCCGTTCGACGGCTGGGAGGTCATCCTGGACAGCCCGGCCCTGGCCAACTGGCGGCTCAAGCCCGACACCGGCGGACGTATCCGGGTGGCCTGCACCCGGATGCCGCCCCGCACCCCCGATGCGATGCAGGAGCAGCGCGACCTCGAGCGCGAACGCGCGCTCACCGCACTCGTCCAGGAACACGGCTCATGAGCCGCGCGGCGGAACAACGGCTGCTGGAACAGGTCGGCGCCATCGCCGGGATGTGGCGCGCCGCCCCTGGCAGCCACTGCGACACCTGGACCTGCGCCAGCCTGGGCGAGCTGCTGCTGGCCCAGAACCGCCTGTTCACGCTGGCGCCGCAGCCGTCCCGGTTCGCCTCCGGTCCGACTGGCACGTGCTTCGCCGCTGCCAGCCGCGTGGAGCACGGCCACGCGGAGCCGCTCTACGTCGAAGGCATGGTGCTGGCCGACGGCGTGCCGTTCGCCGTCGGCAACGCCTGGTGCGTCAGCGCCGCGAGCGATCGCGTCATCGACTCCACGCTGCCCGACGGGGCTGGCCTGGCCTACCTCGGTATCGCCCTCACCGACGACTACCGGCGCAGCCAGCAGGCGCTGCGCGGAGTGGACGCCGTCATCACCGGAGGCGGCATCAACCTGGCCGACAACGCCGACGCGCTACGCGGCGGGCTGCCCAGCCTCGCCTGGCTGCACGTCGGCCGCCCCTTGCCCGCCACCACAGAAGCACCGTCACGATCATGACCACCTCACGAGCCGCCTCCTCCCCTTCCGCTGGCGTCACCTCCGACGCCCTCGCGCCGAGCTCGCCGCCATCACCTGGTCAGGGCACAGCCGGGCCCGACTCGCTCGGTGATCGCGGTGCTGCGGACCTGGCCGGTCAGGCCGGGTCCATGCCGCACCGCCAGGATGCGGCGGAGCCGTTGCAGCCCACGGCGATCCTGCGGCCCAACACCGGCTCAGGCAGCGGCAACGGCCATGCGACGACGGGTGCAGACCTGCCCGGGGTCGCTGGACGCCTCTTCGGCCAGGGGGCGCCTCCGCCGCCGCGGGCGCTGGTGAGCAGTGTCGGCGAGATCACCGGGCTGTCGCCACGGCGTCGGCGCGGTGATGGGGGAGAGGTGGCCGGGCACGACGTCGACCGTGTCGATGCTCTTGAACCGGCCGCCTGGCACGCCGCAGTGACCTGGCTGCAGGACCAGGAGACCGCCGAGACCCGCCGCACCTACCTGGCCTGTCTGTCGTGGTTCTTGGCCTGGCTGAACACCCTGGACACCTCGCGGCGCCCAGCAGGGCTGCTGACCGCCACCGAAGATCACCTCAAGGCCTACAAAGACGACGCGCTGAACGGACGGCTACGCCACGGCGTGCGTAAGCCCGGCACTCCACTGTCGGCCAACACGGTCGCCAAGCGCATCACGGCGCTGCGCAGCTTCTTCCAATACGCTCACCGACGCCGGGCGACCGGCCACAACCCGGCCATGTACGTAGAACCGCCGCCCATCCCCCGCAAGGGCCGCACCTTCCCACTGTCCAAGGCCGAGGCCGGACAGCTGCGCGACGGGCTGCGCGAGCTTGCGAAGAGTCGGCCGGACGCGGCCGCCGCAGTGGCCATCCTGGCCGGGCTCGGCACCCGCAGCGGCTCCCTGCCCACGTTGACCGTGGGCGACATCCGCATGCTCACCGACTTCGACGGCCGACGGCATCTGACCGTGTCCTTCCGCAACAAGGGCGGCACAGAGGAAATGCTGCCGTTGCCGAAACTGGCCGCCGAGTTGCTGGCACCGCTGCTGACAAGCCGCGCTGCAAGTGACCTGCTGTTCAGCAAGCCGGACGGGAGACCCATCGATCGCTGGTGGGTCCGCGACGCGCTGCGGCAGGCCGCCCCGCTGGGCGGCATTCCGGCGGAGCGGTCCGCGAAGTTGTATCCGCACATGCTGCGCTCCACTTTCATCACGCACGCCTTCGCCCTCGGCATCGCACCCGATAAGGTCCAGCAAGCTGCTCGCCACGCCAACCTGGCCACCACCATGCGTTACAACCACCCGGACCAGGACCTCGGCGGACACGCCGCCTATCAACTCGAAGCCGATCTGGCTGGCCAGGAGAAGACACCACGTACTTGACATCCTCCGCCCGCCTGAAGGGGGATTTCAACAGCGACTACGTCACCAGGAGGAGGGGTCGTGTTGAGGTTCGCGGTGCTCCGGCTCGGCAACCCGTGGCCCTTCCCGCGCAGCGGCGGCATGCCCTGCCGCGTGTTCGATGTTCCTGGCCGCGTTCACATCGGCGTTGCCGACGTACCCCGCGGGACCGGGCACCGCAAACGCGCTTGGCTCTGGCGCGCC
>NZ_JBQQCB010000223.1:0-9607 GCF_052246675.1 Nonomuraea sp. KM90 | reverse complement strand
GCGACTCGACCAAGGCCGAGGTGCGCGAGGAGGCCGCCAGGCGCGGCCTGACCGTCGCCGACAAGCCCGACAGCCACGACATCTGCTTCATCGCCGACGGCGACACGCGCGGCTTCCTGGCCGAGCGGCTCGGCTCGGCCGAGGGGCCGATCGTCGACGAGAGCGGCGCGGTCGTGGGCAGCCACCAGGGCGCTCACGGGTTCACGATCGGGCAGCGCAAGGGCCTGCACATCGACCGGCCGGCCGCCGACGGCCGGCCGCGTTACGTGCTGTCCATCGAGCCGGTGTCCAACACCGTCACGGTCGGCCCGCGCGCGGCGCTGCAGGTCACCTCGATCGTCTGTGGCAGCCCCGTCTGGAACGGGCCCGTCTGGAACGGGCCGGTCCGGAACGGGCCGTCCGCCTCCGACGACGTGACCGTGCAGCTGCGGGCGCACGGCGAGGTCTACCCGTGCACGTTCGAGGAGATCGCGGGCGGGCTGCGGATCGACCTGGGCCGGGCGGCCACGGGTGTCGCCGCCGGCCAGGCCGCGGTGCTCTACTCCGGCTCGACGGTCATCGGGTCGGCGACCATCGTGTCCGCCAGCTGAGGGTGGCGACCAGCCGAGAGCGGTCGCCTAGCGAGTAAGCCCAAGTGGCTGCGGTATGCAGTGCGGGAAATGATGAAGGGTGTTGACGATCGGTTGGTGACAACAGACCTCAACGCCCCTCCTCGCTGCACTGTACGTCAGGATCGACGACTGGCTTGGCCACCGGCCGTGGGTGGGACGCTAGCCGAAGCTGACCGATGCTGAAACCGCTCGTTCTCGCGGTGGTTCAGGTCCTGCTCGGCATTCATTCCGAGGCGCGCTGGCTGCGTGACGTTCCCGAGCGCCTGCCCAATGCCTTTCCCAGCGTGCCCGGCCAGTCCGGCTACAACAAGCGCCTGCATAAGGCCCTGCCCCTCTTCAAGCGAGCGATCGGCGCGTTGGCACACGAGACCGACCTGTGGGCTGATCCCGTGCGGGTCGCCGATTCCACCCCGTCGAGTGGGGCCGCTGCCGCTCCACCTGCCACTCGCCCTCGCATTCGCGCTGTTTCCGGGGCCTGCGCCTGCGCCTGATCTGCACTCCCGCCGGCTTCCCGATCACCTGCGCCCTGGCCACCCCGAACAACGACGGAGGCCCGGTGCCGATGGCCATCTGCGAGCACGATCCCCAGCTGCTGATCGACCGAACCGCCTCCTGATCATCGCCGACAAGGGCTACGTCTCCGCCGAGCTGGACGCCTTCCTGGCCGAACGCGGCGTGCGGCTGCTGCGCCGGTCCTACCGCAACCGCACACCCCGCCCGGGAGAACGCCTGCTCAAACCGATCCGCCGACTGAGGGCCTCAAGGTCGAAGGGTTGCTCTGAGGCCGGAGGTGGAGTTCTTGCGCGCCCTGTGCGGCGCGAAAGCGGCGTTCGTGCCCGGAAGGCTTACGGTGCAGCGGCCCAGTCCCGCTGATGATCCGGTCGTAGCGCCATTGGGGATCAACGTGGACGCCTTCGGCACCGGCCCCGGCCGGCCCTTGACGGTATCGATGGATCACCTCAATGCCCCAGTCACAGGTCCGATGCGCCGTTAACCTCTTTGACGTAACGATGACACGGAACCGGGATGGGCCCGGCGGGGCCGTGGGCGGAATAGTCGAACGGACCGCCGTCCCGCCACCCGTTGCGCTCATAGAATCTGCGGGCCCGGACATTGCCGGCGACCACCGCCAACCACGCCTGCGCGTGACCGTTCGCCCTGACGATGCGCTCCGCTTCGGCGAGCAGGGTGGGCGCGACATCGGTGCCGCGCCGTTGCCGGGCCACGTAGACCTGCTCCACCTCGTCACCGACCACCATCACGAATCCGGCCACCTCGCCACCGACGACTGCCACAACCGTGTCGCCCACGCGCTGTTCGGCGCGGGTGTCAAAAGATTCTCGGGTGCGGACCGCGACCAACTCTTGGGGGATATGCCCCAGATGCCCGTCACACCACCCCTCGTACCAGATCGCCGCGACCAACTGTGCGTCTTCACAGATCGCCGGCCGCACCCGCACGTCGCCTTCGCTGACTACCATCCGCTCACACCATCCAGGTCGAAGTAGGCAAGGACAAGAAAATTTTAGGATCCTCAGGGCAGCGCCCTCACGGCGTCGTGTGTGACTCTACGGCCTCTGAGCAGGAATGAGTCCCTTGAGTAGGCGTGCTCCTGTTCGAGCATCGGCAGATGCCCGAGCAGGCAGGCCCCCGATGCCGCACCGGAGCACATGACGCCGCTGACGGCCGCGGCCCTCCGCCGGTGGATGGCCGCAGCCAGCCGATGACGCAGGTGGTGTCGAACTCACCGATGACCACAACAAGCACCCGGACATCGGCCCCGCTGCGCTCCAGCCGTCGCGTGCGCGCTCTCGGCGGCCCGCACACACGATCGACGATCGGCTTGCTACCGGCTTGCTACGAGCGTTGTCCAGGTGCCGGGCCGTCGTCACCGGCGACGTGGGTGCGCCGGTGACCAGCGCCTCTATGGTCGAGATGGCAACAACTCCTCGGCGGTGTCGCGGCGTGCGCGCCCCAGGGCGAGAAGCGATCGAGCAGGAAGCACCCGCCCGCCGCCAAGCCAAGCGACCAGAAGGCCGCGTACTCACGTGCTCACCTTACGGGACAGGCCTTCTAGCCGGTCAGCACCGATTGCACGGACCTGGACACCACATTGGTGGCCTCATCTGCGGGCAGGTGTCCCGCGCGCACCTCGTTCGCCGCTCCGTGCAGGATGTAGTGCACGAGGCTGACCAGCCAGGCGGCGGTCAGGTCGGTGCGGAAGACGCCTTGTTCCTGGCCGCGGCGGATGAGCTCGGCCATGCGCCGGGCGGGTTCGGCGTGGAGCTCTCGCACCCGTCCCGCGGGAAGGACTGCCTCCGCCGCGCTCAGCAGGGCCGCGGACTCGGCCACGAGCTCCCAGCTCGACGCCAGCAGTCGCGTCATGGCGTCGCGGGCGTCTCCGCTCAGGTCGAGCGAGGAGAGGGTTTCCTCGCCGGCTCGCAGCGCGTCCATGAGCGCGGCTTGCACCAGGTCGGCCCGGGTGCGGAAGTGACCGTACAGCGTCATCCGTCCGACACCGGCAGCCTGGGCGATGTCGTCGGTGGTCGCGTTCGGATCCGAACTCATCAAGGTGCGCGCCGCGGACACGATGTTGGCGATGTTGCGCTCGGCATCGGCACGGCGTCTGGAGCGTGCGGAGGATGAAGCCATGCGGACAGTCTAACTCGTATGGGGATATACGGGTTATAGTGGCGGCTAGTTCTCGTATATGAGAGTACGAGTTTTCTCCCCGGAGCGTCCAATGACCCATGAAGCAGTACGGCAGACCTCACCCCCAGAGTCGCATCCGGCGCGATGGCGCATTCTCGGCTTCCTCGGGGTGGCACAGCTCATGCTGATCCTCGACGTCACCGTGGTGGCCATCGCGCTGCCCCATATCGGGACGGACCTCGGGCTCAGCCGTGAGGCGCTGACATGGACGGTCAGTGCCTACACGCTCACCTTCGGCGGATTGATGCTGCTCGGCGGACGCATCACGGACCTGGTGGGAGCCAAGCGGGTCGTGCTCGCCGGGCTGCTGCTGTTCGCCATCGCATCGCTGGTCACCGGGCTGGCCGGGTCCGCCGGCGTACTCCTGGGTGGTCGCGTCGCCCAGGGTGTCGGGGCGGCATTGCTGTCTCCCTCGGCCTTGTCGCTGGTGGTGTCCCTGTTCGACGGGGAAGAACGGAACAAGGCCCTGGGAGTCTGGGCCGCGCTCGGCGGTGGTGGCGCCGCCCTCGGCGTTCTCCTGGGCGGCCTGCTCACCGCCGGCCCGGGATGGTCGTGGGTCTTCTATGTCAACCTGCCCATCGGGCTGGTGATCGCCGTAGCGCTCGCCGTTCTGCTGCCGGTCCAGCCGTCCGCGGCTGCGGACCGGCCTCGGCTCGACGTCCTCGGCGCGTTGCTGGTGACGGCCTCCTCCGCGTCGTTGATCTACGCTCTCATCGCCGCCGGCGAGCGGGGATGGCTCACCACGCTCACCGTGGGGCTCGTCCTGGCGGCCGCCGTGGGCTACGTGGTGTTCACACTGTGGCAGCGGCGGGCCCGCTCGCCCCTGATGGATGTCCGGCTACTGGCTCGGCGGCCCGTGGCGACCGGCGCCTTCCTCATCCTGATGGCGACGGCGCTGATGATCGCGGTGTTCTTCCTGGGCACGTTCTACTTCCAGCACGCCCTGGGATACGGCGCGTTGCAGGCAGGGCTGCTGTTCCTGCCGGTGGCACTGGCGACGATGCTCGGGGCCAACCTGACCGGGCGCATGCTCGGCCGATGGGGCGGACGCACCCTGGCTGTTGCGAGTCTGACGGTCGCGGCGATCGGCATGGCCGTGCCGGCGGTGGCGATGAGCCCTGTCAGCGTCGTGGTCGGCGTGTCCGTCGCCGCGGCGGGAACCGGCGCGATGTTCGTCATCTCCTCGGCGACCGCGCTCGGTCAGGTGGCACCCCACGAGGCCGGGATCGCCTCCGGCATCGTGAGCACCTTCCACGAGTTCGGTGCCTCCATCGGAGCCGCAGTCGTGTCGAGCGTCGCGGCAGCGAGCCTGGCCGGGACCACCTTGACCGGCTTCACCAACGGGTTCATCGTAGCGGCGGTCGCGGCGGCGGTCGCCGTCGTCGCCGCCGCGCTGATGACTCCCGGCCGCTCAAGCGGGCAGGCCCCAGACGTCTCCTCACCCCCGTCCTGAATGATTCGGGTGCGGGAACGGCGAAGGCTGCCGCACGCATCCATCACACCCCGAAGAGCGCGATCACCGGACTGGCTGCCCGGGTGCTCACCTGCGGCCACGTCTGCCGCAAACCGGTCTGCGGCTGTTGCTGGGCGCCTTGGCCATCGCCTTGACCGGCTTGTATCGTCCAAGCTTCGAGCTCACCGCGGCCGTTCCCTCTCGACGGCACGCGCCTGTCCTGCGGCATGGGACCGCAGGACAGGCTGGCCTATCCCGCGTGTGGACCGCGGGCGGGAGGCCTGAGCGCAGGACAGACGCCCAAGCCGTGACAGGCGGACCAGGATTTCCTCATCTCCTCGACCTCGCGTTGCAGGTGGTGATCTGCTGGGCCAGCGCCTTGACCGTCGGATCGGCGCCCACCGCTCGTCGACGTGATCACCGTCATCACCGCCCTCGGCCTAGCCTGTCAGGCGGTGCAAGCCGAGGCCGCCTGGGCCGCCGCGCTCAGGGCGAACCGCTTGCCCACATCCAGCCGCACCTCCCCGTACGGCAGCAGGTGCTGCCAGAACGGCGCTGTCAGGCCGCGCCCGTCCCCGCCGTGAGTAATCAAGGGTGCGCCTTGGCGGGGCCGTCGCGCAGCGGCTGGAGATCGAGCCGATGCGGCCGCACGGCGGAACGCACCCGGACCGAGGCGAGGCGCTGTTCGGCGTCTTGGAATCGCTGCAGCTGTTCGCCGACGATCTTGCTATCCAGGTGAAGACACTGGAGACCTACCGCTGGGTGGCCTCCCGCTGGCCGGCCTACCACCGCCAGCACGGGGTGCCGTACTACATTCACAAGACGCTGGCTTCGCTCCGCGACGAGCAGGAGCGGTGGGAGCGGGTCACCAAGCCTTCGCTGGACCAGCGCACCAGGACGCACTGGTGGACCGACACGGCCGCCAAGCAGGCCGTCGACCAGAAGTTCGCCGACACCACCTCGGTACAGCAGAAGGTCGAGCGCATCCACGACCTGGCCCGCGATGAGCAGGTCGCCGCCGCGGTGGCGACCGATCTGCTGCGCCGTCCGGAGGTCGCCTTCAAGGCGATGACCGACACCACCGCCCGGCACCTGGTCAACCGTGCGCAGGTCGACCAGGCCCGGCAGGCGGGCGAGGCGGTCCGGGAGCGCACCCCGGCGCTGCCCCGGATCGAACGTAGCCGCGATTTCGTCGAGCTGGTCGGCGCGTGCTCGGTGTTCGTGGCCGCGGTGGGCCGGGTGCTGCCTACGCTGCGCGGGCATGCCTTCACCGCCGAGGAGAAGGCCACCGTGGCACGCAATCTCGGCCGGGCACGCGCGACCGCCAACTGGCTGGAGGCGGCCGTCGAGTCCGGCGACGTGAGCCTGGACGAGGGCCTGGCCCGGCTGCTGTGCGGCGAGTAGGGCCATGCCCTCCAGGGGCCTGGCCGCCAACGTCTGCGGCAACCAGGTTCGTATCGCGCTGCTGGAGGCCCGCCCGGCCGGGCTGACCGCCCACCAGTTGGTGGGCGCCACCAAACTGAGCCTCTATCGGTCCGCAAGGGTATCCGCTACATCCGGGAGGTCTCGGCGATGGCCCACTTGACCCCACTGATCTGGACGCCGAACGACGGCTACCGCTTCTCCTCTCAGCCCGATGACTGGATCGCCTACGAGCGCTCGCGGATGCGCACCGAACTGACCCGGAACAGCCGCCTGCTGTCGGCGACGGTCGCACCGCACGCGGCCGCCCGGCCGGAGGAGGAGTGGGTCAACCTGGTACTGGGCCAGCTCAACGTGGTCCAGTCGGCGCTGACCCTGCTCAACAAGGCCGGGCGAGCGTGAGCCGATGCGTCCGCGTCTTTATCCCTCCGACACCAGCGATGAGGAGTGGGCGCTGATCGACCCCCTCCTGCCGGTGCCCGCCTGCCAGACGCGCACGGGTGGGCGCCCGGAAAAGCACCACCGGCGCGACATCTTCGACGCGATCAGGTACGTGACCGACAACGCCTGCAAATGGAGGGCCCTGCCTGCGGACTTTCCGCCTTACCAGACCGTGTTCGGCTTCTTCAGCCGCTGGACCAGGGCCGGAGTCTTCAACCGGATCCGTGACGAGCTTCGCCGCGTCATCCGGTTGCGCGCCGGGCGCTGCCCCAACCCGGTCGCGGGCGTCATCGACTCCCAGTCGGTGCGCGCCGCGGCCACCGTGACCGGCCGTTCCCGTTCCTATGACGCCGGCAAAAAGGTGCCAGGCAGGAAGCGCCACCTGGTCGTGGACACCTTCGGCCTGCTCATGATGGTCATGGTCACGCCAGCCGGACAGCCCGACCGCGACGCCGCCCGCGAGTTACTGGCTCGGCTGCGGATGCTGCACCCGCAACTCACCCTCATCTGGGCGACAGCGCCTACGCCGGCACGCTGGTGGAGTGGGCCCGCCGCTTCCTGCGCCTCACCTTGAAGATCGTAACCAAGCGGCCTGGTCAGACCGGGTTCAGAGTGCTCGCCAGAAGGTGGATCGTCGAAAGGTCGCTTTCCTGGCTGATGAACGCCCGCCGCTTAACGTGATCGATTTCGAACGCAAGCCCTCGCACAGCGAAGCCCACCTGACCGTCGCTTCGATCACACTCATGACCAGACGGCTGACCAGGAAAAGGCCGCCGGCATGGACCCGAAGGCCAGCGTCTGTTCCGCAGGCCGCCTGAGAGGTATCGCTGGCTCAGGCAGGAATTCGACGAAAAACGGCGGTCATCCCCTCTCGTCGGGGGCGGCGACCACTGGCAGTATGTGACCGTTCTAGTACGGGACTGTAAAACTAACGGCGGATCTGATGATCAAGGGAGACACACTTGATGTCCGAGACTGCCGTGGAGTCGCTGTCCATGAACGAAGTGCCTGCCGACCCGGACCGCTCGATGACGGACGAGCAGCTGATCTCGATGCTGGTGGGTCGAGCCCGCAGCGAGGGTCTGCAGCTGACCGGCGAGGGCGGCCTGCTGCAGCAGCTGACCAAGCGGGTACTGGAGTCGGCGCTGGAAGGCGAGATCACCGATCACCTCGGCTACGACCGGCACGACCCGGCCGGGAAGAACAGCGGCAACAGCCGCAACGGCAGCCGCACCAAGACCGTGGTGACCGACGTCGGCCCGGTGGAGGTGCGGGTCCCACGCGATGTGGCCGGCACCTTCGAACCTCAGCTGGTGCGCAAGCGGCAGCGCCGGCTGTCCGGAGTGGATGAGATGGTCTTGTCGCTGTCGGCCAAGGGCCTCACGCACGGCGAGATCTGCGCGCATCTGGCCGAGGTGTACGGCGCCCAGGTCTCCAAGCAGACCATCTCCACCATCACCGACAAGGTCATGGACGGCATGGCCGAATGGCAGAACCGGCCGCTCGATCGCGTGTACCCAGTCCTGTTCGTGGACGCGATCAACGTCAAAATCAGGGACGGTCACGTCGCCAACCGGCCCATCTACCTGGTCATGGCCGTCACCGTCGAAGGCCACCGCGACATCCTCGGCATCTGGGCCGGCGACGGCGGAGAGGGCGCCAAGCACTGGCTGGCGGTGCTGACCGAGTTGAAGAACCGCGGCGTGGACGATGTTCTCATGCTGGTCTGCGACGGGCTCAAGGGCCTGCCGCAGGCGGTGGAGGCGGTCTGGCCGCGCACCATCGTCCAGACCTGCGTGATCCACCGTGGTTGTAATGAAACAACACGGTGCTTCTCGGTTTCCGGTTCGATGGCGTGGTATGGCCATCCCAGGCGAGGTCCGCGATCAGCTCGCGGCGCGGTTCGCGGTGTTGCTGCCGCATTTGAACGAGCGTCAACGGCGTCTGGCGTTAGCGACCGAGGCCCGACTGCTGGGTCATGGGGGTGTTCGGTTAGTCGCGCAGGTGACCGGGGTCAGCGAGACCACTGTCCGCAAGGGCGTGTTCGAGCTCGAGTCCGGGATTGATCCGCTGCCCGATGGGCGGATTCGGCGCGTGGGAGGTGGCAGGCTGCGGGCCGAGGCTGTTGATCCCCTTCTGCTTCCAGCGTTGATGGGGCTGGTCGAGCCGGACGAGCGCGGGGATCCCGAATCACCGCTGCGATGGACGACGAAATCGCTCCGGCATCTGGCCGCGGAGTTGTCCCGGCAGGGGCATCGGGTTGCCGCACCGACTGTGAGCCGGCTGTTGAAGGCGAACGGGTTCAGCCTGCAAGGCACCGCCAAAACCCTGGAAGGCGATCAGCATCCTGATCGGGACGCGCAGTTCCGATACATCAACGTGCAGGTCAAGGAGCATCAGGCGGCGGGCGAGCCGGTGATCAGCGTGGATGCGAAGAAGAAGGAGCAGCTGGGACTGCTGTCGATGGGCGGGCGGGAATGGCGGCCTCACGGCGAGCCGGTGCAGGTCGAGGACCACAGCTTCTGGGCCGGCCCGAACGTCGAGACGGTGGTGCCCTATGGGATCTACGACATGACTGCCAACACGGGCTGGGTGAACGTCGGAGTCGACCACGACACCGCGGCTTTCGCGGTCGCCTCGATCCGCCGCTGGTGGCAGGCGCGTGGCCAAGCCGACTATCCAAGCGCGTCTCGGCTGCTGATCACCGCGGATGCGGGCGGTTCGAACAGCTACCGCTACCGGCTCTGGAAAGCCGAATTGGCCGCGTTCGCCGCCGAGACCGGACTGATGGTCATGGTCTGCCATTTCCCGCCGGGCACCTCGAAATGGAACAAGATCGAGCACCGGTTGTTCTCGCATATCACGATGAACTGGCGGGGACGGCCGTTGACCAGCCATCAAGTCGTCCTCAACACGATCGCGGCGACCACGACCTCGGCCGGGCTGAGGGTCGAGGCCGCTTTGGATC
>NZ_JBQQCB010000222.1:0-9824 GCF_052246675.1 Nonomuraea sp. KM90 | reverse complement strand
GGACAACCGCAGCACATCCCACTACGCCAACCGCGACTACGGCACCGCCCACCGGGTCATGCACCGCATCACGCTGCGCGGCGACCGCCCGTTCGGGCCGTCGTCGCCCCGCTGAAGGGAACGGCCCGCCCCCGCCTCCCGGAATCGGTGGACGGGCCGTCCGCCGCGATCTGACTGCCCGATCGCCGGAGCAGCACCCCGAACGGCGCAGGAACTCGGATGATCGCCCGCTCGTTGCCGGGGGATGACCACACCTCAGCTCGCCTGCCCCCTCTGTCACGGCACCGAGTTCCTGCGGCAGGACGGGCGCATCGACAGCAAGAGCGGCTACTTCCCCAACCCGGTAGCGCTGATGATCTGCAAGAGATGCAACTACGTGCTGCCGTTCCGGGAGAGGCGGTCGATCTTCGATCTGGGCTGACGCTCACGCGGCCTCGGACGCCGCCTGGAGGGGCTTGTCCGGCGGCGTTCGCGGCCGGCGGCCTGCTCTCCTCCCTGCTCTCCTCCCTGCTCTCCTCCCTGGTCCCCGCCTTCCCGCGCGACCGGCGGCACGTCCACAACGTCGCCGCCATCGGCGCCTGTGGACCCGGTCGCCGCCGATGTTCGCCGCCCGCACGGTCGTGGCGGGCGCCGGCGTCGTGCCTGCCGCCGCTCTTCCACGGCACGCAGGCCAACGACCGGCTCTGGCGCCCGGCTCCCCGACCCCGGTGCCTGGGATGGCGTGCGGTCAGGAGCCGTCCCGCGCGAGGCGTTGCGACACGGCCGCGTGATCGACGCCCAGCCGCGCCAGCAGCTCCGCCGCCGGGTCGGGACGTTCCAGTTCCAGCAGCGCGCGCAGCAGATGTCTCGTGTCGATGTCGCGGGTCCTGGCCTTCGCGGCCTTGACGGCGTTCGTCAGTACCGCCTGGGCGGTGGAGGTCATCGGCGGGTACTTGCGGGAGGGCGCGCCTGGATCGGTGACCAGGTGTCCGAGGTCGATGCCGATGGCGCGCAGGGCTTCACGGTCCAGCGCCTCCAGGGCCGCGTAGGCGGCGTCGAGATCGACCTGAAGGGCTCGTACGGAGGCCGAGCCGGTCTCGTGGAGCAGGCCGAGCAGCAGGTGCTCGGTCCCCATGCGTTTGGCGCCCCGTCGCCGCGCCTCCTCCCGGGCGGCGGTGACGACGACCACGTAGGGGCTGCCGGTGAACTGTTCGAACACGGTGTCCTCACTTCCCATGCTTGGCATGCGCGGACTGCCGCGACATGCCCAGCGCGTCACCGATCTGTTCCCATGACCATCCTTGTCGCCGGGCGTGGGCGACGGCTGCGGTCTCCACCTGTTCGGCCAGTTGGTGCAGCACTCCCACCGCTCGCAGGCCCAGGGCCGGGTCGTGAGCTTCGATGCGCTGCGCCAGGTTATCGAACGCCATGTCTGTCAGTTTGTCTTGACACGCCCCTCCTGTCAAGTGAAACTGACAGACATCGCTCGTCGTCGGATTCCTGGAGGCACGTCATGGTCAAGCGGATCGGCTTGCTGTGCGGTGCGGTCGCCGGACCGCTGTTCATGCTCGTTCTCCTCATCCAGGGAGCCGTCCGCGACGGCTATGACCCGATCCGCCATGCGGGCAGCTCCCTGGAACTGGGCAGCAGGCTCGGCTGGATACAGCAGGCCAATTTCATCCTGGCCGGGCTGCTCGTGATCGTCTTCGCGTCAGCCCTGCCCGGCGCGCTGCGAGAGCACGGACGGCGGTCGGTCTGGGGGTCGCTGCTCGTCGCCCTGTGGGGAGTGGGGCTCGTCGGGGCGGGCGTCTTCCTGGACGATCCGGTCAGCGGCTACCCGCCGGGAACCCCGGCACTCACCGTGCCCCCCACCCCTCACGGCGACCTGCACGGCAAGATCTCCCTCGTCGGGTTCCTGGCGCTGGCCGTCGCCTACTTCGTGTTCGCCCGGCGCTTCGCGGGCTGGGGCGAACGCCGATGGGCACGGTACTCGGCGGTCAGCGGAATCCTGTTCCCCATCGGGTTCGTCCTGTTCGTCGCGGCCTCTCTGCAGGTGAACGGCCTGGTCGAAGTCGGCGGCCTCCTCCAGCGCCTGACAGTCGGCATCGGCTGGCTCTGGCTGACGCTGCTGGCGATCCACCTCATCCGGATGCCCGGCGGCCTCCTGCGTGCCGGGAGTGACCGGGCCGCACGCCAGCAACCCTGAGCGGGTGGCCCTGGTGCCGAGGGTACGACGACGGCAACCGCGACTCGCACGCGTCGTCCTGGCCGGTGTGTGGCGCTTGGCGCGGTATTGGCGATCAGGGCCGCTCGAAAGGGCGGATCACCCACGCATCCAGTCGGGAACGTCCTGGCCGGTGATCGCGCGATACTCGCGGGAGACCCCCGCGGAGTCGCCCGCGTAGGCAAGGTACAGCTGCGCCATGATCGTGTAGACGATGTCCCGGCCGTGGTCGGGCAGGTGGCGACCGGCCGGCAAGGCGTGCAGCAGGGGTGCGACCGCTTCGCGAAACCTGGCCTCCTCCACCAGCATGAGCCCTAGGACGGTCAGAGCCTGCGCATACGACGGCGTATGAGCGACCGAGTCGAGCTCGGCCAGCTGCGCGTACAGGACGACGGCCTCCTGCGCGAGCGGGACAGCCTCGGCACGCCGCCCGGCCCCCGCCAGCCGAAGCGCGCAGTTGTACAGTGAGAGCGCCAGATCCGGCAGATACTCGGCCCGGTCGAGCTCCACCATCTCCCGCCACAGGGCCACCGCCTCCTCGGCGACCGGGGCCGCCTCCGCCGCCCGCCCCGCCTCGGCCAGCCGCCCGGCGTGGTTGTTCAACGCGCTGGCCAACATGGGCAGGTGAGGCGGGCGATCGAGCTCGGCCAGCTCCCGCCACGAGGCCACCGCCACTTCCGAGTACGGGAGCGCCTCGGCCCGCCGCTCCTCGCCCACGAGCCGCAGCGCGTACCTGGATGACAGGTCCGCCAGGCTCTCCAGCGTGGACACCAGCTCAGGAAGGCGAACGGCCGGGTCCCGCCCGGCCAGCTCCCGCCGCAGCGAGACGGCCTCCGAGAAGAGCCCGACCGCCTCCGCCTCGCGCCCGGACGGGACGAGCTTGAGCGCGTAGTTGTGCAGCGAGGCGGCCAGCAGGGGCAAGTAGGCCCTCCGATCGGAATCGACCAGCTCCCGGCACACGTCGATCGTCTCCACCGAGAGCCGGATGGCCTCGTCCATCCGTCCGGCCTGTGCCAGCAGCCCGATGTGGTTGTTCAGCGAGACGGACAGGTCCGGCAGGTGGGCCGCCCGGTTGAGCTCGGCCAGCTCCCGGCACAGGGCGAGGCTTTCCTCGGAGAGGGGAAGCGCCTCGTCCAGCCGACCTACCTCAGCCAGCCGTCCGGCGTGCCTCTCCAGGGCGGTGGCCAGGTCGGGCAGGTAGGCGGCGGGGTTGAGTGCGGCCAGCTCCCGGCCGATGGTCACGGCCTCCTCCGAGAGCGGGACCGCTTCGGCCCGCCGCCCCATGTCCGCGAGCTGGAGGGCGTGGTTGATCAGCGACGGGGGCAGGTTGGGCAGGTGGGCGGCGCGGTCGAGCGCCACCAGCCGCCGCCGCAGGAGAAGGGCCTCCTCGGAGTGCGGGAGCGCCTCGTCCAGCCGCCGCGCTTCGGCCAGCGAGGCGGCGTGGTTCGCCAGGGCGGTCGCCAGGTCCGGCAGGTGGGTGGCCGGGTCGGCGGCGGCCAGCTCACGCCGGAACGCGATGGCCTCGTCGAGCAGCGGGAGCCCTTCGTCCCGCCGGCCCAGCGACATCAGCCTCGTGGCCTGGTTGTTCAGGGAGGCGGCCAGGTTGGGCAGATGCCTGGCGCGGTCGAGCGCCGCCAGCTCGCGCATGATCTGGACGGCCCGCTCGCCCTCGGCGAGGGCGCGAGCGTGCAGCCCGGCATGGCCCAGGCGGATGGCCAGATCCTCGTGGATGCGGGCCCGCAGGGCTGGCTCCGTGGTGACCGCCAGCCGATGCCCCACGAGCCGGGAGGTCACGGCGGCGATGCCGATGTCCAGGTCGATGTGCCGGTGATCCGGCAGGACGGCCGCGATGCCCTCCAGGAGATGGGGATCGATCCCGTCCAGCGCGGCCAGGGCCGCCAGGGTGGCGCTCCCGGCCTGCAGGGCCAGCTCGGGGTACGCATCCAGCAGCGGGTACAGCTGGCCGCCGGCCAGGTGCGGCCATCGGCGCGCCGCCTCCACCAGAGTGGCCAGCGCGTGGGGCGCCCACACCCGGCCGGGGTCCTCCGCCGGCGCCTTCTCAGCCGGCGCGAGCAGGCGGGCCGGTGCGCCGTCGGCCCATGGGTCGGCCGGGAACTCATGAGAGTGGCCGGAGGTCATCAAGGCGACGAAGTCCTCGCCCAACCGGTCCGGGTACAAGGGCTCCAGGACCGTGTCCCGCGCTCCCGGGTAGCAGACCGCGTGATCCTTGAGAAGCTGCCCGGGAGCCTCTCCGGAGTCGATCCCGGCCAGGGCCAGCGCCGCCCTCCCGTCGGCGTGGCCGAGCCGGCCGGTCAGCGTGGCGGTGTAGACGACCTGCCCCAGCGCGTCGGGAGTCGTACGGAGCGGGTTGTCGCGAGAGGGCGCGGACATCGCCTCCCAGTGATCGCGCTCGCGGGCCAGGAGGAAGGCCGACACGGTCGCGGGGTCGGCGGGCGGGGGATCACCGCGGTCGTAGGCGAGCACCGCGGCCAGCGCGGCCATGTGCACGGTCAGCACCAGCCGGTAGGCCTCGTGGCGGTCCCACGCGGGTGGCGGGTCCACGTTCCCGGCGTCCGGTATCCCGAGCAGCTCGGCGAACCGGTCACGCGCGGCCTCGAACAGCCCGGCGCGCGTGACGCCGGGCCCGTCCTCCAGCGGCCCCAGCTCCGTGCGGCCGGGCGTCAGGTGGACGTCACGCTGGATCCGGTACGCCAGGCCCTGCCACCAGGTGCCGGACGGGCGGGCCAGCAGCAGCACGCGTACCGGCAGCCCCGTGCCGACGCGGGTGTCGGCCAGCAGCGACAGCACGTCGGCGGTGTCCCACCGCTCGGCGTAGTCCACCACCAGCAGCACCCCGGCGGCCCGCGCCAGATCGGGAACGACGAAGGGCTCGGGCGCGGAGCGGTCGCGCCGGTGATGTGCCGCCAGCACCACCCACCCGTCCTGCCGCCATGTCCGCGCCACCTCGTGGGCCAGGCGGGTCTTGCCCTGCCCGCCAGCGCCGTGGATCAGCCGCACCGCGAGGCCCGGCCCGTCCCGCCAGCGCCGCAGGTCGTCCAGCAGGTCGCGGCGTCCGGTGAACGCGATCAGCCCGTGCGCCGCCTGCAGCAGGCCGCTGGGCCGCGCCCGCGCCTGCTCCGGCGGCGGGGCGGCGGCAGGGGCCGGCCAGACCGCCAGCCGGTACGGCTCCCCGCCGTCATGAACGATCATGTCGCCGGCGGCCTGGTAGATGCGCGCGAACCCCGAGCCGGTTGCCTGCTGGTGAACCCGGCGCACCCCTTCTGGACCGCTCATGACGGTCATCATCGGCCGTACCCGGGCCCCGCGCCACCGCGCCGGCATCGGCCCGCACCAAATATGGCTGGACCGGCGGATATGACCACCGGGATTCGCCCGGGCAACCGCGCGGGCCCGTTCGGAGCCGTGATCACGTGGCCGGGAAAAGGATTGGACGCGACGATGCTCGGGCTTGTAGCTTGCGGTTGATCGTGACACCGCCCGAGGAGGTGAGACCCATGAACGCTGTAGCGATGTGGGTGCTCCCCCTTGCCGTCACGGTCGGGCGATCGAGGTAGGTGTCGCCGGGAGCGCCTCGCCAACAAGGCACTCCCGAAAGGCAACACCTATGCACTCTCAGCAGGTCACCGCCGAGCCGCCGTCGAACGCCAGGGCCGAGCGTGACTCCACCGTGGGCGAGGTCCCCGGAGTTCTGCCCCTTACCTTCGATGTGATCATTGCCGGGTGCGGGCCGACCGGTGCGATGCTGGCCGCCGAACTGCGGCTGCACGATGTTCGGGTACTCGTTCTGGAGAAGGAGACCGAGCCCACGTCGTTCGTCCGGATAGTCGGTCTGCATATGCGCAGTCTCGAGCTGATGGCGATGCGCGGACTGCTGGATCGCATCGTCCAGCACGGAAGACAGCGTCCGGCCGGCGGTTTCTTCGCCGCCATCCCCAAACCCGCGCCCAAGGGCCTGGATTCCGCGTACGCCTATCTGCTGGGCATCCCGCAGCCGGTCATCGAGCGTCTGCTCGAAGAACATGCGCTCGCCCTGGGCGCGCAGGTCCGGCGCGGTTGCGCGGTCACCGGTTTCGAGCAGGACGACCATGGCGTGACCGTCGAGCTGGCCGACGGGCAACAGCTGCGTTCGCGCTACCTCATCGGCTGTGACGGCGCGCGCAGCACGGTGCGCAAACTGCTCGGCGTCGGCTTCCCCGGCGAGCCCTCACGTACCCAGACGCTCATGGGCGAGATGGAAGTGGGCGTGCCGCAGGAAGAGATCATCGCCAAGATGACCGAAGTCCGCGAGACCCAGCAGCGATTCTGGCTCCGGCCCTTCGGCGAAGGCGTCTACAGCGTGCTGGTCCCCGCCGCGGGAGTCAGCGACCGCACGGAACCGCCCACCCTCGAAGATTTCCGACAGCAGTTGCGCACCATCGCCGGAACCGATTTCGGCGTGCACTCCCCGCGCTGGATGTCCCGCTTCGGGGACGCCACCCGGCTGGCCGAGCGTTACCGGGTCGGGCGGGTGCTCCTGGCCGGCGATGCGGCACACATCCATCCACCCATCGGCGGACAGGGCCTCAACCTGGGCGTTCAGGACGCCTTCAACCTCGGCTGGAAACTGGCCGCACAGATCCGCGGCTGGGCGCCGGACACACTGCTGGACACCTACCAGGCCGAACGTCATCCGGTCGCCGAGGACGTGCTCGACAACACCCGCGCCCAGACGGAACTGCTGTCCACCGAACCGGGCGCGCAGGCCGTACGCAGGCTGCTCACCGAACTGATGGACTTCGACGAGGTGAACCGCCACCTGATCGAGAAGATCACCGCGATCGGCATCCGCTACGACTTCGGCGAAGGCCCCGACCTGCTCGGCCGCCGCCTGCGCGACATCGACGTGAAGCAGGGCCACCTCTACGGTCTGCTGCACCGCGGCCGCGGCCTGCTCCTGGACCGCACCGAACGCCTGACCGTCGGCGGCTGGTCGGACCGGGTCGATCACCTCGCCGATCCCACTGCGGACCTTGATGTCCCCTGCGTCCTGCTACGCCCAGACGGCCACGTCGCGTGGATCGGCGACGATCAGCACGACCTGGACACCCACCTCTCCCGCTGGTTCGGCAAGCCCGCCAACTGATTCCGCCTGAGCAACCTCGGAAGGCTGGAGGCAGCATCAGCCGTGGTGCTCTGGCGCTTGCACTCCGGAAGAAGGCGGAGGAGCACCACGGGTGATCGGCGCAGGCGGCCATAGCAATCTTGACTGACGGCGCGGCCGTTGCATGGGCGGAAGTCTCATGCGCCGCCGAGAGGCTCGTCGGATGCCTGTCGAGAACCTTTCGAACCTTCAGGACGATGCGCGCCGGGCGGGTCCTCGGGGGCACCGGCCTGAAAGCTGACGCGTCGGAGCAGGCTGACGTCGTCAAGCGCGACGCCCTCGCGGGCCAGGACGAAGAGGAGGGCAAGGAACGCGGCACGGGCGTTGCCGTCGCCGAAGGGGTGAAAGAAGCAGACGTCGAGATGGGCCCGTGCCGCGCGGGCGGTCAAGGAGAGTGCCCGCCCGCTGGTGGAGCCGTTCGAAGGTGAGGGAGGCACCGCGCGTCGCGTCCGTCCGGACGTCCTCCAGGGCGGCGAGCAGGCCTTCGGCGCGGGCCGGTTCTATGGCGCCGTCGAAGGCTCGGATGTCTTCTGCCGCGCCGTCACGGGATGGGGCCACCGGGTGGTCCTCACTTCCGTCCGAGGCGTCTTGCCACGGCACGGAATCACGTATCGCGAGCCAGCGCTCCAAGTGGTGCGTACATGATCTCCAGGACGCCCGGCCAGGCAGACCACCGCGCCGTGACCGGCCCGAAGAGGCCACGCGCCCGGCCGAACGGCGGGCGCCAGGCCGCCCTCGAAGACGTGGAGACGGATTTCATCCGCCGCGATGAGTTCCGACCCCGCCGCCGGTATGTACTCACGAGCTCGCCGGAGTACCCCGGGCGAACCGATCACAAGGGAGAATCCGATGTCGAACACCCGTGCTGCAGACGAGGCCGCCATCCAGGCCGTACTGGTTGACTCCTACAAGGCGTGGGAGGCCGGCGACGCCGACGGCATGGTCGCCGACTACACCGCGGACGCGACCGCCATCATGACCGGCTCGTTCCGCGACAGCCGTGACGTGATCCGTCAGAGCATGGCCCTGGCCTTCGAGGGGCCGCTCAAGGGCAGCTCGACCTACAACAAGCAGCTCAGCATCCGGTTCATCGGCAGGGACGGCGCGATCGTCATCAGCGAGTCCGCCATCCTGTTCCCCGGCGAGACCGAGGTGGCGGACGAGGTGCGTAAGGTGAACGCGACCTGGGTCTTCGAGAAGCGGGACGGCCAGTGGCTGATCGCCGCCTATCACAACAGTCCGGTGCTGGCGCCCGCGCAGTGAACCCTTCCCTGTAGCCAGCGGTGACCGTGTGTAGCCGTTGATGACCGCGCGGGGTGATCTGTCCGCCCATGGCGGATGCTCAGTGCAGTCGCCGGATATGGTGGCTGCGGCGGCGGCGGAGATGGAGCGTGGCGTGATGACGGGGAAGGAAGGCTTCGATCGTCGGATCGCACCTTTCCGGACGGAACTGCTGGCGTACTGCTATCGGATGCTCGGCTCGGCTCACGACGCCGAGGACCTGGTCCAGGACACGTACCTGAGGGCGTGGCGGGCGCGGGAGCAGTACGACGATGCTCGCAGCTCAGTGCGCACCTGGCTCTACCGGATCGCGACCAACGCCTGCCTGACCGCCCTGGAGGTCCAGGGTCGCCGGCCGCTGCCGTCGGGGCTGGTGGCCGCGTCGGATCCGCTCGGGCCGCTCGTCCAGGGAGAGCACGCCGCCTGGCTCCAGCCCTTGCCGGACTCGCTGCTGGACGCGGGCGATCCGGCTGGGGCCGTGATCGACCGCAGCAGCCTGCGCTTGGCGTTCGCCGCCGCCCTGCAGCACCTGTCGGCGCGTCAGCGCGGTGCGCTGATCCTGCGTGACGTGCTCGGCTTCTCCGCGTCCGAAACGGCGGAAATCCTCGGCACCACCGTCGTGTCGGTGAACAGTTCCCTGCAGCGGGCGCGTACCCGCGTCAAGGAGGTCGGGGTCCGGCAGGAACGGCTCAGCGAGCCGTCCGCGGCCGAGCAGCGCGCCTGGGTCGAACGCTACATGAAGGCGTTCGAGCTGGCCGACGTCGAGGGGCTCAAGCGGCTGCTCGCCGAGGACGTGATCATGGAGATGCCGCCGATGCTCAACTGGTTCTCCGGCCGCGGCAACTACGGCCTGTTCATGGAGTGGGTCTTCGGGGCGGCCGGGAAGGACTGGCTTCTCAAGGAGGTCGCGGCCAACGGCGGCCAGCCCGGATTCGCCGCCTATCAGCGCGTCGGCGACGGGTACGACCTGCACACGCTCCAGATCTTCACCGTCACCGACGAGGGCATCAGCCGGAACTCGGTGTTCCAGGATTCCAACGTCTACGCGACCTTCGGCCTGGCGGTCAGGCTCGACGACCAGGGGCGTGCCATTGCCGAGGCCTAACCGCTCACGACCAGGTATGCACCGGGCATGACCGACCCGGGTGGCCCCAGCCCCGGCCGGGCATGGGGGCGGCC
>NZ_JBQQCB010000221.1:0-9923 GCF_052246675.1 Nonomuraea sp. KM90 | reverse complement strand
GCGAGCCCCCCGCCTGCCCGGCGATCAGGGCGGCCCCCGCGCAGACGGTGTCGTCCGCCAGCACCACCTCCACGGGCACGGGCGAGACGGCCGCCTTGACCCGCATCCAGAGCGGGATCCGGACCTGGCCGCCGAAGACCGCCAGGCGTCCGGGCGCGGTGCCGGTCACGGCGGTGAGCTCGTCGAGGATCCAGCGGGCGTGCAGGCACGTGCCCTCGATGGCGGCGGCCAGCAGGTCGCCCGGGGCGTGCCCGGCGTCCAGCCCCGACAGCGCCAGCCGCCGGTCCCGGTCGGGCGCGGGTGCCACCCGGCCCCTCAGGTACGGCTCCACCACGATCCCCGTCGGCAGCCGCACCCCGGCGAGCAGCCCGGGCAGGCCCGCATACCCGCCCGCCCGCCGCCGGGGCGGCGAAGCGGCCTCCGGGTCATGGCCGACGGCACCCGGGCCGGGGATATCGGGACCGACGGCACCCGAGGCGGGGACGTCTGGGCGCGCGGTGTCCGCGGCGTCGCCGGGGGCCAGCAGGCCGAGGAGCCAGTCGAGCAGGGCGCCGCTCGTCGGCAGCGCTCCGACCAGCACCGTACGGGCCCCGTCCAGGGACGGGTCCGCCGTCATCCCCAGGGCCAGCCCGGTGCGCGGGTCCGGCCGCCTCGCCGCGGGCGCCATCACCGCCTCCGCCGTGCCGAGCGAGTCCGCCACGTCCCCCGGACGCCGTACGCCCGCCGCCCACGCCCCCACCGCGTGATCGTGACCGGCGATCACCACCGGCACGCCCGGCCGCACCCCGCGCACCGGTGCCGTCAGCGGGCCGACCGGCTCCACCGCCCCGGCCGTGGGAGGCAGCCGGTCGGCGCTCAGCCCGGCCAGCGCGAGCAGGTCATCGTCGTAGTCCCCGCGCGCCACGTCGTAGGCGAGGGTGCGGGCGGCCAGGGTGGCATGGGTGCGCAGCGACCCCGTCAGCGCGTACGCCACCGCGTCCGGCACGCTCGCCCACCACCGCATCGACGCGAGCACCTCGGGCGAGTGCGCCCGCAGCCACAACCATTTGGCCAGCGGCGCCTTGGCGTCCGCCCACCGCCCGGTCAGCGCGTACAGGGCCGCCGCGTCCCGCCCCAGCCCGGCGGCCTCGTCCGCGCCCCGGGGGTCGTTCCACCACAGCAGCGGGGTGAGCGGCCGGCCGGACACGTCGAGCGGCACGCCGGTCTCGGCCATGCCCGCGATCCCGATCGCCTCCGGCCCGCGCCCGGCGCGGCCGGCGCACTCGCCGAGCGCGTCCGTCACGGCGGCCACCAGGCTCGGCAGGTCGCGCGGCGTCGCGCGGCGGACGGCGGCGACGCAGGAGCCCCGCTCGTCGAACAGGCCCACCTTGACGTGGGTGGTCCCCACATCGATCCCCGCCAGCAGCCGCATCATGTTGTCACTATAAATCCAAAAGATGGCGTAAAAGTGCCAACTTTTGGAGCATCATGGTCATATGAGCAGCGACTCCGAGGCCGCCACCCTCCGCTACACCTCCGCCCCGACCCGCCGGGAGGCGATCCTGCGCCGGATCGAGCAGCACGGGTACGTCGCCGCCACCGACCTGGTCACCGAGCTGGGCGTCTCCCCCAACACCGTCCGCCGCGACCTGCGCAGGCTGGCCGGCGACGGCCTGATCCGGGCGGTGCGCGGCGGCGCCACGGCGGCGGAGGCGGCCGCCCCGCCGTTCGCCGACCGTTCGGAGCAGGCGGCCGGGGCCAAGCGCGCGATCGCCGCCGCCGCTGTGCGGCACGTCGAGCCGGGTACGGCCGTGGCGCTCGACTCGGGCACCACCACGCTGGAGATCGCCAAGCTGCTGCCCGCCGACGCCGGCCTCACGGTGATCACCCACTCGCTGCCCGCCATCGCCGCCCTGGCCCCCAGGGCGGACGTCACGCTCATCGGCGTCGGCGGCCAGTACGGCAGGGAGACCCGCTCCTTCGGCGGCCCGGAGACCCTCGCGGCGCTGGAGCACCTGAGCGTGCGCACCCTGTTCCTGGCCGCCACCGCGCTGGACGGCTCGGGCGTGTACGGCGCGACGCCGTACGAGGCCGAGACCAAGCGCCGCCTCATCGCCATCGCCCGCAGGACGGTCGTCGTGGGCGACGCGCGCAAGTTCGCCCTGAGCGCCCCGATCCGGGTGTGCGGCTGGGACGCGGTCGAGTGCCTCGTGACCGATGCCGTTCCGGCCGGGTTCGCCGGGGCGCGGGTGGAGATCGCGTCATAGGCGATCCCGGACACGGGACGACGGAAATCCCTTTTCCCGAATGGCATTGAATTCGGGAACGCCCCGCCATTTCGCCATGCCGGGAAATCGGTCCGAAACAATCTCTTGACAAACCTCACAGGAGCCCAATACTCTCCCACTAAAATTATATCGATTTAATCAGCGGAGCTCGTGACCATGAGACCCCCCAGCAGCATCCGCCGCGCTCTCGCCACCGGCCTGGCCGCCCTGCTCTGCGCGCCGCTGACCGCGTTACCCGCGGCCGCGGACGCCTCGCGCGGCCACGGCTCCGGCCCGCGGCTCGAACACCTTGACCGCGGCCTGGTAGCGGCCTCGACCAGCGAAGGCGTCTTCCTGAGCTGGCGACTGCTCGGCGACGAGGTGTCCGGGCACGGCGCCTCGGGCATGACGGGCACCGACTTCCGCGTCTACCGCGACGGCCGCCCCATCGCCACGGTGACCGACAGCACCAACTACCGCGACGCCGCGGGAACGGCGGGGTCCGCGTATCGCGTGGCCCCGATCGTGCGGGGTCGCGAGGGCCGGCGCAGCTCCGTGGCCACGCCTTGGCTTAAAACGTTTTACGATCTACCATTGAAGAAGCCGGCCGACGGCGTGACCCCGGCGGGCGAGGCGTACACCTACTCGGCCAACGACCTGAGCGTGGGCGACGTGGACGGCGAC
Source organism: Nonomuraea sp. KM90 (assembly GCF_052246675.1). Lineage (NCBI taxonomy): Bacteria > Bacillati > Actinomycetota > Actinomycetes > Streptosporangiales > Streptosporangiaceae > Nonomuraea > Nonomuraea sp. KM90. The sequence continues at coordinate 6,993 of NZ_JBQQCB010000221.1, read as the reverse complement.
GGCCAGTACGAGTACGTGGTCAAGTGGGACCCGTCCAACTCCAAGGACGTCTCCCAGCGCGGCTACACCGGCAACACGTACGTGGACACGTACGAGCTCAACGGCACTTTGCGCTGGCGGCTGGACCTGGGCGTGAACATCCGCTCCGGCGCCCACTACACCCAGTTCCTGGTCTACGACTTCGACGGCGACGGCCGCTCGGAGATGATGCTCAAGACCGCCCCGGGCACGAAGATCCTGCGTTATGGGGCCGATGGCGAGGTCGTGTCAGAGCGCTATATCACGATGCCGCGCGCGGACCTCGAAGCCGGATACTCCAACACCGACGACTATCGAAAGAGTGCAGCAGACTTTTTCGACCACGTTGCTGACATGTTCGCGAAATGGCACGAGCACCCGGAGGTCGTCGCCGGCCGCTGGCCCGCGACCCTGGAAGCGGCCTTCGGCATCGAGAAGAAGTACACGTACCCGCTGTCCCGCGCGGACGCGACGGAGCTGGCCACGTACTTCGTCGACGTCTACGCCCCCGCCCGCAGCGGGAACAACCGCCTGCGGGAGTTCGCCGGGTACATCCTGACCGGCCCCGAATACCTGTCGGTCCTGGAGGGCGCCACCGGCCGCGAGCTGCAGACCATCCACTACAAGCCCGGACGCGGCGACGACGGGCTGCTGTGGGGCGACTACGCGATGGCCCGGATCGAGCCGGGCAACCGGGTGGACCGCTTCCTGTCCTCGGTCGCCTACCTGGACGGCAAGCGCCCCTCGGCCGTGTTCGCCCGCGGCTACTACACGCGCACCACGCTCGTGGCCTACGACTGGAACGGCCGACGGCTCAAGGAGCGCTGGTACGTCGACAGCGGCCACGCCCCGATGGCCAACCCGTTCAACGCCTCCCCGCACGGCGTACCGGGCAGCAACCCGGAATATGCCGACCTGACCACGCAGGGCTTCCACTCGATGAGCGTGGCCGACGTGGACGACGACGGCAGGCAGGAGATCGTGTACGGCGCCGCGACCATCGACGACGACGGCGACCTGCTCTACTCCTCCTTCGCGGTGGCCCCGCCGCAGAGCAACGTCCCGGGCCAGAACGTCCGGCTCGGCCACGGCGACGCCATGCACGTCGGCGACTTCGACCCCGACCGCCCCGGCCTGGAGATCTGGACGGTGCACGAGGGCGGCTCCTGGGCCCCGTACGGCTGGGCGCTGCGCGAGGCGGCCACCGGCAAGGTGATCCACGGCGGCTACAGCGGCGTGGACACCGGCCGCGGCATGGTCGGCGACATCGACCCGTCGATCCGGGGCGTGGAGACGTGGTCGTCGATGCCGCCCAACCAGGCGATCGAGGCGGGCCTGTGGTCGGCGCGCGGCGAGTATCTGGGCCGGAACGCGCCCGGCACCAACATGAGCATCCGCTGGGCCGCCGACATGACCACCCAGCTGGTCAACGGCACCGCCACCACCGTCCTGCAGACGCCCACCATCGACGACCACAGGCGCGGCCGGCTGCTGAGCGCCGAGGGCACGCTGACCAACAACTGGACGAAGGGCAACCCCGGCCTGGTGGCCGACGTCTTCGGCGACTGGCGCGAGGAGCTGCTGGTCCGCACGGCCGACAGCACCGCGGTCCGGATGTACCTCAGCACCGAGGTGACCGACCGGAAGCTGTACACGCTGATGCACGACCCGCAGTACCGCGTGGACGTGGCCAGGCAGCAGACGGGCTACAACCAGCCGGCGTACCCGAGCTTCCACCTCGGCTCGGACATCGACTGGTCGAAGGTGCCCGTACCGAACGTCAGGTAGAGGCACGCGAAAAGGGCGCCCCCGCTGCGGGGCGCCCTTTTTCACGATGTCCGGTCTCAGCCGGTCGGGTTCTTGACCGACACCGACTGGATCACCGGGCGGGTGTCCTTCTCGGACCAGGCACCGGTGGAGAAGGCGACCGGGAAGCTCTTCTTGCCGACCCCGTCGCCCCACTTGGTGACGACGTAGTCGATCTTGATGTGGCCCTCGCCACCGACACCGTCCACGCCCAGGGTCTCCGGGTTGAACCTGCCGCCGGTGAGCTCGGCGAAGGTCTTGGCGTCGAGGTCCAGCATGACACCACGGCTGGAGGGGTCGCCGGGACCGCGGTCACCCACGAAGAACGGCATCTTCTTGCCCTTGTAGACGACGTAGCCCTCGGTCATGAGGGGCCAGCTGGGGCTGGCGACCAGGCCCTTCTGCATGGGCTTGCCCGCGGCCGGGAGGCCGGTGTCACCGGCGCGGCCGGAGGCGTCGTCCCAGAAGTAGGACGCGGTGGTCGAGCCCTTGAGCACGCCCCTCTGCTCGGTGTCGCCGGAGTCGGCGTGCGCCGCGGTCGAGCCGATGGTCAGGGCCGTCACAGCGGAGGCGGTGAGCAGGGCGAAGGAACGCAGGCGAGCAGACATGAAAGAATTCAGGTCCTTTGTTAGGGGACGGGATCTTTGCGCTCGCTTGAGCGAACGTAGCCGGGCATCACGCCACACAGACGCTACGTGGGAGCGCGGGAGAATCCGGAGAATCGCGGATCCGTTGTCCGGGAGGCCCTGCTTCCAAGAGGTCAGGGGCAGGCCACTCGCCGGCAACAGTCACTAACTTACCTAGCAAACCGGACAAAGGCAAACGAAACCCCATGAATCCGGCAAAGATCTACCCTGGGGGTAAAGCCCGACCGCACAACGCGCCAACGCGGGCGGTGTGATGATCCGGCCCCGGCGCAGGGCACATGGAGTGCATGGCGTCCATGAGTCACGACCGGTTGCTGTCCGCACTGGCCTGCTGGGGCCTGCCCGTGGCGGGTGCCGAGCCGCTGCCCGGCGGCTGGAACTCCACCACCTGGCTCGTCCGCTCCCCCACCGGCGAGAGGTACGTCGCCAAGCTCGCCGACCCGGAGTCGGCCGGCCCCTTCGTCAGCGGGCTGCGGGTGGCCGCCCGCGCCCAGAGCCGCGGCCTGGTCAGCGGCCCCCCCGTCGCCCTGCCCGACGGCCGGACGGCGGCCGAGCTGGACGAGGGGGTGCTGGCGCTGCTGGAACACGTCCCCGGCACGATACCCGATCCCGCCTCCCGCCAGGACCTGCGCCGGATGGGCGTCCTGCTGGCCAGGGCGCACCGCGCCCTCGGCAACGACACCGAGGACATCGGCGAGCCGCTCAGATGGCCCTGGGCGTGGGCCGGTGACGGCCTGCGGGACCTCGCCATGCCGCCGCACGTGCGGCAGGCGGCGGCACGGGTGCTGGACGAGGCGCGCGAGGCGGCGCCGCTGCTGCGCATCGGGGTGGTCCACGGCGACCCGGGCCTCGACAGCTTCCGCCTGAGCGAGCACTCCCCCGCCCAGGACGGCCTGGTCGACTGGGGCGCGATCCTCCAGGCGCCCCTCCTGTACGACCTGGCCTGCGTGGCCGTGCTGACCCGCGACACGCCGCAGGCGCTGCGCCACGTCCTGGACGGCTACCGCATGGTGGACCCGGCCATCGCCCGCGACCTCGACCATCTCGACCTGTTCGTACGGGTGCGGTGGATGGCCCATGCCATCTACTTCGCCGACCGCATCGAGCGCGGCGTGCTCAGGGGCGTCAGCGGGCCGGCGGGCAACGAGGAGGGACTGGCGGAGGCGTACGCGGGCTTGCGCGCCTAGTGCCGCATCATCTTGGGTTTGCCCCGTTTCGTGGGGACACGCCGATCAAGGTCCCACCGCGGTGGGCGTTATCGCCTCAGACTCTGTTCGTGGCGGAGCGGGTTCGCGTACGCGAGATCGATGACGACGAGGGAAACCGACTGCTGCGCATCGTAAGGCGTGGCACTGGCTCGGTGGTGACCTGGCGGCGAGCGCAGATGGTGCTGCTGTCGGCCTAGGGCATGACCACCATGCAGATCGCCAAAGTGGCCTTCACCAGCGAAGACCGGGTCCGTGATGTGATCCACAACTTCAACGCCGATGGATTCGACTCGCTCTACCCCAAGTACAAGGGCGGCCGGAAGCCGGTGTTCACGCTCCCGCAGCGCGTGGAGATCAAGAAGATCGCCAAGTCTCGTCCTGCCGAGCACGGGTTGCCGTTCTCCCGATGGAGCCTTGCCAAGCTGGCCGATTTCCTGGTCGCAGAGGGGGTGGTCGAGGACATCAGCCATGAGGGCCTGCGCGAGCTTCTACGTGCGGAAAATGTCTCGTTTCAAGCCATAAAGGAGGATGTCCCGACATTCGTGGAACTTGATTGGCGGTCCCGCGATTAGGCGACGTTCTCGTTGTAGCAGTTCGAGGTCGATTTCTGGGCAGCGACGTGCCGGTCGAGCGCGGTGCGGAGTTTGGGCAGGTGCAGGAAGCCGTTGACGCGGCGGAACTGCTTGGTGGCCTCGGCCATGCCGGCCGCGCACCAGCGCAGCGCCATCATGCCGTCTTTCCAGTTCTTGACGTTGGCGGCATGGTCACGGCAGATCGAGATCATCGACTCGATGGGATTGGTCGAGCGCAGCGAGCGGGCCAGGGTCGGCGGCACGTCCAGCCGCAGGACGGTCAGCGTCTCGTCCATCCCCTCCCGCAATGAGGCGGCCGCACCGGGGTACTTCTTGTCCAGCTCGGCGGCCAAGGCGGCGAGCTTGGCCTCGGCGACGAGCGGAGTGTCGGCGTGGTAGGCCTCGCGCATGCGCCTTTCAGCCACCGGGCGCAGTTTCTCAGGGAGCTTGTCTCGGACATTTCTGATCTTGTGGAGCTGACAGCGCTGAATCACCGGGTGGTCGAACACATCCAGCACCGCGCGGCGCAGCGCCTTGGAGCCGTCCAGCACGACCAGGATGGGGCGCGTGACGTTCAGGCCGCGCTCACGCAGGCCGACGATCAGCTCACGGGCCAGCGTGGCGTTCTCGGTCGAGCCCTCGACCAGTGCGAGGGGGTGTTTGGTGCCGTCGATGCCGATCCCGAGCGCCACGATGCAGGTGTGCTCGCCGAAGTGCACCCCGTCCAGCATCAGCGCGGCCAATTCCAGATGTGACAGGTCAGCCGACATCATCTCGGCCAGGGCGCGCTCGGTGGCGGCGACGAATCGCCGGGAGATCGCCGACTTGGAGGTCCCGGTGGAGGCCTGCTCGACGGTGGCGCCGACCGGTTCCAGGCCAAGCCGGTAGCGGCGGGTGGACAGCTTGCCGAGCATCTTGCCCAGCGCCATCTCATCAAGGATCTCGGCAGAGGAGAACAGCTCATATGCCGGGATGGCGACCTCGCCGGTGCCGTCGGCGGTGCGGACTCGTGGGCGGCGGATCGGCAGTCGGCGCCCGCCCAGCACCACCGATCCGGCATCGGTGCCGTGGCGGACCGCCGTGCGGTCGGGGTTGTGCTTGCCTCGTGGACCGCACAGGCCGGTGACATCTTCTTCCAGCAGCGCGAACATCACTGCCAGGCCGGACTGCACGGCCAGCGCGAGTAGGCCGTCCTTCATCGAGGCGGCGATCTCCTCCATCGCCACACTCACGCTCGTCGGCACGGCCACCTCTTCGGCGACTTGCCGGGCGCGTCGGCGGTTGTTCTGGTAGGTCTTGCTCACGGTCCCCGTCTCCTTACTCGGAGTGATTTGGCGATTGCTCGAGACCTACCACCAGGTAGGCCCCGAGACGGGGACCGCCACTTTCAAGTTCTACGAGCTACGGGACAACCTCCCATAAAGACCTGGAAGGGCTCCCGCGATCCGGACTATGCGACCAAGAAGGCCCGCATCGAGCACCTGTACGCGATCGCCGACGGCCAGGTCGTCCCCGAACCCGGCGAACCCACGGTGATCTTCTGCATGGACGAGTTCGGGCCGCTCAACCTGCAGCCCCGCCCCGGCCGCCAGGTGGACCGACGTCGGCGGCAAGGGCAAGGATCCCGATCGCGAACCTCGGCCCAGGATGCGCGCCACCTACACCCGCACCCAAGGGGTACGGCACCTGTTCGCTGCGTTAGACCTGGGCAAGGACAAGATGTACGGGCACATCAAGAAGCGCAAGCGGCGTGGCGAGTTCCTGGAGTTCTGCCGCTACCTGCGCAGCCTCTACCCGCCCGAGGTGCGGATCGCGATCATCTGTGACAACTTCAGTCCGCACCTGACGACTAAGAAGGACAAGCGGGTCGGCGAGTGGGCCGAGGCGAACAACGTCGAGATCGCCTACACACCCACCAACTCCTCGTGGTTGAACCGCATCGAGGCGCAGTTCACCGCATTGCGCGAGTTCACCCTCAACGGCACCGACCACACCGGCCACCGCCAGCAGGGCAGCATGATTCGCCGCTACATCGCCTGGCGAAACCGCAACACCGACAATCCTCGCCTACGCAGGATCGTCAAGAGGGCGAACGTTGCCTGACGTGGCACTAGATGTACGCGCGTACCGCCAAGCCGTGGCAGCCGGAAGCAGGGCGCCATGCGGCCACGGACGTCTCGACCTCGCCAAACGTCGAAGAGCCGCTCTGAGACGACGTCGAAGGTGGCCACTTGAGGTTGGGCCCGCAGATGGAGCAGCCTGTGCGCGCGCTGACGTTCAACCCGAGGCCGTACACCAGCCCCTCTCTCTGAGCCTTGTACAGGCTGTCCATGTGCAACCCGAGGTCGGCCAGCATCGCCTGGTCCTCACTGCGCAGGAGAGAGAGCCGTTGCCGGAGCCGGCCGTGCGGTGAGGCCGGATCACAGTCGGGAAGCGTGCGTCCGCTCAGGTCTCTGCGGGCAAGCTGCCGGGCCCGCCTCGGAGACGGGGGCGAGAAGCCGACCGGCACGGTGGCCTCTTGATCGGCAGGCGTACCGCGGATGGCTTCCTCTTTGCCGGCCTTGCCTGGCCGCTCTTGGAAGGACGTCAGATGGGAGGCCAGCCGGCACGCGTGCAACCCGAGTTTCGCAGTTAGTGGGCAGACGAGAGCGCTGAATTGGGTGTTTGACCTGGGACAACGGGCGTGGGAGAGCCTGCGAGTCGTGTGTCCACGCCTGTGTGCTGGGTTCTTGCTGGTCGGAG
>NZ_JBQQCB010000220.1:0-10202 GCF_052246675.1 Nonomuraea sp. KM90 | reverse complement strand
CTTCCTTGACCAGCTCAGCGCCGATCTTCTCCCATGGGTCCTCGAGCTCGATCTCCTTGGCGATGGAAACACCGTCGTTGGTGATCGTGGGAGCGCCCCACTTCTTCTCCAGCACGACGTTGCGCCCTTTGGGACCCAAGGTCACCTTGACGGCGTCGGCGAGCTGGTTCATACCGCGCTCGAGACCGCGCCGGGCGTCCTCGTCGAACGCGATCATCTTCGAAGCCATTGCTGCTCCTGCTCTCGTTGGGGGCTGTGCCGGGGACGGCGCCCGCGACGGACGGCCTGCGGGCAGGCCTCGCCGGCCCCCGGCACACGCCTTGCGGTTGGCACTCTCGGGGTGGGAGTGCCAGGCGTCTCGTCGCACTCTACCCACAAATTGCGTGGCACGCACATACTGCGCGGTGCGCAACATCGGGTAGGGTAGAGCCATGAACGACGACGCCATGGACCTGCGCTCCCGCAACCGGCAGGCCACCCGGGAGGCGATCGGCCATGCCGCGCTGCGCCTGGCCATCGAGCAGGGGCCGAGCGGGCTGGCCCTGGTCCGCGTGCACGACATCGCCACGGCGGCGGGCGTCTCGCCCCGCACCTACAACAACTACTTCTCCAGCCGGGAGGAGGCGATCTGCGCCTTCCAGGCCGACCAGTCCAGGCGCGCCGGGCAGGCGCTGCGCTCCCGGCCCGACGACGAGCCGCTCGCCGAGGCCGTCGTCGCGGCCGTGATCGAGCTCTACACCGACCCCGAGCCCGACAAGGCCGGCCTGCGCATGATCATGTCGACGCCCGAGCTGGAGGGGGAGGCGCTGAAGGCGTTCAGCATGGCGGAGGGCCCGCTCGCCGACGCGATCGCCGAGCGCACCGGCCCCGTCCCCGGGGGCGACCTGTTCCCCGCCGTCATGGCGGCCGCGGTCGCGGGGGCCATCCGGGTGGCGGGGCGGCACTGGCTGGAGGAGGGCAACACCGAGCCCTTCGCCACCATCCTGCGCCGCGCCCTGTCCTGCGTCCTTCCCGCCACACCGCGGGATCGGTGAGCTCAGGCGGCCGGAGGGATCAGGGGGCGGTCGTGCGGGAGCCGGTGGCCTGCCCCGGAAGGTCCCTACGTGCTGGCATCGGTGCCCGGTGGCGGGCCAGGATGGTCCCAGCGACCTTTGGGGGGATCATCGTGGCGAAACCGGTGTACGCGGCCGCCGCCGTCCACGTCCCGGCGCCGCCGGAGCAGGTGTTCGGCCTGATCACCGACTGGCCCCGGCACCAGGAATGGATGCTCATGACCACGGCGCGCCGGGTGGGTGAGGACGGGCTGGAGGCGTACACGGGGGTGCGGCCGTTCGGCTTCCTGGACACGATGACGATCACCCACTGGCAGCCGCCGACGTTGCTGCGCATCACGCACACCGGGCGCGTCGTGCGCGGGCGCGGCGCCATCCGGGTGCTCCCGCAGCGGGGCGGCAGCCGGGTGGTGTGGGCCGAGGAGCTGGAGCTGCCGTTCGGGGCGCTGGGCCGGGCCGCGTGGCCGCTGGCCCGTCCGGTGGCCGTCGCCCTCCTGCGCCACTGCCTGCGCCGGCTGGCCGCGCTGCTGCCCGCGACGTAGAAGAGCGGCCTCACGCCTTCCACGGACCCCCGTCGAGCGCCTCACGCGTTTCACGGGCCCCCGTCGAGCGCCTCACAGGCTCCACGGGCCCCCGTCGCCGAAGACCAGCTCGGCGAAGCGTTCGCCGATGCGGCGGTGGCCGGCCGGGTCGGGGTGGACCCGGTCGGGCAGGGGCAGCTCGACGAAGTCGGCCTCGCCGTAGAGGGAGCGGCCGTCGAGGTAGTGGAGTGCGGGGTCGTCGATCGACCGCTGCGCGGTGATGCGGGCCAGCTCGTCCCGGATGACGTTGAGGGTCAGCCGGCCGGCGGCGACCTCCGACGGGCTGCCGAGCGCCCGGAACCGCAGGCCGGGGCCGTCGGGGTCGGGGGCGACGGGGCCGGGGGTGTCCTCCTGGACGGGGCAGAGGATCGGGGAGATCACCAGCAGCGGCGTGCCGGGGTGCCCGTCGCGGATGGTGTCGAGGAAGCCGTGCACGGCGGGGGTGAAGCCGCGCGAGCGCATCAGGTCGGCGTTGGCCAGGTTGATGCCGATCTTGAGGCTGATCAGGTCCGCGGGCGTGTCGCGGATGGTACGCGCGGTGAACGGGTCGAGCAGCGCGTTCCCGCTGAACCCGAGGTTGATCAGCTCAACGCCGCCCCGGGCGGCGGCCAGCGCGGGCCAGGTCTCGGTCGGGCCGGCGGCGCTGGAGCCGTGGCTGATCGAGCTGCCGTGATGCAGCCACACGCGGCGGCCGCGGTCCGGCACGGCCTCGACGGGCGCGTCGGTACGCAGCTCGATCAGCTCGGTGACCTCGACCTGCGGGAGCCAGATCTCCACGTCCTTCACCCCGGCCGCCAGACCGGAGAAGCCGACGGTGCCGGGCTGCCCCGGCCGGACGGTGGAGGACTGACCGGCCAGGTCGATGACGGCGAGGTTGCCTCCGGGCACGCCGGCCCGGCCGGCCAGGCGGCCGTCCACGACCAGGTCGTAGACGCCGTCCGGCCGGGGCGGGAACCCCGGGTAGGCGTTCTTGGTGGGCAGCACGTCCAGCTCGACGGCGGTGGCCCGGGTGCGGAAGGCCAGCCGCACCCCGGACGGCTGGGACTCGACCCTGGCCAGGTAGTCGTCGGGGAACTGCCTGCGCGCCCAGGCGGGCAGCCGGTGCGGCAGCGTGCCGCGCCCGGTGCGTTCCAGCTCCAGCGCGCCGCGCAGGATGCGTTCGTCGATGGGGGTGGTGATCCAGTCGGTCATTCGGGCTTCCTTGAACGGTTGCGGAGGGCGAGGTCGAGGGTGTCCAGGGCCCAGGCCCAGGAGTCGTCGGCCGAGCGCGGGGTGTGGCGGAAGGAGCCGGCCATTTCCAGGCTCACGAAGCCGTGGAAGGTGGCGCCCAGGAGGCGTACGGCGTCGGTCTGGTCGGGCTCGGGCAGGTCGTAGCCGCGCAGCAGCGCCCGGGCCATCTCCGCGTGCCGGGGCCCCGCGCTGCCGGCCGCGGTCTCGGCGTCCAGCTCGAACCGGGAGGCGGCGTAGCGGCCCGGGTGCTCCTTGGCGTAGCCGCGGTAGACGTCGGCGAGCGCCACCAGCGCGTCCTTGCCCGACCGCCCGGCCAGCGCGGCGGCGGCCCGGTCAGCCAGCTCCTCCAGGGCCAGCAGCGCGACCCGTACCTTCAGCTCCCGCGCGTTGCGGATGTGCGCGTACAGGCTCGGGTCCTTGACGCCGAGCCGGCGCGCGACCGCCGAGCCGGTCACCTGGTCGAAGCCGATCTCGTCGGCCAGGTCGGCCGCCGTCCGGGTGACGCGTTCGCTGGTGATGCCCGCGCGTGCCATGGAACCTCGCCTAATCAAATTAAGGATTTGTCTAATTATATTAGGGAAGCTAGCCTCGCCCGACATGAGACCCATGACGGAAAGCGACATCCGCACCTCGTTCGTCAACTGCTCCAAGGGGGAGGCCAGGCGCGCGGGCGTGCCCAAGGACCTTGACGAGCAGCCCTGGGACGATCTCGACTTCCTCGGCTGGCGAGATCCCGGCGCCCCCGACCGCGGCTACCTGGTCGCCGAACGCGACGACGGCAGCCGGGTCGGGATCGCGCTGCGGGCCGCCCCGGGCTCGTCGCGGGGCTTCACCGCACGCAGCATGTGCTCGCTGTGCCTGACCACCCACACCAGCGGCGGCGTGGCGCTGATGACCGCGCGCCGCACCGGCGAGACCGGGCGTCAGGGCAACACGGTCGGGCAGTACGTGTGCGCCGACCTGGCCTGCTCCCTCTACACCCGCGGCAGGAAGCCGTCGGGCGTGGGGGCCGACTTCGAGGAGACCCTCACGGTGGCGGAGAGGATCGCCCGCACCCGGGGCAACCTGGGCGCGTTCATCGACCGGGTGACCGGTCCTTGACCGGGCGTCCGGACACGACGTCCCCATGCGGGGGTCAGCGGTCCGCGAGCTCGCGTACGGCGCCCTTGTCAGCGGACTGGGCCAAGGCGGTGTAGGCGCGCAGCGCGGTGGGAGGAGGGTGCATGCCGGGGCCGCCGCGTGGCCCCTCGGAGCGGATGACCAGCACGGTGCCCGGCGTGACGCGTCCGGACAGGATCGCTTCGGCGGCCTCCTCCTGCGAAAGGCCGCGGATGTCCCAGGTGGCCGGCCACCCGTCGAGGGAGCCGGCGTGGACGGCGTGCACGTCGTCGTGGAGCAGCCCGGCACGGTGCAGTCGCCCGGGACGGCGGGCATGCCGCCGGCGCGGTGGACGTCCTCCAATCCGGTACGGGCCGTTGGGGGCGACCTTGCACGTGGCTGGAGCAGGACCGCGACATCCGGCCCTCCCGCAGGTGCGGCGGCCGCGGGACGCGCTGGCCGGCTTCCCGTCCCACGCCGCGCTGTACCCGAACGTGGCCACCATCGCCCCGCCCGAACGCAACCTGCTGGGGCTGGTGTTCACCGACCCCTACGTGCACGACCCGCTGCCCCACGGGGAGAGCACCAGCCGCCGCTTCCTGGCCGAATCCGCCTGGCCCCCGCCGACCACCCGACCCCGCACGTGGTGGCCTCCACCCCTGCCGCGCCCACCGGCACCGAACCGCCCGGCCGACCCCCGTGTGGTGCCCCGCCGCCCGTTACGGCGTGCGTGCCAGGTCGCGGGCGGCGTGGTGGCGGGTGACGGCCGTCGCGAACGCGGTGATCACCGGGTGCGGGCGCCGCCCGTCCCCGGCCAGCTCCGGCTGGAACATCGTGGCCAGGAAGAACGGGTGCCCGGGCAGCTCGGCCACCCGTACCGCGCCGTCGTCGGCGTGGCCGGAGAACACCATCCCGTGCCCGGCCAGCGTCTGCTTGTAGTCCTCGTTGAGCCCGTAGGAGCAGATGTAGGCCTCCATCGTGGTGGGCGTCCCGACGATCCGCTCGATCAGCGAGCCGGGCTCCAGCCGTACCAGGCCCTCGTGCCCGGCCAGCGAGCACGCCAGCGGCGTCAGCAGGAAGTCGCGCGCGCCCGGCTCGTTCTCGGCGTGCGCGACGTCCAGCCCGCACACGTGCCGCGCGAACTCCAGCAGCATGTGCTGGAACCCGCCGCACGTGCCGAGGAACGGGATCCGCCGCTCGCGCGCCACGCGCGCGGCCTCGACCGCGCCCGCCTCGTCACGGTACGGGCTGCCGGGCAACATCCAGATCCCGTCGAAGCCGTCCAGGCCGGTCACGTCGGTCGTCGGCATCCAGTACGGGTCCAGCGCGATGCCCTCCCGCTCGCGCAGCGCCTCCATCAGCAGCGGGATCCGGACATGGGAACGAACGCTGGGGGAGCGGTCCCCCACAAGGGCGATTCTCATGACACCATCGTGACCGCCCACCCGGGTTAAGCGCCAACGATGAATACTGCATCTGCTATAAGCAACACTGATGGACCCGCATCTGCTGACCACGTTCGTGACCGTCGCCCGCCACGGCTCGTTCTCCGCCGCCGCCTCCGAGCTCGGCTACACGCAGTCGGCGATCTCCCAGCAGATCGCCGCGCTGGAGGCCGACCTGGGCCTGCCGCTGCTGCGCCGCCGCCCGGTCGAGCCCACCCCGGCCGGGCGGCGCCTGCTGGAACACGCCGGGCCGCTGCTGCTGCGCCTGCGGGCCGCCCGCGCCGACGTGCTGCGCGCCGCCGCCGGGCCCCGCCACCGGCTGCGCCTGGCCGCCACCCCGCTCGCGCTCAACCCGGTCCTGGCCGCGCGGCTGGCGCGGGCGCGGGCGCGCCAGCCGCGCCTGGAGGTACGCCTGCACACCTGCGGGCGCGAGCAGGTTACGGCGATGGTCGCCGACGGGCGGGCCGACCTGGGGCTGGCCGACGGCGTGGTGGCGCCCAGCGACCCGCTGCGCCTGCCCGACGCCGGGCCGATGACCGCCACCGGGGTGACGGAGGAGGAGCTGGTGGTGGTCCTGCCCGGCGACCATCCGCTGGCCGGCCGGGCGGCGCTGCGGCTGGCCGACCTGGTGGACGCGCGCTGGCTGCAGACGCCGCTGTGCCCGCTGGCGCGGCTGCGCGACCTCGTGGGCGAGGGGTTCCCGGTGGGGATGGAGTACGCGGGCGACGACGTGCACACCGTGGTCAACCTGGCGGCGGCCGGCCATGGCCTGATCCTGCTGCCCGCCTCCGCCGTCCCCGCCTCCGCCTCGGCCGTCCGCGCCGAGGCACCGGAGCCCTCCCGGGTGCGGGGGCGGGCGTGCGGTGTGCCGCTGGCCTCGCCCCGGCTGGTGCACCGGGTGGAGCTGCTGCACGGCGCCCTGCCCGTCGGCGCCGCCGCCGACCTGGCCGAGGCCCTGTCCGGCTGAGCCCCGCTTGCGGCCGGACGCCGCGGGCCGGACCATCACCCCGTGATGATCCCCGGCGGCTTCGTCCTGGAGCCGGTGCCGCACTGCGCCTCCGTGCCGCGCGCGGGATGGGCGGGCGACCACGACCTGCGCCCCCTGCCGGAGCAGGGCAGGCGGCAGGCCGAGGCCCTGGCGCCGATGGGCGGACCGGTCGGCGGCGCGTACGCCACCGGACGCATGCTGCGCGCGGTGGCCACCATGAGCGCCGGCCACCCGGGCGGACGGGTCGTCGCCGCCTCCCACGGCTTCGACCACCGCACGGTCACGGTCGCCTCCCGCACCGCCTGAGCGTCCGGGGGGTCAGGCGTGCCAGTCCTCGACCCCTCCCGGCACCGGCGCGGCCGGGTCGTACGGCTCGCGGGTGAAGATGAAGGTGTTGAGGTCGAGGTGGTCGGCCGCCACCCGCAGCGTCTCGCCGGCGTAGTAGCCGTCCAGCCCCAGCCACGTCCCGTCGTCCTGCGGCACGAACCGCGAGGCCCGCCCGGCCCCGCCGACCGGCTCCAGCGACAGCCCGCGCTCGGGCAGCAGCCGCAGCGTGTACGGCTTGGGCCCCCAGTGCCACAGCCCGGTCGAGGCCAGCAGGGCGGGGTCGGCGGGCACCGGCCGCCACTCGTCGGGCAGGCGCGGCTCGTACTTCTCCAGGATGTCCAGCAGGTCGGTCAGCAGCGTGCCGCTCATCCCGGAGGTGGTGTTGGCCATGAACAGCACCCCCAGCCCCTCGGCCGGCTCGGCCCACACGGTGGCCAGGAACCCGGGCATGGACCCGGAGTGCCCGGCCAGGCGGCGCCCGCCGGTCCTGGCCAGCTGCAGCCCCAGCCCGAACCCGCCGGTCCAGGCGTCGCCGTCGTCCACCCCGGCGGGCTCGCGCATCTCGGCGAGGGTGCCGGGGCACAGCACGCCGCCGGTCTCGCCGCCCAGGAACGCCGCCCAGCGGGCCAGGTCGTGCGGGGTGGACCACAGCTGCCCGGCCGGGCCCATGGCGTCGGCGTCGTGTTCGGGCTCGGCCAGCAGCACGTCGGCCCAGGGGTGCACGGCGTAGCCGGTGGCGTGCGGGGCTCGGGGGCGGGGCGTGGTGTCGTGCAGGCCGAGCGGGTCGAGCACCTCGGTGCGCAGCGCCTTGAGCCAGGTGGTGCCGCGCAGGCGGGCGACGAGCTCGCCGAGCACGGCGAAGCCGACGTTGGAGTAGTGGAAGCGCCGGCCGGGCCGGTGCTTGAGCTCGGCCGGGCCGACCCGGGCCAGCAGGTCTGCGGCGGGGATGCCGGGGGTGCGCTCCCACCAGGCGGTGGGCGGTTCGGCGGTCAGCCCGGAGGTGTGCGACAGCAGCTGGGCGATGGTCAGGTGGCCCAGCCGCGTGTCCGGCAGGTGCCGCTCCAGCGGGTCGGTCAGCTCCAGGGCGCCCTCGTCGCGCAGCCGCATGACCACCACGGCCACCATGCTCTTGGTGATCGACCCGATGCGGTATTGGGTGGCGGCGGTCGGGGCGGCGTCACCGACGCGGCCCCGGCCGCCGAACCATGCCAGCCGCCCGTCGCGGACGATCGCCGCCGTCAGTGACGGCACCCTGCATTCGGTTTGTTCGACGGCCAGCCGGTGCAGCAGGGCACGGGCCGTCGGATGTCCCACCTGAGTCATGAGCGACAAGGGTAGCCGTTAGATCAGCACCAGCCGCGGCCCGATGAGCTCTCCCTGGTGGGGCTGGAGGTGGGCCTGGTCGTGGTAGTAGTGGCCGGCGTACCAGACGACGAGGTTGGCGCCGTTGACGTTCTCGCCGTTGAGGAAGCGGTTGATGGCGGCGCGGTCGCGCGGGCCGGGGTTGCCGTCGTCGAGCTCGCGCGGGTGGTGGCGCAGGAACCACAGGTCGGACACGCCGTAGGCGTCGGCGGTGCCGTCGAAGGGGCCGGGGTGGATCTGGTAGCCGTGGCCGGAGGACTTGTCGCGTACCTGCCAGTAGCGGCCGGGGCGGCGCCGTCGGGAGGTCTCGCGGATGATCGGCACGGGTTCGGGGATGAGGGAGCCGGTGTCGTCGATCTGCTCGACGACGTCGTTGGCGGCGCCGGCGACGTCGAAGTCGAGCCGCCAGTAGGCGTGGTGGCGGTGCACGAGGCAGGTCATCGGGTTGCGGGTGGCGGCGAAGCCGAACCTGGGGGAGATGTCGCCGTTGTCGGCCAGGCGCCAGTCGCTGGAGTAGCGGTACCAGCCGGCCTCCAGCTCGCTGACGATGCGTAACTCCTCGCCGTCGTGGTGGAAGGCGACGCCCTGGAAGTTGCCGGCGTCGGTGGAGGGGCGTTCCAGGATGGTACGGGGCGGGTCGGGGCACAGCCGCCACCCCCAGCCGACCGGGTCGCGGCCGGTGGCGCTGAAGCGGGTCTCGAAGGCGACGTCGTCGCGGAAGGTGGTGCCCTGCTCGTACTCGACGTTGAGGATGGGCAGGTGCGCCTGGCGCAGCAGAAGCCGGCCGCGGTAGCGGACCTGGCGCAGCTCGACGCCGCCGCCCATGCCGGGGGACTGCGGGGCCGAGGCGCGCGGCCGCACGACCAGCAGGTTCCACAGCTCGGTGGCGCCGCGGTGGACGCGCACGCGTACCTGGTCGGGCCCGCCGCGGTCGGCCAGGGCGTCGATGCCCTGCGGGACGCTGTCCTCGCAGTCGTGGTGCATGCGCACGTTGATGCCCTCCGGCGTCCAGTCGACCGAGCGGGCGACCAGGTCGACGGCGACGATGCGGTGGCGCAGGCCGGTGGGCTCGCCCGGGGTGTAGACGCCGAGGGTGGGGCGGCGCACGGTGGTGCCGTCGGGGTTCTCGGCGTCGGCCAGGGGCGGCATGGGGCGGTAGACGACGATGTCGTCGCCGGCGGGGAAGCGGGGGTCGGCCCGCAGGATCGCGGCGGCGGCGACGAGCTCCTCCCGGCTGGGCTGGGGGCGGAAGGCGCTGGGCCGCAGCTCGGCCCGCTCGGGCCGGTCGAGGGTGCCCCGCAGCTCGACGGCGCGGTTGCCGACCGGGTCGAACACGGTGGCCTGGAACGGCGCGTTCTCGCCGGGGTCGTGGCCCAGGCCGGGCGCGAAGGCGACGGTGAGCCGCTCGGGGTCGGCGACCTCCAGCGCCGCCAGCGCCTCGGGGTGGCCGGCCACCGCCTGGCGCAGCCGCTGCCGGCTCAGCCCGGTACGGGGCTCGGCTTCGATGGTGACGCGTACCTCATCGGTCATGGCTCGTACTCCCCGGTCGGCGGATGGCAGGGCGTTACTGGCGGGAGGGGGCGCGGTCGAAGGTGTCGAGGATCAGGGCGGTGGCGTCCAGGTCGCGGGCGGTGCTCCCGAGCCAGGGCACCTCGATGGGGCCGGGCCAGGTGTGGCCGCCCCCGTCGATCGTGTACAGGCGCAGTGTCGTACCGCCGGGGCAGGATTTCCAGTCACGTACCCGTACCCGCGTGCCGAGGGGGGTGGTGGTGCGGCCGGAGCAGCCGAGCAGGGCCGCCCAGCCGGTCGCGGCCCGCTCCACCGGGTCCAGCACGACCAGGTCGGCGAGCTTGCGCAGGTCGCCGGTGGCGTCGCGCAGCGGGTGGCCGCCCTGGTAGGGGACGATGCGGTCGGCGGTGCCGTGGAAGGCCACGATCGTGGTGGGCTCGGCGCCCTGGCAGGGGCGCACGATGTTCAGCCCGGCCACGGCCGCCACGGCGGCCAGGCGCCCGTCCATCGCGCAGATCAGCGCGGCCGCCATGGCGGCCCCGTAGGACATGCCGGCGGCGAACTCGCGCCCGGCGTCGACGCACAGGTTGCGCTCGAGGTGGTCCAGCAG
>NZ_JBQQCB010000219.1:0-10225 GCF_052246675.1 Nonomuraea sp. KM90 | reverse complement strand
GCATCGCCACCCGCTACGACAAGACCCCTGAGAGCTACATCGCCGGCCTCCACCTTCGTGGCGCGATGATTTGGATCAAAGACCTCACACGACCCACCCCTTGATCACAACCCAATACACGCCCTAGGTGCCGGCGCGTCGGGGTCGGCCGGTGCTCGCCGGCGTTGTAGACGACGGCGTAGAGGCGGGCGGGGGGAACAGGACGTGCCAGACCGCTATGGCCTGGTCAGCAGTCCGCCGCAGCCACCGCGAGATTCCCGCTGAACGTTGAGAAGTCAAAGGGCGTCCCCTTCAGCGCTCCGGTGGCGCGGGCCTCGACGCGCCACACGCCTCGCTCACATGTCACCGTGACCGCATCGCAGTTCGTCCGGCGCGATAACTACTACAGGTAATGAACTAGTTACTTTACATAGTTGAGCGGCCCATCGAGTCGGGATCGAAGAAGTCCCTGACCTCATCCCATCGGAGATCCGTCATGCCGTCATGCGGCCTGGTCGCGCGGCCTCGCCAAATGGGATTTTAGAGCCGGTCGTCAGACCAGCGAGGCCAGCGCCACGCACACCACGAACGGGACGGGGATGAGCACGGCAGAGCCAAGCCACGCCGCCAGCCGTCGTCTATGCCGGAGTGGGAGGAATACGTCGATCACGATCACCTGTGTCAAGGTGAGTAGACCGGTTGCCACCAGTAAAATGCTGAAGAAAAACCCGTTCTCGAGGGTCTCGTAGTTGCAGTTGGTGGACTCGGCAAGGCCGCAGTCCATCGGCATGTACTCGGTCAGCAGCCACCACGCCAGATAGAACGGCACCATGGCGGGCACGCCAAGTCCGAGGTTCGCCAGAGCGGGACCCCATAGGCCGCTTCTTGCTCGCCCCTTGCGCCCGGCATGCGCATCAGTCATGGTCACGCTCTCACCTCGTGTCCCCGTCCGGCGGATCTGCACCGGCTTGATTGCTCCTCAACCCTGCCACGGACGGCAGCGGACGTCTGGGGATCTTGATACACGTAGTCGTCAATCAGGGACGAGGGCAAGGACCCACTCCCGGTGCCGGATCTTCCAAGTGGGCAGTAACGTCGGCGTCCGCACCGCCTCGGCACGTCCGAACGATTACTTCCCCCAGCCCGAGGCGCGGCCCGCATGGCGGTGCCCGGCGGCGTTCATTCACGAGATCAGGTGGTGCGTCTGGGCTTGGTCCCCTTCTTGTGAGGGGCGAGGCGTTGGTGTGCCTCGCCGGTGGCCAGGATGCGTCCGACGGTCGTGACGGGGTGCGCGGTATTGGTTCGGTGAGCCTGGCAGGCGTCCCGGGCCCGGTGGGCGAGTTGCCGACGCCGCCCGATCGCCGCGTTCAGGCGGAGGCGACGATGACTCTGGCGAGTGCGTCGGCTATGGCCTCGGCTCCCGCGTCGTTGGGATGGATGTGATCGCCAGAATCGTAGGCGGGCCGCAGGACGGTCGGCGCGGCTGGGTCGTGCAGCGATCCCACCGACCGGCAGCATCGGCGCTATCGGCCGCGTGGTCTCCCTCAGGACGATGATTGGTTTCCAGACGGGGAAGCGCCAGTTCCGCATCGACGAGGCGGGGGGCGCACCGTTCAGTTGAGCGGTGATCTTACCCGCACCGACGTCCCATACTGCTCTGGGCCCGCCGACCATGTTTGGCCGGAGCCGCGCAAGCCGCTGCGGCCCCGATGGGATCCGTTCTGTCGGACCTGCCTGTCAAGATCGCTCGTATGAGCACGCAACCCCCCGCGTCCGCGAGAGCGGACGTGCACGTGAGCCACCATCAGATGCTGGTGAACGATACGACGGAGCAGCGTGATCAAGGCTTGGAAATCCCGGCCGCGAGTGGCGGCCGGGAAGGCATCGACGATCTCCCGTCGGCGGGTCGGATCGACGGGCGCCCGCGTGCCAGGGGCAGCATGCTGCTGCTCATCACTGTGATCAATACGGGGTGACCTGACCTGTCTCGTAGGCAAGGATGACGAGGTGAATCCGGTCGCGGACATCGAGCTTGGTGAGCAGCCGTGACACGTGTGCCTTGGCGGTGGCCACGCTGATGTAGAGGTGGGCAGCGATCTCGCTGTTGGACATACCCCGTCCGACGAGGGTCAGGACCTCGCGTTCTCGCTCGGTGATGCCCTCGATGGGACGCGGCCGCGATGGAGCTCGCCTCGCCTGAAGCCCTCCCCGGGTCTCCGGGCGGGCGGCGAACTCAGCGATGAGACGCCTTGTGACGCTGGGCGCGATCAGCGCCTCGCCGGCGGCGATCACGCGGATCCCCATGAGGATGTCGTCCAGAGCCATGTCCTTGACGAGGAATCCGCTGGCGCCGGAGCGGAGCGCGGCGTACACGTAGTCGTCATCGTCAAAGGTCGTGAGGACGAGGACACGCGGCGCGGTGGGGCTTGTCGCGATCACCCGGGTGGCCTCGATGCCGTCCATTCCGGGCATACGGATGTCCATCACGATCACGTCGATCGGGATGTCTCGGGCCAGCTGGACTGCTTCGGCACCTGTCCCGGCCTCTGCCACGACATCAATGTCCGGCGTGTCGGCCATCAGGACACGTAGGCCGGCACGGACGAGCGGCTGGTCGTCGACGAGGACGAGGCGAACCGTCATAGGGTCTGCACTCCTTCGGACAGGGGGAGCCGGGCGGTTACGCGGAAGCCGCCCTCAGGATGTCAGGAGTTCATGACGGAATTCATATACCGAGCTCCGACTGCCTGAGCACATCACGCTGGCTAGCGTCTTCCAAGAAAGCAATAAGCCGCCAGGGCAACTGCCCTACTATGGCGAACCAGATCCGAACCCAACAAGATGAACCCAGGCCGCTAGGCCGGCTAGAAGTCCAGTCACTAGGCCGGACAGTGCTCCAACAGCCCCATCCAATTGAGGGCCAATCAGCAGTCCAGCCTCGCAGACGGTAGTGCATCGGACGACGCCCTCTAGCGTCAAGCGACAAGCGCACCCTGTTTGAGCTGGCCCAGGTGCCCAAAATGGAAGCTTCAGCGCTCCCGGGCCGGCTCGACGTGAACCATCTTCTCAATCGATTTATCGAGGAGTAGTATCAGGCATCATGTACGACCTTGCGGCAATCAACCACTACCTACCCTTGCTGCGTTCCAGCTCTGTTCAGTGGCTATCCGATCGAATGTGGTGGGTCTCTGTCACGCCAAAAGCTCATCACTCGATTGAGATCGACGATATCCACGAGGTTCTCGCAGGTGGGACTCCGCCAGAGGTTCGACAAGAAGACGGATACGAACTTCCAATAACGCTGCACTGTCCGATAGCGGCATTCTTTGTCCATCGATCCGCAGGAGATGGGACGGTATCGATCCTCAACCTATCCTCTCAATCCACCTCGCTGAGAGACTATTGCCGCGCTCTGAGCAGTGGTGCGTCGGTGCTGGGAATCGAGTGGGGCGGCAAAACTTGGGAGGCCCTTACGTATGCCGAGGACGGGGATATCGTCGCGTACTTTCCCGAAGGTTTCTCGCGAGAGCTCGCTGGCGGAACCAATCCGGAAGCGCTTAGCCAAGAGCTGCAATTCATCCATCAATTTTCCGAGGACAGTCCTGCTGGCGTTGTCGCGCAAAAGGCGGCGGCGCTGGCGATCCTGGAAGCTCGGTCAGGACTTCGCATAACCGAAGAGTGGCTAAATTCAACCCACGAAGTCGTCTACGTCGACGTTCCGATCGGCGACGGCGATTCGGTACACAGTGGTGCCATCGCTGCACAACCAACTATTCCGAATTCTCCGGATGCGTGGCCGCACAGCAAGAAGTCCGGAATTCTCTTCTGGATTATTGACCTGCTTGTCGCGAAATTCGGCTTTGAATGGCCGGAAATTTCAGAGGCTCGTAGCGCTTACGGCTCAGGGCATGTCCCCGAGGCGGCGCTCCACACAGAGGTCATGGACCGCACACTTCGCCTCGGCCGAGATTGGCTGGAGGCTACCAATGAATATGAATCGTCCGCTGCGGACTCTGAGTTCATGAGGTTGCGATGGAGGGCTGGGATTGCCATCCGAGTTGCGCTTAGAGAGATCGAACAGAGCAACCCCAAATTGTCTTCGCTTCAGATTGCCGATGAAGCTCTTGGGATGGACTGGCCGACCGTCCAGCAGCATATCCTCGACCTCTGACCTACTCTCAGTGGGCGTTTGATTTGTGTTGATTACGACTTATGCCGGCTCTCCGACTTGATCGAGGTTTGATGTCCCGCGGGGCACGGCGCCTCGGTCACCAAAGCCCGCCCGTACCCTCAAAATCGGCCGCTCTACCGCCTGCGCAGCACTCGCGCGCCGCTGACGCAACTACCCCACCCGAATCCCGTACTCTACCCGGCCGCGCCCGTTAGCAAGATCGTTCTCATCGATAACGGCTGTCCGCCGGTTCCTCGCCCCCCGTATCACACCGCGACATCCCAGCGCCGATCTCGTTATCTAGGGTGCCGAGAAGGCGTCAGGCATGTTCGTCACATGCGCGAAGGGCGGCGCAGCAGCGGCTCAGCCTTCGGTGGGCGGCCGTGACGGAGCCGGATCAGCCCGAGGCCATGCAGCGCGTAGGCCTGCAGACGAGGGGCGTGGTGCTGGTCGGCGCCTACGTCGCCGGGCGACGGCGGGAGATCCGTCTGGAAGAGGGCTGCGGGCTTCCGAGACCGGACCTGTGCGGCCTGCTGGCGTGGCGGTCCACAAGCCGAAGGCCCGTTCTCACCAGCACCCATCCGAGCCGCTCGGCGAAGGCGCTGATGACCGACGCGCGGCCGACCTGGCGCGCTTTGCGCTGCCGGTCGGCCTCCTCCCGCAGCTCACGGGCTCGGACGCGTTCGACCCACAGGTATAAGTCTGGATGCATGGTGGTCTCCTGGATGGTCGTCACGGTCGGAATGGCGAGCCGTACGTGTGCACGGCGACGTGCTTGAGACGCTGGTACGCCAGCGGTCGACGCCCTCACCTGCGCCATGTGTGCTGACCGATCCGGCGTTCGCTCGTTTCGGTGTGCATTGACGATGCTGGCAAGCCGGGCTCACCAAGAACTGACCGGGTTCTCACCAGGTGGTGGAGCGGTCGCTCTGCTGCAGCAGGGACTGGGCCTGGAGCCGTTCGGCCGCCGCGGCCTCGACATCGCCCATCTCCTCGTGCAGGTCCGCGAAGTCGTTGAGCACACGCATCTCCCACAGCAGTGCCCGCATGCTCCGGCTCACTGCCAGGGCCTCGGTGAAGCAGTGGGCGGCCCGGTCGACGTCGCCGCGGCGGCGATGGAGCTTGCCCAGAGCCCGCAGAACGCGCACCTGGGGCACCCGCTCGCCGATGTCCACGGACAAGGTGAGGGCGCGGCTCAGCAGCGGCTCGGCCTCTGGCAGGCGCTCGCGAAGCAGCCGAATCAGCCCGAGGCCGTGCAGCACGGACACCAGTAAATGGGGAGTGCCCGCCTGTTCGGCCTGCCGGCGGGCCTCGGTCAGGACGTCCTCGGCACGGTCGAGGTCACCCATCGCCAGCCGGGCCTCCCCGACGAACCACAGCGACCTGGCACGCATGTGCGGGCCGAACACGGGGGTGGTGTGGGCCAGTTCGAAGGCCTGCTCCAAGACGGTCAGGGCCAGATCCGGGCGACCCTGGATGATGTGCAGCTCGCCGATGTCACCCAGCGACAGAAACTGACCTCCGCGGTCCTCCGTCTCCCGCATGTGGGCCAGGGTCTGCTCATACCGGGCCAGGACGCCATCGAAACGGCCCCGCATCACATCGATCCGGGCATCCATCGAGTTCGCCAGAGCCCAGCCGCCTCGGTTCCCGGTCCGCTCGCACAGCTTCATGGCCGTGGCCAGCTTCGCGCGGGCACGCTCATAGTCGCCCCGGTAGCTGTCCAGCAGTGCCTCGTTCGCGCTCATCAGTGCCGCGCCCCGGTCATCACCCGCGTGCAGCGCCGCCGCCAGAGCGACGGCGTGCGTCTGCCGCCACTCATCGTGATGCGAACGGGCCTCGAACAAGGGCACAGCCGAACCGGCCAGATCCCAGCACAGCTCGACGGCTCCGATACGGGCGGCCTGCCCGACCGCCGCAACGATGTTGGCCCGCTCGCTGTCGTACCAGCTCAGCGGGTCGGCCACCAGGTGCTCGACGCCCTCCCGCGCCCACCACCGGGCGGCCTGTCCATGCAGCGAGATGTAGTCGCCACCCCACAGTGCGTCGTAGGCGGCCTCGGTCAGCGCCAGCCAGCCGCCCAGGGCGCGCAGCAGTGCGGCTTCTCGGCTCACCGGCGCCTCTTCGGCCTCGGCGCGTTCCCGGGCGAACGCGCGAACCAGATCGTGCAGGCGGTAGCGGATCTGCTCGCCCCCCGGGGACCGTACCGCCTCCAGTAACTGCGCGTCCGCCAGACGTTCCAGTGATTCCTCGGCCTCGGCCAGCGGTCCGTCCAGGAGCGCGGCGGCGACCCAGGCCGCGACATCAGGCGCCTCCAACAGGCCGAGCAGCCGCAACAGGCGGCGCTGGGGCGCATCGAGCGCGCGGTAGCCGACGGCCAGGACGGCGCGCACCTCCATCGCGCCCAGGGCCAGGTGATCGAGTGGACGATGGGCCCGCGCAAGCTGGTCGGCCAGGCGCGCCACAGTCCAGTGCGGGCGGGCCGCCAGCCGCGCTCCGGCGATCCGCAACGCCAACGGCAGCCGGCCGCACCCTTCGATGAGCCGCCGCGCCGGATCGGGCTCGGCCTCCATACGGGCGCCGCCGATCAGACGCCCCAGCAGCGCGGCCGCCTCGGGTGGCGGCATCACGGGCAACTTGATGCGGGTCATGCCGTACAGCGCCGCCAGATCGGACCGGCTGGTCAGCAGGGCCGCGCAGGAGGGCCCGGTGGGCAGCAACGGCTGGATCTGTCCGGCATCGGTGACGTTGTCCAGCACGACCAGCACCCGCCGGCCGGCCAGCCGCGCACGCAGCAGCTCGGCCCGCTCGGCCTGGCCGTCGGGGATGGCGTGCGGCTGCTCGCCCAGCACCCGCAGCCAGCGTCCCAGCACCTGGTCCACGTCGACTGGCCGGCCGTCGGGCCTGTTCAGATCGGCGAACAGCTGTCCGTCCGGGAACCGGCTGCAGAGCCGGTGGCTGGCCCGCAGGGCCAGGGCGGTCTTGCCGACTCCCGGCATGCCGCAGATTGCCACCATGGACGGGGTGGACGAGGTGCCGGGCTCGGCCGACAACACCGTGGTGATGCGCTCCAGCTCTGCCTGGCGGCCGGTGAAGTCGGGCAGGTCGCCCGGTAGCAGGCAGACCGGCGATGGTGGCGGGCCAGGCGCCAGCAGATCGTCGCCAAGCAGGGCCAGATGCGCCCGACGCAGCCCCGGGCCCGGATCCACCCCGAGGTCGTCGGCCAAGTGACGCCGGATCAGCTCATAACGGCGCAGCCCTTCTGCACGCCGGTCAGCGTGCCCGAGCAGCGTGATCAGCTGGGTGTGGACGGCCTCGTCGTACGGCAGCGCCTCGACAAGACGCTGCAGAGGTTCGACGGCATCGGCGGCGCGCCCACAAGGGACGGCGGCCTCCGCCAGCTCCCGCGCACTGTCGATCCTGGCCTGCTGCAGTTCCGCGACGGCGGGCAGGGCGTGGGGCCACTCCAGATCCTCGGCCAGCACCAGCCCGCGCCACAAATTCAACGCCGCCAGCAGCAGATCCGTCCGGCGGCTCGGATCCGGCTCCGCCCGGGCGCCGGCGACGGCGATCCGGAAACGGGAGGCGTCCACTTGCTCTGGCGGCACCTCGATGCGGTAGCCGTCGCCTTCGCGCACTATCTCGATGTCGGTCGGTCTCAGCCAGTCCCGCAGCCGGTACACCGCGCTGTGCAGCGCCGCCGGCTCACACCCCGCCGGCCCCCACACGAACGCAACCAACCGCGCCCGATCCACCAGCCGGCCCGGTGTGAGCAGCAAAGCGCCGAGCAGCCGACGTACGGCCGGCCGCGACACCGCACGCTCCCGGCCGTCCACCCACACCCGCAACGAGCCGAGCACCTCGAAGGCGGGCAAACCCTCGACACTGGCCACATCACCAAGAATTACCGTAGTGCCCTTCTGAATACACTGCAGTGGATGGATCAGTGTCGACATGCCTCACGTGCCTGAAAAGATCATCTGTGCTCACCTGCGAGAAGAGGCCAAGAACCTCAGATAAGTGCGGCGGATGTGACGAAGCACCCATAGGTGACGAGCACTCAGGCGGCGCATGAAGCTGATCAGCCACTGGAGATCACAGTCAGTCACAGCCGCGCCCCTCAGCATCGAGAACCCGTGGAAGTGGCATTTGGGCTTACCTTGGCTGCATCCCCCGGAAACCGCCCTGGCCCCGACGAAGGAGGCCACCAGCATCCTAGGTCAGACAACATCCCAGGTCAGAGTAGATATGGCGGCTGGTGACACGTTCGTTGACGGCACCCCGACAAGTACAACACCGTCCGCCCGTTCTTGAAGCTGCTGGGCGAGTGGAAGGCGCTGGGCGCGGCGGCCGGTGGCCGCATGGTCCTGGCCGCGGTGCGCGCTCTGCCGGAGCTGACGCGCCGGCACGTGTCCCGCAAGCCCCTCCTCCCGGAGGAGATCGACGGGTCGCTGGTGACGGCGGCCTGGAAGCGGCCGGTGTTCGCCAGCCCCGGCCTGCCCAAGGGCTCGGTGGACCGCGACGCGTATGTGCTCTGTGTCCTGGAGGGGTTGTTTCGGGGCGCTTCAGGTGCGAGACGTGTTCGCCGCGCTGTCGCTGCGGTGGGCCGGCCCGCGCGCATCTGCTGGACGGCAAGGCGTGGGAGGTGATCCGTGAGGATGTGCTCGCCTCTCTGTCGCTCACCGACCCCGTTGAGGCCCATCTGGACGCCAAGCTGCTGGCGCTGGACGCGGCATGGCGGCAGATGGCCGGCCGACTCGAAGAAGCCGGCGACGACGCTCTGGTCCGGGTGGTCACCCCAGCCGATGGGCACGCCCGCTTGTCGGTGGAGAAGCTCGGCGCGCTGGGCGAGAGCCCGTCGCTGAAGTGGCTGCGTGCGGCCTGCCAGGCGATGCTGCCGCGCATCGGTCTGCCCGAGCTGTTGCTGGAGGTGCACTCCTGGACGGGGTTCCTGGACGCCTATGTGCACCTGGCCGACACCTCCACGCGCATGCACGACCTGCCCCGCTCGCTGGTCGCGCTGCTGATCAGCGAGGCCTGCAACGTCGGTCTCACCCCGGTGATCAAGGACGGGGACGAGGCGCTGACCCGTGGCCGGCTCTCGCACGTCGACCAGAACTACGTGCGGGCCGAGACGCACGCCGCGGCGAACGCGATCCTGATCGAGGCCAGCGTGGCGTGCCAATCGTGGCGCTGTGGGGCGGCGGGCTGCTGGCCTCGGTCGATGGGGCTGCGGTTCGTCGTTTCGGTCCAGACGATCAACGCTGCCCCGTCGCCGAAGTGCTTTGGGTACAAGCGCGGTCTGACGCTCTTGAACGCAGTAAATGATCAGGTGATGGGGATCGGGCAGATGGTCGTGCCCCGCACGCCGCGCGACTCTCTGTACATCCTGGACACCCTGATCAACATTGACGCCGGCCCGCAGCCCGAGTTCGTCACGACCGACCAGGCGTCCGATTCGGACATGGTGTTCGGTATCTTCTCCATGCTCGGCTACCGGTTCGCGCCCCGCTTCGCCGATCTGGGCGACCAGCGGTTCCGGCGCTCGGAGGTTCCCGGCAGGGACACCTCGAGCGACTACGGGCCGTTGGAGGCGATCGCCCGCAACAGGATCAACCGGCAGAAGATCCACACCCAGTGGTCCGATACGACCCGGGTCGCCGGGTCGCTGGTGACCAACCAGGTCCGCGCCTACGACCTGCTGCGCATGTTCGCCCGTAACGGGCGGCCCACCCCGCTCGGGCAGGCGTTCGCCGAGTACGGGCGGATCGACAAGACCCTCCACCTGCTCAGCATCTTGGACCCGATCGACGACTCCTATGCCAGTGGTCCCGGTGGTCCTCGCGGATCTACATTGAACGCGCTGCCTCCACGCGAGAGGGGAGGCTCGACCGGTGCAACCCTCCTAGCCCGACCCTCGGTGAGGTCATGACGCGCACCGAAGATCGGGCTCTGGCCCGTAATCGGTGGTGGCGTTGAGTGATCTTCACTGCAGCAGGATGCGGTGGCGCAGAAGGTCGAACCCAGCGCGGCCGTGCATCTGGCGCATGATCCTCTTCGTGCGGGTGTTGACGC
>NZ_JBQQCB010000218.1:0-10321 GCF_052246675.1 Nonomuraea sp. KM90 | reverse complement strand
CATGGTCATTCGCAGCCGACTCAAGCAACTGCAGTACCGCCCCGACCTCCTGGACGCCTTCCTGACACACACCGGCCTGATCACGAACCCGAGATCGACATGAAACCCCGAACTTTCAACCTCTGTACGCAGGGCCTGGACGGCAGCCGCGAGGCGTCTACGGTGGGATCATGGGCGATGACGAGCCGAGGTTCGGCTACGGCTAAAGGACGGCGGCCGCTGTGGAGTGAGCACGATCGCGATGCCGAGCGGGTCCGAGACACACTTCGGGGTGCCGATCTGATGGAATTCAGCGACAGCCGGGCCGGGTTCGTGGTGGAGGGCGGGGGCGCGGAGCGGCCCTTCCTGGTGGCTTTTGCCGGGCCCGAAAGCGGGGCCGGGAAGCAGGTTGGCGCGTATGCGGCAGCGCAGAGGGCGGCCGGGATGCCCTCTGAGCCCGGCGCGCGCTGCACGAGATCCCGCCGCTCGCCCCGCCAGCGCCGGGCAGGGACCGGAAACCCGGGGTGGCGGCGAATGCCCGCCACCTCGGACGCGCATCGCCCGGCGGTCAGGTGATCATCGCACAGGTCGCCCGAGGCGTCGGCGGGTGCCGTCAGGCGGTCATGGATGACCTCAGGTGTCACCCGGCGAGGCGCTCGACACGCAAGGCCCGGGACGCGGCTCCTCCTGAGGGGGCACACCTTGGCCGCGTCCATCTCGAATCGCCGGAGGGCCGATCGCGATCCCATTAGCGGAGGTGGCCCGCTTGCCCGGCAACAGCCAGCTGAACAGAATGACGGCGGCGGCTGCCCCGGCTGCCTCTCCGATGAGGAAGCCGGGAACGTCCAAGGGGCGGATGCCGGTGAACGTGTCCGTGAACGCCCGCGCGAGGGTGACGGCCGGATTCGCGAAGCCTGTCGGAGTAAACCAGAACACCCCGACGATATAGGCGCTCACAACGCTCGGGAGCGCAGCAGCTCGCGTCCGCGAGCAGACCCAGACGATCCCCACGAGCCCGAAGGTTGCCACGAATTCTCCGAGAACCTCTGCGGCGCTACTTCTTTCGTGGGTGGCCAGGGAGAAGACGGGCACGGCGAACATGGCGTCGGCGACTCCGACCCCAACGACGCCGCCCAGCAGCTGGACCAGTGCGTACATCGCCGCCACGCCGGCCCTGATGTCGCCGCGGAACGCCATGGCGAGGGTGACCAGGGGATTGAAATGGGCGCCGGAGAGCGGCCCGAGCCACTCGATGAGAGCGAACAGCGCGGCGCCGGTCGCCAGGGCATTCGCGAGGAGCGCCACCGCGGTGTTCCCGGCGGCGAGCCGCTCACCCAGGATCCCGGAGCCCACGATCGCGATCAGCAGGAGTCCGGTTCCCAACGCCTCGGCCGCCAGACGCTGGCGAAGTGATGCCTGGACCGGTGGCGAGCGGTCGGCAACGGCGGTGCTCATTCACACCACCTGGAAGACCTTGTAAGCGATCCCGCCTTCGACGAGGTAGCCCGATGCCACGCAGACGATGTCGTTCAGCCATGCATGCGACTCGGCTCCTGTCTCAAAGAGCGGATTGCTCCTGAAGTAGTAGCGAGACGGGGGCACCTGGTGTCTGACGGCGTCGTCGGCCATGTCCGCGCGCAGTTCCGGCGGGGTGGTGTAGCGGCCGCCGTAGGTCATGTGCAGCAGGGCTCCGTCGTCCGTCCGCAGGGTGAGCCGGACGTCCAGGAGCATGACCCCGTCGGGGCGGAACAGCGCCCAGTCACCGCCGCCCGGCAGGACTTCGCCCCGCAGTCTCGGGCCCTCGAACGTTCCGCCGGCGGCGCCGAACAGGACGCGTTGCCCGACCGGTCCCCTGCCGAAGTCCAACTGCGGGTTCAGATCGATCACGATGTCGAAGAGGAACTCCGTCTGGATTTCCCCGACGTCCTTCACGCGTGGGTCGGCAAGCATGTGGAATCGCCTTTCGTTGCTGGAGGTGACTTCAGGCGGCGCCGAACAGCTTCCGCCGGACGGCGTCGGTCGAGACGCCCGATTGGGCGCACAGTTCTGACAGGTCGAAGAAGAAGCGCTCACTGGCGATCAGATCGTCCGTGAACGTGAACTGGATGAACACCGGGAGCTCGGCGCGGCGGCCGTCGGGCACTACACCGAACCGGTCACCCGTCATGGTCATCCGGACCGTCCCCCAGCAGACCAGCGCGTCGCGGTTCGCGGCGTGGCCTTGCAGGGCGACGTCGTAGTCGGGAAACGCGGCGAAGAACCGGCGCAGCGCCTCCTCGTTCTCCGCCGGGCCGCGGGC
The DNA here is from genome assembly GCF_052246675.1 of Nonomuraea sp. KM90. NCBI lineage: Bacteria > Bacillati > Actinomycetota > Actinomycetes > Streptosporangiales > Streptosporangiaceae > Nonomuraea > Nonomuraea sp. KM90. The sequence goes on along the minus strand of NZ_JBQQCB010000218.1, from coordinate 8,043 downwards.
CGTCGTTCCGAAGGCCGGGTTCTCCAGCACCATCTCCGGGTGGAGCAGTGCCAGGGCCGCGGGTACGTCCTGGCGGCTCTTGGCGGCGGCCAGTGCCTGCGCCAGCTCGAGCATGCGATCGGCGTCCATGGTTAATCCTTCGTCAAGGGTAAGGGGATCGAAAGAATACGGTCGTTCGTACGTATAGGGCAAGCGGATGTGGCACGATGGAGGAGATGAGCGACAACGTCCCGCCCCCCGATCCTGCGGTCACCGATGGGCGCCTGCTGCGCGGCGCCCGATCGCGGCGAGCCATCACCCGGCACGCCGTCGATGTCGCGTCACTGGAGGGGCTCAACGGGCTCAGCCTCGGCCGGCTGGCCACGGACCTCGGAATGAGCAAGAGCGGCATCCAGACTCTGTTCCGGACGAAGGAGAAGCTGTACCTGGCCACGATCGCAACTGCACGCGAGCTCTTCCTCGACGCTGTCGTGCGCCCAGCGCAGGCGGCGCCTCCCGGAGCTGCGCGGCTGCGCGCCCTGATCGACCACTGGATCGGCTATGCGGAACAGCCGCTGTTCACCGGCGGCTGCTTCTGGGCGGCCAATCTGCCCGACTTCGACAGCCGCCCCGGTCCCATCCGGGACAACCTGACGCGCCAGCATCAGGACTGGCTGTCCCTCATCGCCGCAGAGCTGCGCCACGCCCTGGACGCCGGCGAAATCGCCGCCCTGGACCCCGATCTGGTCGCCTTCCAGACCGACGCGGTTCTCACCGCGACCAATACCGCCCTGCGCTTGGGTGACCGCGACGCGCCCGGCAGAGCCCGCCGTGTGATCGACGGCTTCCTCCCCCGCCCCTGAAACCGGCGGTCCTGTCCACGGGAAACTCATAGAACCGCTCGAGGTGGCCGCCTCGAGCGGGGCGGGGTAGACCGGCTTAAGGTCCTGGCGATGCGTACTCGCTCTGGCGCTGCCTGGTGACCTCGGCGGCCGCGGCGCGGTCGGCCGCATCGGCGGCCTGGGGGCATCAAACTCCTCCAGGGCCTCCCCCGCCGCCGCCCGGGTCGCCTCGTCAGCCATCAGGGCGGTCCTGACCACCGTTGGGTGGCCGATGACGTAGGTGATGGCCGCGGGGCGGGTGCTGGACTTGGCCGCCTCCCGCTCGATCGCGTCGCGCCGCTCGGCCCAGATGGGCCTGGCCTCCCAGCTGCGGCAGTAGCCATTCTTGCCGAAGAACGGATACTGCTCGACGTCGGGAAGCTCACATCTGCGCCGGGCACTCGCACACCCGCTTGCCCCGGTTCCCGCCCCGGGGGCATCCGGCACACCCCGCCATCCCGGACCACATGAACCCGGCCGTAGCTCGGCGCGGTGAACGTGGCCAGCACCAGTGGATTCGCTACCGTTTGTTCAGGCCCGCCGTGCGCGTCACCACCGACATCCCCGGGTCACTCCAGCGGCGAAAACATACCAGGCATCCGTTCGGTAGCGCGCCGCGCACGGCGGGCGCACACTCTCCCACCGATCTTTGGCGCAGGCCGCCCCCCCATCGGGACTGCGCCACGCCACCCGCTCCAGATCAGCCAGCGTCACATCAAAGCGCAGCGGAGTCCCCCGCCGCCCGCCGACGCACCTCCACATTCACCAGCGCCCATACTCCTGCCAGGTTGTTGCCACCGGAATCTTTTGTGAGCGGCCCACGCCACACCTGAGACAGAGGGCAAGCAGGGGCCGCTGTCCCTGACGGAGCGGACGATGCCGTCAACGCCATCAACGCCGTTCAGCGCCGCCGTCAACCGCGTGACGGCCGACCAGGGGAACGCAACCAGCCCGAAGGACAACCGGGGCATGGCCGGGGATGACCATTGCCCTCCACCCGATCGCCAAGCACACAGCAGTCAGCACATGGGCAGCACACCCACGGCACAGGGGCGGCACGCCCACGGCACGGGGGGCAAAGCCTGCGGCCCCCGGACCCGCCCGCAGCAGCGCGTTACAAGCTTGACCAAGTCCGACAGGGGCCAGTCGCGGGCACTCGATCATCACCTAATCGGGACCGCAGGACCTGTCGATGGGGCTGCCTCCGGAGCGGGTGGCACTGCTGACGCCGCTGGTCACAGCGGTACGGTCCGATCTGGTGCGCGGCGGATTCAACAGCAACTTCGACGCCCCCGGCGCCATGCCCCCAAAGGAGCCGGCTGCCGACAGTATACCGTCCTACCTGGCCTTGTCCACCGCGTGCGAGGCGCCGGTGACCGGCCCACAGACCGGCTTCGACCTGGTGTGGCCGGACCTGGAGAACCTCGGCCGGATCGGGGTGCTGAACCATGCCCAGCAGGTCATCACGGAGATGAAGCAGAAGATCGCCCCGGTGGAGACCAGGGTCGCTGAACTGAAGGACGACGATCGGCCCACCGTGTTCCCGTTCGAGTACAACGAGGGAACCGCCACCCCCTACGCGCCCGGCAACCAGAAGGTGATCAACGCGGTCCTCGTTACGGCCGGCGGCCGTAACCTCTTCGCCGACCAGAACAAGGCGTAGACCAAGGTCGGCTGGGGAGAGGTGGCCGCCCGCAACCCACAGGTCATCCTGATCATCATCTACGACAAAGGCAGCTCCGCCGCGAACGACGCCCACGTCACCGAAGCCGAGAAGTTCCTGCTCGACAACCCGGCGCTGCGCGGGGTACGCGCGGTGACCGACAAACGATTCGCTCGGCAGATCTACGAAGCGGCCTCGGCCGGCGGCGCCCGCAACGCTATCATTCGGTTGATTAAACTTTGCTCCCATGGTGAGCACCACGAAAGACTCAGACCAGCGCGTGCGCGCAGACGTCGCGATCCTCGGCGGCGGCACCGCCGGAGCAGTGGTCGCAGGTCGCCTGCTCGCGAACACGTCCCTGTCCGTGGTCGTCGTCGAGGCCGGACCGGACTACGGATCCTTCGATTCCGGACGCTGGCCCCGCGAACTGCTCGACAGCGCGACGCTGCCGGACACGCACGACTGGGGATACCGCGGCCCGAGCGCCGTTCCCAGCCGGGAGCTGGCGTTCGAGCGTGCCCGCGTCATCGGCGGCTGCTCGGCCCATAACGGCTGCTCTCAGACGGTCGGCCACGCCGCCGACTACCGCCAGTGGCGGCTTTCCTGGACTGACGAAACGCTCGCCGGACTCATGAAGGAGGGCGCGGCCAGACTGCGCGTCCGCCACTACTCCGACGAAGAACTCACCCCCTTCCAGTCCGCCGCAATGGAAGCCATGATCGACTGCGGCATTCCGCGGACGGACGACCTCGACGACCTCTTCGGCGGGGCCGGCTGCGGCCCGTCACCCGTGAACAACCCTGGCGGCGTGCGCTGGAACAGCGCATTCGCCTACCTCGACCCCGTACGCGGCGAGAGCCGTCTGCGCATCATCGACCGGGCGCTGGTCGACCGGCTCGAACTCCACGGCTCGACGGCCCGCCGCGCGCACGTCCTGCGCGGACAGGAACGACTCCTCGTGGAAGCGGACCGCTTCGTGCTCTGCGCCGGCACCTACGGCAGCCCCGAAATACTGCTCCGCAGCGGCGTCGGCCCTGCCGACGAGCTACGCGCCCTCGACGTGCCCCCCCGCCTCGACCTCCCCGGCGTCGGGCGCAACCTCCACGACCACCCCACACTCGAATTGCGCTTCGCAGCAAGCGACGAACTGGTACGACGGCTTACCGGATACGAACGCCTACGCCCCCTGCCAGACGAGCAAGTCATCGGCAAGACGCTATCGGCTGACGGCCAAGAACCGTACGACCTGCATCTCCTGCCGTGGACCACCCACACCACCGATGGCTGGGCCTGCGTGCTGCCCGCAGCCTGCCTCACCCCACGCTCCCGGGGCACGCTACGGCTCACCACGCGCGACCCGAGGTCCACGCCGATGATCGACCATGCCTACCTGACGGACCCAGAAGGAGCCGACCTCGCGGTGCTGCAGGACGGCATCGACATGTGCCGGCGCATGGCAGCCTCAGCCGCGCTTGCTCCCCTGCTTGGAACGCCGTTGGACGAGTTCAGCGCCGACCCGCAAGCGAGCGAGGCCGCGATGGGCGCTTCCGCCGCACACTATTGGCACCCAGTGGGCACCTGTGCAATAGGCTCTAACCCCTCCGCGGGCGCCGTGGTCGACGACAGCGGGCGCGTGCACGGCACCGACAACCTCTGGGTCATCGACGCCTCGATCATGCCCGTGATCCCAAGAGCCACCACCAACCTTCCGGTCGTCGCACTCGCCGAGCACCTCGTTCACACACTCCGCTGACAAAGCCACGAGGTAAGCGCTTGTCAACAACATGACTGCCTACTGGCCCCGCGCCGCATACGTCCGCTGCCACGTGGCCACCCGCGTCGCGTGCCTTCGACGTCGAGATCCGCAAGGTGATCTGCTCCACCAACGCCACCGAAAGCGTCAACGCCCGCATCCATAAGGCTGTCCGCGCCCGTGGCCACTTCCCGAACGAGACCGCCGCCCTGAAGTGCGTGTTCATGGCCCTGATGAGTCTCGATCCCACCGGACTGGGGCCGCAAGAGATGGACCGTGCGCTGGAAGGCGCCCTTGAACGCCTTCCAGATCGCCTTCGACCCTCTGAACATTTCAACAACCCAGATCAGCCGTTAAGTTGACACTCCCGTAGACGACCAAGAAGGGCACGAACTCAGTCCAGCTGGTCTCCCACAGGCGCACGATCGCCGGGTACTTCTTCCCCCAGATCACGACCCAACTCGCCATGGCGGACCTGCTGGACATCTCCCAGCGGGAGGTGTGCGCCCGCGGCTGGCCCGCCTGGCTGCTGCTGGCCTTCTGCGGCGACTGCGCCGTTTTGGAGTCGCCGTGGACTCCGGCGGGTAGCGTCAAAGTACTGGGCGAAGTGGGAGGGCCAGTGGACCGACGAGCGTTCCTCATCGCATCGACGAGCTCGCTGGCCGCCATGGTCGCGCAATGGGCGACGGCCGAAACCGCCTCAGCCGCCCCGCTGGCCGGCCGCCGGATCGGCGCCGAAGTCGTCACGCAGCTCGACGCACGCCTAGAGGCGCTGCGGCACCTGGACGACGAGATCGGCTCCACACACGTCTACGACGCGGCCACCGCCGAGATCCGGCTCATCCGCTCCCTGCTGACCGACACGGCACACAGCGGGCAGGTCGGCCGCCGACTGTACGGGGCGGCGGCCGAGGCGTGCCGCCTGGCGGGCTGGTGCGCCTACGACAGCGGGAACCACGCCGACGCCGAGCGACACTTCATCGCTGCGCTGCGCTCGGCGGCCTCCGCCGGCGACGACACGATCGGCGCGCTGACACTCGCGTTCTGGGCGAACGTCCGCTACACCGGCCGCGATCCGCGCGGGGCCTTGGGCCTGCTGAACGGAGCGCTCACCTCGCGTCGTGTCTCCTGCCCGCGGGTGCTGGCGCTGTTGCACGTCCGCCGGGCCCGCGCCTACTCGCTGCTGGGCGAGACGGTTCCGGCGTACCGGGCGGCGAAGGCGGCGTTCGCAGCGTACGGAAGACCGGGCGAGGACGTGTCGGCGCTGTACTGGATGAACATGGGCGAGCTGCACCAGTTCGCCGGCAGCGCGGCTCTGAGCCTGGGCGAGCCGCGCCGCGCGATCGAGCACTTCGACGCCGCGGTGCGCGGCGAGGACGCCTACAACGCCGAGCAAGAGGCGCGCGGCGCCGCCATCTATCTTGCGCGCCGGTCGGAGGCTCATCTGGCGCTCGGCGATCTCGACGCCGCGGTGGAGGTGGCCGAGCAGGTGCTGCAGCTGATGGGCGGGGTGGAGTCGGCGCGCGGGACGAGCGCGCTGGAGGACCTGCGCGGCGGGCTGCTCGACCACAAGGACGTGCCAGTGGTGCGTAATTTCCTGGAATTGACGGCCTAACCCCATGGTCCGGCGTGTCGACAGCGCCGTACAGCGACCCCGCAACACCTTGATATGGCCGTCAGTCTGCACGAAGGAGATGTCGCCCACATACAGTCCGCGCCAGCGGGCGGGCTCTGCCACGAGCCGATGAACACGTCGGCCCCTATCGCGCCGTCAGGGGCGATGTCCTCGATCCGGTATTTCTTCCACTGCCCGGCAGGGATCGCCTCGACCAACTCGGTCGATCCGAGATACTCGCTGTCCGGGCCGAACCACTCGATGGCCACGCCGCTGTCGCTCCAACCCACAGGCGAGTACAGCGAAGCGGAGATCACGAAAGGGCCGGCGCCCACGCCTGCCGGGGGCTCACAGCAGCTTGCCGTTCTCGTCCAGAAACTTCGCCAGCCTGCTGTTGCCTGTGTGGGCGCTGCTGGTGGTGGCCGAGCGATGGGTCGCCTTCTGGTGGTCGGTTGCCGTGCTGGCCTTGGCCGCAGCGGTCACGGCGGTGCCTCGGTGGCGGCGGGCGCAACCCGTCGTCGGGCTTTTGGCGCCGACGGCCGGGCTGGTGCTCGTGGCCCGGCTCCCCGTGCTGGGGTTCGTCCTGGACGTGGCCGTGTGGCTGGTGCCGCTGGCCCTGTCGCTATCGTCCTGGCTCAGGGCTGGATCGCGGAGGCGGACCGTCGCTGGTCGCCGCGGGCGGCGTCGTGTGTGACCGGGGTATGGGTGACGCTCAGTACCGTCGCCTACGCGATGCTTACCGGGGAGCTGTTCTCCTGGGGACTGGCCGAGCGTGAATACCCCCTTCTCCGGGCCCTGTCCCCGTTCGCGGCTTACGACGGCGTGCTGCTGTTGGCCTTCATCATGCTCGTCGCCGTGTGCGACGCCTCGGCCGGGAGCCCGCCGCGATCGTGGCGCGCTGCCTCGCCGGCGACACCGGCACCGCCATGTCGCTCATCGCCGACAGCGCCCCGAGCAACCGTGGGAACACGCGGTCGCCAGCTGCCTCCGCCTACTGTGCAGCCATGCGGCGGGACACCCACCTGGTGACGCCGCCGCCGAGGCGCAGCACCAGTATTTGGGACTCGACCGGGCGACGGGGTATCTCTTCTTCCGCACGCGCATCGGCCTGACCATCCTGGACCTGGCTGCCGACACTGATCGGCCCCTTGCTGACCGCGTGTTCACGTACCTGATCAGCGACGTCCTCGACACGGCGGACGGGTACGCGGCGCGGGAAAGTCCTGACCCATACGCGGAGCGCCATGCTGCTCAGCCAGGCCGAGCAGCACCAACTCGCTTCCGCCGTCCAGGACGCTGGGCTCGGGCTCGGCTCCATCCCGGCTCCGCTGAGGAACGACCTCTTCTCAGCTGTCCAAGTGAGCGAGACGGCGATATAGGCGGGCCTGAACGCACCGGCAAGGCAATCAACAGGCATACCTCCGCGTAGGAAGCCCATCCCTGGCCGCCCGGCACAGGCCCGACCCGGGCGGCGCGGCCGTGGACCAGACCGCGACCACGGCCACGCCCGCATGACGTCCGCCATCGTCCCGGCCCAGTCAGCCTCGCAGACCACTCGCTCCGGGCAAGCTGCTGGTCGAAGATCTCTTGCTCACGCAAGACATCTTCGACCAGCAGCTTGCCCTGCGCTTCGCCGCTCTGCAGGCTCTTCCTTCACCGGGACGATCCGGCGGCCGCCGCCCAGACCCGTCCGTCCACGACATCCCGCCTCTGGAAGGCCCCTAACCACCCTAAACGCAAGGTCGGGTCGTACACCAAGGCGCCAAAGTCCCACGCCGCGGCCCAAGCTGAACCGTGCCCGTCAGAGCAGCGGCCCTTATCGCCAGTGAGCCCGCGACGAGTTGCGACCTCCAGTGCTCCATGCGCAAACGGCTCGCTGAGCGCGCTGTCGATGCTTCCAAGAAGCCCGGGCGAAACCTCATACTCCGATCCTCAACTTTGCGACAGGCTCCGCATACCCAGGAAAGAGAACACCCGTACCGTTGGCGCAGAACGCGCCAAGCTCGCCAAAGCCCTTCACAAGAGGTACCGGAGTTCCGCAGTTCCTGGTGGTGCTGGTGACACGGTTATGGGCAACAGGCCAGGTAAGCGGCGTTCGCGGTGGTGGCACAAGGAAGTCCGATCCGTGTCACTAGGAACACCGCTCGACACC
>NZ_JBQQCB010000217.1:0-10603 GCF_052246675.1 Nonomuraea sp. KM90 | reverse complement strand
GGTGCCGGTGCCGGTGCCAGGGTAGGCGACGGTGACGATGACCCGCGGCGCCTGGAGCGCGTGGCCATGCTCGTGCGCGAGGCCCGCGCGGACGGCTGCCGGATCACGTTCTACCGGGCGCGCGGCGTCGTCCCCGTCGCGATCGTGCGCATCACCGGCGCCGCCGGCGACGATCTCGTCGCACGGCCGGGACGGACGTGGCTGGAGGCGGCCGAGTCCGCGCTGCTCGCCATCGTGGGGACGCGCCGGCTCGCCTCGTCCCCGACGGGCTGGACGGCGACGTGCGCGCCCGCGGCTCCAGCGCTCACCGGGTTCCCGCTGTCGTCCCCGCTGTCGCCGGACGAGGAGCCCGATCCGGCCGGGACCATCGACGACGACCTGCTGATCGCCCGCCTGCGCCGGGCCGGCCTGCGGGCCGGGGCGGTCGTGCTGACCCCTCCGGACCTGGCGGAGGTCACGAACGTCGTCCGGGTCCTGCTGTTCCGCGACGAGAGGAGGTGAACGGCCGGCGCCCACGCCGGCCGAGAGCGTCACGCCCGTTCCGTGCAAGCAAGCAAGTGATCGTTCTGTACGAGAAAGGTAGACCATGAAATCTCTCAACCTGGAGCTGCTCGAGCTCGAGGCGGCCACGTTCGAGGTGGTCGACAGCCTCGACCCGTCGATGGACATGATGGTGGCTCCGGACGCGGTGGCCGGTGCGTGCAGCTCGTCGTGCAGTTGCTCAAGCTGCTGCTCGTGCAGCACCTCAAGCTGCTGCTCCACCAGCAGCAGCACCTCAAGCTGCGCCTGACGGCCCAAGGCTGCGGGCCAAGGCTTGTTGGCAAAGGTCCCTGGCCCGCAGCACCTTCCGGTCGCGCGACCCCTCACGAACCGGTCCGCCACGATCCGCCTCACCCCGCCACGGGCACCCCATGCCCGGCCATGCCCGCCCATGCCCGCCCATGCCCGCCCATGCCCGCCCATGCCCCCTGCCCGCCCGTACCCGTACGGAAGGTCCGCGTTCCTCGATGATTTCGACACATGAGACCCCCCTCGGACCGTCCCCCGCGGCCACCGCGGGGGAGTGGCTCCTGGCGGCGCTCGGCGAGCACGAGCCCGTCGTTGACGTCGCCGGCCTGGGCCTGCCCAGGGCGCTCCCCGCGGATCCCGCGGCCACGGTCAGCGTCCGCCTCGACGCTGAGACGATCATCGTGGCGGCCACCCCGGGCGGCGGCGGCCCGTGCCCCAGGTGCCTGGACCGCCGCTGGACCGGCTGCCGGTCGATGCTGGAGCAGCAGATCCTGGAGGAGGCGCGCGGGGTCGTCACCTCGGCGCCGGCCGCGCCGGCCCCGCACGTGGTCGCGATCGTCGCCGCGCTCGTCGAGGCGGCCACGGAGCAGACCGTGCCCGGCGCCGCCATCCAGCCGGTCTGGGAGGTCAGCACGCGCAATGCTCGCATCTCCCGCTACCGGCTGATCAAGGACTCGGCGTGCGAACGCTGCGCGGCGCCGTCGCCGGACAGCGCGGACGGCGCCCGCGTCCCGCTGGCCCCCGCGCCGGTGGCGAGCCCGGGGGCGACGCGCGGCCTGGCGCCGGAGGAGCTGCGCCTGCCGATGGACGCGCTGGCCAACCCGGTCTGCGGCATGCTGGGCCGGCCGCCGCTGCGCATGTACCAGGCCACCGCCACCGCCCCCGCCACGGGCCGGTTCCTCGTGCGCAGCAAGTACGCCTTCCACGAGTTGTACTGGAGCGGGCACGCCGAGAGCTACGCCAGGAGCGAGCTGTTGGCCGTGCTGGAAGGGCTGGAACGCGACGCGGGCCAGCGTCCCCGCCGCGTGGCGGTGGCGCGCCGCGCGCGGCCGGGCGAGCTCGACTCCCCGCACGTCGACATGGAGCAGTGCGGGCTCTACGACCCGGGCTTCTACCGAGCGCACGCCGACAAGTACGTCCCCTGGCACGAGAACCCGGAAGTCCCCTGGGTATGGGGCTGGTCGCTGCGCGACGACCGCGCCGTCCTGGTGCCCGAGCAGCTCGTCTACTACCTGGACCACCGCTCGGACCACCGCAACACGATCCAGGAGTGCTCCAGCGGCTGCGCGTCCGGCAGCTCGGTCACCGAGGCGGTCCTGCACGGCCTGCTGGAGCTCATCGAGCGCGACGCGTTCCTGATCAGTTGGTACGCCGGGCTCACACCGTCCGAGATTGACCTCGACACGGTGGCGCATCCCCTCGTGCGGCAGATGCGCGCACACGTGGACCTGATGGGCTACGACCTGCGGTGCTTCGACATCCGAGTGGACCTGCCCGTCCCCGCCGTGGGCGCGGTCGCCGTGCGGCGCGACGGCGGGTACGGGCGGTTGTGCTTCGCCGGAGGCGCGTCGCTCGACCCCGCCGACGCCGTACGGGCGGCCGTGTGCGAGGCCGCCACCTACGTCACCGGCTTCGACGACCGGGTCACCGCGTCGCTGGAGCACGTCGAGCACATGGCCGCCGACTACGACCACGTCGCCGAGTTGGCGCACCACGCGCTGCTGTTCGGCCTGCCGGAGATGGCGCCGCACGCCGACCACTGGCTCCGCCAGTCCCGCCGCGTCCCGCTCCGCGAGGCGTTCGCCGACTGGGAGGCCGCGCGGGCGCCCGTCACCGACCTGGCCCAGGCCGTTCGGGACCTGGTGGGCCTGCTCGCCGGAGCGGGGCTGGACACCGTGGTGGTCGACCAGACCACGCCCGAGCAGCGGGCCATGGGCCTGCACACCGTGGCCACGCTCGCGCCCGGGCTGGTGCCGATCGACTTCGGCTGGCGCAGGCAGCGGGTGCTGTCCATGCCGCGGACCCGCTGGGCACCCTACCGGGCGGGCCGCACGCCGCACCCCCTGCGGCCCGAGCAACTCCACCTCGTCCCGCATCCCTTCCCGTAGGAGAGACCGTGGTCAGTACGCCGAGCGACGCGGCGACCGCGCTGGACTACGCGCGCCGCGTGTTCGACCGGCAGCGCGTCCCGCTGCCTCCGCTGGGGTTCCAGGTCGACTGGGCCGACCAGCCGTCCAGGCACAAGCTGTACACCGACGTGGTCAAGGTGCCGCTGCCGGAGCCGTCGTTCGCGCCCCCGCACGCCGCGACCGACGCGGTCGTGCGGGCCGCGTGCGGGCCCGCCGCGGCGACGGCGCCGCCGCTCGGGGCGCTGGCCTCCCTGCTCGGGTGCAACGGGCTGGCGGACCGCCGCACCGAGCCGAACTGGAACGACGACAGCGACACCAAGCTCCGCTCCGACCGGGCGGCCTGGGCGCGGCCGACGGCGTCGGGCGGCGGCATGTACCCCGCCGAGAGCTATCTGGTCACCGGCCGCTCGGGGCCGCTCCCGCCCGGCGTCTACCACTACGACACCGCGCACCACAGCCTGGACCTGCTGTCGGACGGCGACCGCCGCCACGCGATCGCCGCGGCCACCGGCACGCGCGCGGAGCTGTACGTGATCGCCACCGTGCGCTTCTGGAAGAACGCCTTCAAGTACAACACCTTCAGCTACCACGTGGTCACCCAGGACGTGGGCGCGCTGCTGGCGTCCTGGCGGCTGGTCCTGGCCGCCCGGGGAGCGCCGGTCGAGCCGGTCCTGTGGTTCGACGAGCAGCCTGTCAGCGAGGTCCTCGGCGTGGACGGGCACGATGAGGCGCCGTTCGTCGTGCTGCCCCTCGGCCGAGCCGCCGCGTACGAGGCTCCGCCGGCGCGAATCGACGCGGGCCGGCCGCGTCCGGTATGGGAGGCCTCGCGCAGGGTGCGAACGTTCGAGCTGGTCAGCCGCGTGCACGCGGCCGCTCTGGTGGGCGACCGGCCGCGCCCGGCACCGCAGGCGGCGCGCTCCGGCGCGGCCCGCCCGCAGGGAGGCGGTCCCTTGGTACCCCTGCCGCGGCCCGTCCCCGCGGACGGCGATCTCGACCTGGGAGAGAGCCTGCGCCGGCGGCGGACGAGCTTCGGCCTGTTCAGCGGCGCGCGGCCGCTCGCCGCCGGGGACCTGGCCTGGGTGCTCTCGGCGGTCGCGGGCGCCGGCCTGGCCGGCACGGACGTCGCCCCCGCCCCCCGCGAGCATCCGTGGACCGGCCTGCACGTCATCTCCATCGGCGTCGAGGGGCTGGAACGGCGGGCCTACGCCTACGACGCCGCCCGGGGCGGCCTCGTCCCCGGCGGCCCGGTGGACGTCACCCGGCTGCAACGCCTGTACGCGCTGGCGAACTACAGCATCCCGGAGGTGGGCGCGATCCTCGTGGTCACCGGCCGGCTGGACGACCTCGTGGCGGCGTACGGGGCCCGCGGCTACCGGATGCTCAACATCGAGGCCGGCCACGCCGCGCAGACCGCCTACCTGGCGGCCACCGCACGCGGGATCGGCTGCGGAGCCGTGCTCGGCCTCGACAACCCCGGGGTGGACGAACTGCTCGGCACGGCCGGCACCGGCGAGAACAGCCTGATCTTCATCCTGCTCGGCCGCGAACGCACCCCCGGGCTCCGCTACGACCACGCCCTGTACGGCTTCGCAGCCGCCACGCGAGAAGGGACCACGCGATGACCGACGTCCTCCCGCATCCCCCGCCCCTCCTGGGCGCGGACGTGCGCCGCTGGCGGCTCGGCGAGGCGTTCCTGCTCCGCGTGGCCGGCCTGCCCGCGCAGGCCGCCGCCGAGCTGCGCACGGGCACGGCGACGGCGTGGGCCGAGCGGGTCCTCGACGGCGAGGCCGCCAGGGACGCGGCGGGCCGGCGGCTGCGCGAGGAGCTGGAGCGCGCCGTCGCCGGGCTGGACCGCGGCGACCCCTGCCGCGCCGCGCTGATCAACCTGCGCAGGGACGTCTTCAACGCCCGCCGTCCGCGCCCGGCCGTCCTGGCCGCCTCCGCGCCGCTGCTCACCCCGGACGTGGAGGCCCTGCTCGCGCGGTGGCGGCAGTCCATGGCCGCGCTGGACGACCTGCTGGCCGAGGGCGGGCCGCTGCTCGCCGCCGACGTCGCCGCCGCCAGGCGGAGGGCTCGCGCCGTGCTGGCCGACGAAGGGCTGCGCTGCGCGGTGCTGCTGCAGTCGGAGGTTCTGGAGCGCAGCATGGACCGCTACCTCGACCCGTCGAGGGCGCTGGACAAGAACGGCAGGCAGATCGAGCGGACCCTGCTGGAGCTGCTCTACCGCGCCGCGCTGAAGACCAGCCCGTTCAGCACGCTCACCGCGGTCGGCCTCGGGCGCTTCGCCTCCGGCGCCGGCCGGCCGCTGCCCGAGCCCGCGTCGTTGCGGCAGCGCTCGTCCGTACGGCTCAACGTCGCCGTGCTGGCGCGCCTGTCGGCCGCCATCCTCGCCGACCCCGGCCTGCGCTCGCAGATCGTCGTCACGCTGGCGCCCGGCGCCGGTGCCGACGGCGAGAGCATGCGGTACATCCGGCGCAGGACGATCGCCGGCACGGACACCGAAGCCGCCGTCTCGCTCGACGACGTGCACGAGGACCTGTTCTTCCTGCCGAGCGGGCCGGCGCTGGACGACGTCGTGGCCGTCACCAGGAACGCCAGGCTCACGCTGCGCGACCTCGCCGCCCAGGTGGCCGCCGCGGACGCCGGACGCACCCTGGAAGCGGTGGAACGGCTGCTCGGGCACCTGCTCCGGCTCGGGCTGCTGGTGGCGCCCGACCTCCAGATCGACCTGCGGGCGCCGGACCCGGCGGCGGCCTACACCGGCGTTCTGGCCCGGCAGCCGCACCCGGCGCTGCGGGAGGTCGCCGCGGTGCTCACGCGGGTGTGCGGGCTCGTGGACCGCTACCCGGCCACGCCGGCCAGAGAGCGGGCCGCCGTGCTGGACGAACTCCGCTCGCGGGTACGCGAGGCGTTCTCCCTGGTCGGGGCACCGGAGAAGGCGCTGCCCCGAACCCTGGTCTATGAGGACACCACGATCACCTTCGACGGGATGGAGACCGACAGGGCCGAGTGGGAGGCCGCGGCGCTGCCGTCGCTGGCCGCGCTCGCCGACATCCTGCCCGCCTTCGACCTGAGCCTGCCGCGGCGGCTGACCGCCCTGGGCTTCTTCCTGGCTCGGTACGGCGCCGGCGGCCGGTGCGAGGACGTGGAGCGCTTCTGCCACGAGTTCCAGCGCGACTTCTTCGCCCCGTACGCGGGGCGTCTACTGCGCAGGCGGCCCTTCGACGACGACAACGCCTATGTGCCGCAGGAGAACTGGTTCCGGCTCGCCGAGATCGAGGCTCTCGACAGGGCCCGCGAGGCCGCGTCGCTGTACCTGCGCGACGTGCCGGAGAACGCGGAGGAGATCCGGCTCGGCCCGGACTTCGTCGAGGCGGTGCGCGGCCACCTGCCGCCCGGCGGCCGGTTCGACCAGCCGTGGTCGTTCTTCGTCCAGCAGGCCGCCGGCAGGCTGGTGCTCAACCAGGCGTACGCGGGATCGACGCTGATGTTCTCCAGGTTCGCGCACTGTCTGGACGCCGGCGGAGCCGGCGCCCGGCACCTGCTGGCCGGGGTCCTGCGCCGGCACACGCCCGCCGGAGCGGTGCTCGCCGAGCTGCGTGGCGGCTACGAGACGACCAACCTGAACATCCATCCGAGCGTCACCGACCACGAGATCGTCTGCTCGGGTGACGTCAGCACGCGCCCGCCGTCCGAGCAGATCCCCCTGGACGACCTCGTGCTGGAGCACGACCCGCACGAGGGGCGGGTGAAGCTGGTGTCCAAGCGGCTCGGCCGCGAGGTGGTGCCCCTCTACCTGGGCTTCCTGCTGCCCATGGCGCTGCCCGAGGTGCAGCAGGTCCTGATGTGCTTCTCCCCGGCGGGCATGGCCCCGATCGACCTGTGGGCGGGCACCGGGCGGCCGGTGCCGGCCGACGGCGTCACCGCGTACCCGCGGCTGGTGCTCGGCGACCTGGTCGTGCAGCGCCGCATGTGGAAGCTGGCCCCCGCGGCGTTTCCGCTGCGCGATCCCGGCCACACCGACAGCGAGCACCTGCTGAGGGTGCTCAGGTGGCGGCGCGAGCACGGGCTTCCCGAGCAGGTCTTCGCCCAGGTGAACGGCCGCCGGGAGAACGGGCGGGGGCCGTCGCGCAAGCCGCTGCCCGTCGACTTCGGCAGCTGGCTGTCGCTGCGCCTGCTCGACCAGCTCGCCCGCGCCGCCTCGTCGCGCATCGTGCTGACCGAGTGCAGCCCCGGGCTCGACGAGCTCTGGCTCCGCGACGAGCACGGGCGCCCGCACGTCAGCGAATACCTGATCGAGCTCTACGACACGGCAAGGGAGCAGCATGGGTGACGAGTGGGTGGCGCTGCACGTCTTCTACGCCGGCGACACCAATCCCATCGTCGTCGAGGCCGTCCGCCCCCTCGTGCGGCGGCTCAGGGACGACGGCCTGATCGGCGGCTGGTTCTTCATCAAGTACTGGCAGGAGGGGCCGCACCTGCGCCTGCGGTTCAAGCCGGCGTCGCCGGCGGCGCGGGAGGAGGTCACCCGCCGGGCCGTCGGCGCGATCGAGGAGTTCCTCAGGCGCCGCCCCGCCCTGTACGAGACCGACACCGAAGGGCTCGCCGACCTGTTCAAGAAGATGTACCTGGCCGAGTACGGCGAGGAGAGCTGGAACGAGGAGTACGGCGCCGACGGCATGATGCCGTTCCGCCCGAACAACAGCATCGCCCTGCTGCCGTACGAGCCCGAGCTCGGCAGGTACGGCGGCACGACCGGCATGCGGATCGCCGAATGGCATTTCGAGCAGTCGAGCGACCTGGTGGCACAGCTCCTCGCCACGTCGAACCTGCATGTCCGACCTGTTCTGCTGGGCTCGGCCGCGCAGCTCACCCTGATCGCCGCCTACACGTTCCTCAAGGAGGACGCCGCGGTGCGCCTGTTCTTCCAGCGGTACAGGACCTTCTGGGAGGAGGCGTACCAGGAGCCGTCCAGCGACCAGCACGGGGCGTTCGACAGGAGCCTGGAGCTGACGCGGGACACTTTCGCACCCCGGCTGGCCAGGATCCGGGCACTCGCGGCGGGCGCCGCCGAGCCGTCCGGCATGGAACGGACCTGGCTGTCGCACTGCCGGGACCTGCGCGCCCGCGTGCTCGCCGCCGCGGACCGGGGCGAGCTGGAGTTCCCCGGCGGGACGCCGGGCCCGGAGGACCTGGCGACGGTGCTGCTCAGCTCCTACATCCACATGACGAACAACCGGCTCGGCGCCTCCATCCTGGACGAGGTCTACCTGTCGTACGTCGCCGAGCGCATCCTGGCTCCACAGCCGGTGAGCCCGGTATGACGGTCACCGGTAGCGACACGAGCGACGCCGCCTGGCTGGAGGACGCCCGCCCCCGGCTGAGGAGCGCCGTGCGGGTGGGGCCCGCCCTGGCCAGGGGCCCGGCCACCATCCACTATGTCGCCGACGCACAGACGCGCGCCTACTTCCAGGTGGGGCCGCGCGAGGCGTTCCTGATGGGGCGGCTCGACGGCGCCCGCAGCCTCGCCGACATCGGCGCCGAGTACGCCCGCCGCTTCGGCCGCAGGCTGGACGCCGCGCACTGGCAGCGGCTGCTCGGCCTGCTGGCCGACCGGCAGCTCCTCGACCCCGCCGGCCCGGACGAGCTGGCCCTGATCAGGGAGAAGGCGGAGCTGGCACGCAGGTCCGAGGGGCGCTCCGCGCTGCACCGGCGCATGCCGATCCCGGGCGCGGCCGGCCTTGTGCCGGCGATCGGGCGGCGCGCGGGCTGGCTGCTGCACCCGGCGGTGGCCGCGCCGCTGGCCGTGGCCGGGTTCGCGATCTGCGTGCTCGTCACGCTGAACTGGCCCTCGCTCTACTCGTCGGTGCGGCCGGAGTGGGCCCCGCTCGCCGCGCTCCTGGCGTGGCTCATGTACGCCCTGCACGAGCTGGGCCACGGCGTGGCCTGCCACCGCTACGGCGGCCTACCCACCCAGATCGGCGTCATGTGGCGCTTCCCGCTGATCGCGCCCTACTGCAAGGTCGACGACGTCGTGACGTTCCCCAGCGCACGACAGCGCGTGGCGACGGCGTTCGCCGGGATCTACGTCAACCTGGCCCTCCTGGTGCCGCTCGGCGCGTTGTGGCTGTGGGGGCCCGGCTGGTCGCGGCCCCCGCTCGCCGCGCTGCTGCTCTCCGGCGTCACCATCGTCCTGGTCAACCTGCTGCCGGTGCTCCGGCTCGACGGCTATCACATGCTCGAACACGCGACGTCCACCGCCGACCTGCAGGGGGAGTCGTTCCGGTTCGCCGCGGCGTTCCTGCGACACGGGCCCGCGGGGGTGCGGGCCTACCCGCGCCGGGCGAGGTGGCTGCACGCCTCGTACACGCTGGTGTCGGTGGCAGTCCTCGCGCCGGTGGCGTTCCTCGTCGTCCGGCTGTGGTTCGAGACGCTCGCGGGGCTGTGGGGGGCCACGGCGGCCGTGCTCCTCCTCGGCGCGGAAGCGGTCGTCGTCGGCGCTCTGCTGCGCTGGGCGGTGCTGCGCCGGCGGCGGCGCGCCTAGGTGCCGAACGCTATAGGTGCCGAACGCTAGGTGCCGAACGCGTACGGCAGGCCGGCGGGCCGGAGCGCGGCGCCGCCCTGGAGTATCCCGCGCTCCACGCCCTTGAGCACGGGGCCGGGCTCCAGCCCGAGCTCGTCCACGAACAGCCTGCGGGCCTGCCGGTACGTCGCCAGCGCCTCGGCCGTCCGGCCCGACGCGTGCAGCGCGATCATCAACTGGGCGCGCAGCCGCTCACGGAACGGCTGCTCGGCGACCAGCCGATAGAGGTCGGCGGTCACCTGCGAGCCCCTGCCTAGCGCCATCTCCAGATCGATCCAGTCCTCCTGCGCCGACAGCCGCCGCTCGGCCAGCCCGGCCGCCTCCCTGCGCATGACCCGGCCGGGCACGCCGGACAGCGGCGGCCCCTGCCAGAGAGACAGGGCCGCCTTGATCTGCTGGGACGCCTGCGCGAGCCGTCCCGACGCGGCCAGCCGCCTGGACTCGGCGAGCTGCCGCTCGAACAGCGTGACGTCGAGCCGGCACTCGTCGACGTGGATGGCGTATCCCGCGGGGGAGGCGGTGATCTCGGCCCCGGACATGCCGAGGTCCCTGATGCGCCGGCGGAGCATCCAGGCGCAGTTCTGCAACTGGTGGCGCGCTCCCTCCGGCGGTGTGCCCTCCCACACGGCGTTGGTCAGGGAATCCACCGGCACGGGACGGTTCGGGTTGAGCAGCAGCGCGGCGAGCACGACCTGCTGCCTGGGGCTCTTGATGATCATGTGGTGGCCGTGGCCGAGCTGGAGGGGGCCCAGGATCCGGAACTCGATCTGCGGCATCGTGCCTTCCCTTCGACGCGGAAGTCCACAACAGGATCAAGTGATCGTCCGCCCGCAACATCCGGGAAACTACGGAGCCTCCGGAGCCCCTGATCTCTCCGTAGTTTCCCGGATGTCGCCGGAGCCCCGCCGCCGGATCCTGTTCGTGTCTTCCGTACCGAAGGGACGGCGCGATGCTCTTACCTGGGCCCCTGCCTGGTTCCGCCGGGAGCCGGCCGCCCGCGCCGGTGCGCGAGCTCCCACCGTACTGGTGGTCGCCGGGTCTCACCTTGGCGGAGCGCCTGGCCCTGCCGGGCCGCCCGCCCTCCGCACGACCGGCGGCGAAC
>NZ_JBQQCB010000216.1:0-10649 GCF_052246675.1 Nonomuraea sp. KM90 | reverse complement strand
CCCATGGGGCGGTCATGATCGGAGTGGCTCGATGTTCAGGGCGCCGGAGCGGAAGGCCGCCACGTCCACCCGGGCGCCGTGGAAGCCCGCGTCCCGTACGGCCGGCGCCAGCCCCGGCAGATCGGCGGCCCGCGACACCAGGCCGGCGTCCAGCTCCACCCGGACCCGGTCGCCGAGATCGCGGACCCGCAGGTCGGTGACCGGCAGGCCGGCCCGGACCAGCAGGTCGCGCACCACCCGCTCGGCCGCCTCGATCCGGTGCAGCCGGGCCGGCGTCACCTCCACGCCGTAGGCCACCCGGCTGGCCAGGCACGGCGCGGCCGGCTTGTCCCAGGTGACCAGGCCCCACGCCTTGCTGGTCCGCCGTACCTCGGCCTTGGTGAGACCGGCGTCCCGCAGTGGTGCGAGCACCCCGCGCTCGTCGGCGGCCCTGATCCCCGGCCGGAACGGGTCCACGGCGTCGTCGGCGTTCGTGCCGGTGGCGGTGTGCGCGAAGCCGTGCTCCGCCGCCACCCGGGTGATCACGTCCAGCACCTCCGACTTGCAGAAGTAGCAGCGGTCACGCCCGTTGGCCCGGTAGCCGGGATCGGCCGTCTCGGCGGTGCGGGGCAGCAGGTGCCGTACGCCGAGAGAGGCCGCGAAGCGCCGGGCCACCTCGAGCTCCTCGGCCGCCAGGCTGTCGGACACCGCCGTCACGGCCAGCACCCGGCCGGTCCCGAGCGCCCGGACCGCCGCCGCCAGCACCAGCGCGGAGTCGGCCCCGCCGGAGAAGGCGACGGCGAGCGAGGACAGGCCCGACAGCCGGTCGAGCAGCACCATGATCTTGTCGTCGGTGGTCAACCTGGACTCTCCTCTGCCGGGGGTCGCTCCTGTGCCAGGCGCAGGGCCCTGGCCGCTGTCTCGCGCAGGGACAGGCCGAGGGCGGCCGCGGCGGCGGCCACATCGTCGTGCTCCGGCTTCGCCGAGTGGGGTCCGTGCTTGACGCGCACGCGATGACCTTCCAGCTCCACCTCAGTGGTGTGCCGGCGCAGAGCCGTACGCTCGACCGCGACCTCGCGCACGCCGAGCGCGCCGGTCTCGGCGAAGACCAGCTCGCGCAGGACCGGTACGGCGGGGCGGCGGCACAGCACGTGCAACACGTACGCCGGCCGGCCCTTCTTCATGGTCGCCGCGGTCGCCCAGGCGTCCAGAGCACCCGCGGCCAGGGCCCGGGCGATCGTGTGGCCGAGTACCTCGCCCGTGATGTCGTCCAGGTTGGTCTCCAGCACGACCAGCGGCTCGACACCGGAGTCGCGGGCGGGCTCGGCCAGGGTGACCGCGACGACGTTCGGGCGGTCGGACAGCTTCCTGCTGCCCGCGCCGTAGCCGGTCCCCACGGGGGTCATCGCCGGCGGCGGGTCGTACCGCGCCCGCATGGCCCGCAGCAGCGCCGCCCCCGTGGGCGTCACGGTCTCGCCGCCCAGGTCGCTTCCGGTGACCAGGGCTCCTTCGAGCAGGGCGATGGTCGCGGGCGCCGGGACGGGGAGCACGCCGTGCCGGGTGCTCACCGTGCCGGCGCCGAGGGGGACCGGGGCACAGTGCACCGCCGTCACGCCGAGCAGGTGCAGCGCGGCGGCCACGCCGACGATGTCGACGAGCGCGTCGTGGCCGCCCAGCTCGTGCAGGTGCACCTGGGCGGGGTCGGTGCCGTGGATCCGGCCCTCCGCCTCGGCGATCGCCCGCAGCGCGGCGGTGGCGAGGGAGGCGACCGGCTCCGGCCGGGCGGCCCCGGCCATGGAGATCAGCTCGGCCGCCCGCCGCTCGGTCGCCGTGTCGGTGACCACGACGCGTACCCGGGTCGCCGCCAGCCCGTGGGTGAGCACCCGCGCGGCCGTCAGCTCCCACCCGGTGAGACCGGTCGACGCCACGGCCGCCCGGATCCCGTCCAGCGGCGCGCCCACGTCGATCAGTGCCGCCAGCAGCATGTCCCCGGCCAGCCCCGTGAACGGGTTGAGCCGGCAGATCACCGCTGTCCTCCCGGCTGCGCGGCCTGCGTACCCGCCGGGGTGGTGCGGCGGGTGGTGGCATGGGCGAGGCGATGCGCGGCCATGGCGGCACCGAAGCCGGAGTCGATGTTGACCACGGTGAGGCCGGCCGCGCACGAGGACAACATCGCCAGCAGGGCGGTGACGCCCTCCAGGGCCGCGCCGTACCCGACGGAGGTCGGCACGGCGATCACCGGCGCCGCCACGAGGCCGCCGACGGCGCTGGCCAGCGCGCCCTCCATGCCCGCCACCACGATCACCGCGTCGGCCGCGCGCAGCCGGCCGGTCTCGGCGAGCAGCCGGTGGATGCCCGCCACGCCCACGTCGCGCACGACGGTGACGGCCAGCCCCAGCGCCCGGGCCACGGCCGCCGCCTCGGCCGCCACCGGCCCGTCGGACGTGCCCGCCGTGACCACCACGACCTCGAAGGATCCGGTCCGCGCCGGCCGCCACACCAGCAGCCGCGCCGCGGGTTCGTAGACTCCTCCCGGCACGGCCGCCAGGACTGCCCCGGCGGTGGCGCTCTCGACCCGCGTGGCCAGCACCGGGCCGGTGTTGCCGGCGAGCAGGGCGGACACGATCGCGACGATCTCCTCGGCGGTCTTGCCCGGCCCGTAGACGACCTCGGGTGCCCCCTGGCGGGCCTGCCGGTCCAGGTCGACCCGGGCGAACCCCAGGTCCGCCACCCGTTCGCTCATGCCGGGCCGCCGGCCAGGTAGGGGATGGTCTGCGGACCCTCCGGCAGCACGCACACGCGGGCGCCCGGGCCGGCGGCGGACAGCGCCTCGGCCACCGTGGCGGTGATGTCGCCGGTCCGTTCGAGGTGGGCGGCCGCCAGGTCGGCGTCGCTGAGGTAGGAGGTGTGCACGACCACCCGCGCGCCCGCCTGGATACGCGCCTGGATCTGCACCTGCCACTGGTCGGGGACGGTCACCGGCCGGGCGGCGATCGTGTCGAGCAGTGCCTGCGGGGAGGGCTCGGAGGCCAGCACTTCGCGGTAGGAGCCGTGGTCGGGGAAGCCGTCGCGGCATTCGGCCGCGCAGACGATCACGCCGCCCGGCCGCACCACCTGGAACGCCGCCGCCATGCCCTTGACCGACTGGTAGAGGTTCTGGTCGAGGGGGTAGCCGGAGTTGGTGGTGACCACCACGTCGAAGGGTGCCTCGACCCGGCGCATGGCGACCCGGCGGGCGGTGGCGGTGGCCTCGGCGTGCATGGGCAGGATGTCGCCGCCGAAGGCCGCCACGATGTCCTTGTCCCGGTTCAGGATCACGTCGAGGGCGAAGGTGACCCCGGTGCCCTCGGCGATGGCCCGTACGTCGTCGTGCACGGGATTGCCCTCGATCACCCCCCAGGTGGCCCGGGGATCGCCGATCCGGGTGGCGTCGTGCAGGGTGAGCACGGTCTCCAGCGCGGCCAGGCCGGGGGCGACCAGCTTGGGGCCGCCGGAGAAGCCGGCGAAGAAGTGCGGCTCCACGAACCCGGTGGTGATCCGCACGTCCGCCTGGACCCAGGCGGTGTTCAGCCAGACCGGCACGTCTTTCCCGAAGCGGCCGAGATAGGTGAGCGAGCCGGGGTCGCGGGCGTCGTGGTTGACGATCCGTACGGAGTCCACGATCGCGTCGCCGAACATCGCGCGCAGCTCGGGCTCCGTGTTGCCGCGATGGGTGCCGGTCGCGACGAGGATGGTCACGTCGTCGAGGTCGACGATGCCGTCGAGCTCGGCGAGGATCGCCGGGATCATCAGGTGCCGCGGCTGGGGGCGGGTGCCGTCGCAGGCCGAGATGGCGACGGTCTGGCCGGGCCGTACCCGCTCGCGCAGGGGCGGGCCCGACACCGGTTCGCGCAGGGCGGTCCGCAGCGCGCCGGCCTGGTCGCGGGCGGCAGCGTGGTGGACGGGGGTGACCACCGTGGTGGCCTCGTCGGGCAGCTCGACCGTCAGGCCGCTCTCCCCGTAGGCCAGGCGGACCTTCATCGTGTCTCCTCCTCGCCGAGCTGGGAGCCCTCGAAGTTCACACCCTGGTCACGGGAGTCCTCGACGTCCCCGAGCACCGAGCGCAGCCAGGTCTCGGTCGTGCCGATGTGCATGAGCGCCGCGGCCTGGGCGAGCGTCGCGTCGCCGGCGGCCAGGGCGTGGTAGATCGCCTCGTGCTCGGCGACGGTCTTGTTCGAGCTGCCGGCCTCCACCGTGCCGCGCCACACCCGCATCCGCAGCGTGCGGCCGGAGATTCCGTCGAGCAGGGTGGACAGCGTCTCGTTGCCGGTCGCCCGCACGACGGCGCGGTGGAAGGCGGCGTCGTGGTGGTTCAGCTTCTCCACGTCGTCGCAGGCGGCGCGCATCGCGTTCAGGTGCTCGCCGATCTCGTCGAGTTGCTCGGCGGAGATCCGGGACGCGGCGAGGGCGGTCGCCGCGGGCTCGAGCATCCGCCGTACCTGGACGATCTCCAGCAGGGTGTCGTCGCGCAGGAGCTCGACGGCCAGTCCCAGCCCTTCCAGCAACAGCCGCGGCTCCAGGCTGGTCACGAAGGTGCCGTCGCCCCGCCGTACGTCCAGGACCCGGGCCACGACCAGCGCCTTGACCGCCTCGCGCAGCGGGTTGCGGGAGACGCCGAGCTGGGCGGCGAGCTGGTGCTCCGGCGGCAGCCGCGCCCCCGGTGGCAGCTCGCCCGACTGGATGAGGGCCCGGATGCGGGAGATCGCCTCGTCGGTCAGGGACATGCGGGCGACCTCCGGGCACGGGGTCGCTCGATCGGGACGCGCGTCACGCTGGGAAACATAACAGACATCCTATGTTCGAGGAAGATTGGTGCTTGCGTGGAGGCAGACATGGGTTGTCTGCTCATCACAGCGGCCTCCGCTGGGGCAGTCGATGCGCGATTTTGCCGGTATTACCGGGGAGGTCTAGACACGCCGCCCTCGCGAGGATTACAAAGACATCCCATGTCGGTGTGGTGAAGACGGCTTCACTTCCCCGAAACATCCCATGGAGGGACACCTTCGTGCGTCAACATCACCAAGGGCGGCCGTCGTGGCCGAGCTGATCACCGCCATCGAGGCCCACGACATCCGTTTCCCCACCTCACGGGACCTCGACGGCTCCGACGCCATGAACCCCGAGCCCGACTACTCGGCCGCGTACGTGATCGTACGGACCGGCGACGGGCAGGAAGGGCACGGGCTCGCCTTCACCGTCGGGCGCGGCAACGAGATCGCCGTGGCCGCCGTGGAGTCGCTGGCGCCGCTGGTCACCGGGCGGCCGGTGGCCGAGGTGCTCGGCGATCTGGGCGGGGTGTCCCGCCGGCTCACCGGCGACAGCCAGCTGCGCTGGCTCGGCCCGGAGAAGGGCGTCATCCACATGGCGGCCGGAGCCGTGCTCAACGCCCTGTGGGACCTTCGCGCGCGCAGGGCGGGCAAGCCGCTGTGGCGGCTGCTGTCGGAGCTGTCGCCGGAGGAGATCGTCGACGTCGTCGACTTCCGCTACCTGGAGGACGCGCTCACCCGGGAGGAGGCGCTGGCCATCCTGCGCGGCGCCGAGCCGGGCCGGGCCGAGCGCCGCGCACGCCTGCTGGCCGAGGGCTACCCCGCCTACACCACCACTCCCGGCTGGCTCGGCTACACCGACGACAAGCTGGCCCGGCTGGCGGAGGAGGCGGTCGCCGACGGGTTCCGCCAGATCAAGCTGAAAGTCGGCGCCGACCTGGCCGAGGATATCCGGCGCCTGCGGCTGGCCCGCGAGACGGTCGGCCCCGATGTGCGCATCGCCGTGGACGCCAACCAGGCGTGGAACGTCGGGCAAGCGATCGAGTGGCTGGCCCCGCTCGCCGAGTTCGACCTGTACTGGATCGAGGAGCCCACCTCGCCCGACGACGTGCTCGGCCACGCCACCATCCGCAAGCAGGTGGCGCCCATCAAGGTCGCCACCGGCGAGCACACCCACAACCGGGTGATGTTCAAGCAGCTCCTGCAGGCGGGCGCGATCGACATCCTGCAGCTCGACGCCGCCAGAGTCGCCGGCGTCAACGAGAACATCGCCATCCTCCTGCTGGCCGCCAAGTTCGGGGTGCCGGTGTGCCCGCACGCGGGCGGCGTCGGCCTGTGCGAGATGGTCCAGCACCTGTCGATGTTCGACTACGTGGCCGTCAGCGGCACCACCGAGGACCGCGTCATCGAGTACATCGACCATCTGCACGACCACTTCACCGACCCGGTCGTGATCCGGGACGGCCGGTACCTCGCCCCCGCACGTCCGGGCGGTGGCGCCGAGATGCATCCGGCATCCCGCGCCGAGTACGCCTACCCGCACGGCCCCCAATGGGCCGCCGACGCGGCGGGTGCGATGTGACCCGCACCCCGGCCGCCACCCAGCACAGGGAAGGAAGACTCATGAGAAGAGGACTCGCCTTAGGGACGGCCGTCGCCCTGTCGGCCGGCCTGGCCACCGCCTGCGGGGGCGGCGGAGGCGGCGGCACGGCCGCCTCAGGGGGCGGCAAGCCGGTCGTCGGGGTCGACTATCCCCGCTCCGACACCGACTTCTGGAACTCCTTCATCAAGTACGTCCCCCAGTTCGGCGCCGAGAACGGCCTGGAGCTGAAGACCTCCAACTCGCAGAACGACATCTCCAAGCTCACCGCCAACGTGCAGAGCTTCATCAGCCAGGGCGTCAAGGGCGTCGTGCTGGCCCCGCAGGACACCGCCGCCGTGGCCCCCACCCTCCAGCAGCTCAACACCAAGAAGATCCCCGTCGTCATGGTCGACACCCGCCCCGAGCAGGGCGACGCCTACATGGTGGTACGCGCCGACAACCGCGCCTACGGCGAGAAGGCGTGCAAGTTCCTCGGCGAGAAGCTGTCCGGCAAGGGCAAGGTCGTGATGCTCCAGGGCGACCTGGCCTCCATCAACGGCCGCGACCGCACCGAGGCGTTCAACACCTGCATGAAGGCGAGCTACCCCGGCATCACGGTGTTCGGCGAGGCCACCAACTGGGACGGCGCGGTCGCCTCGCAGAAGCTGCAGACCCAGCTCACCGCCAATCCCGACATCAAGGGCGTCTACATGCAGTCGAGCTTCGCCCTGTCGGGCACCCTCCAGGTGCTGCAGCAGCGGGGCCTCCTGGTTCCGCCGGACGATCCCAAGCACGTCTTCGTCATCTCCAACGACGGCATCCCCCAGGAGCTCAAGGAGATCGCCGCCGGCAACATCGACGCCACCGTCTCCCAGCCGGCCGACCAGTACGCCAAGTACGCGCTGCAGTACACCAAGGCCGCCATCGACGGCAAGACGTTCAAGCCGGGCCCGACCGACCACGACAGCACCATCATCCAGGTGCGCCCCGGGCTGATGGAGGACCAGCTCTCCGCGCCCCTGGTCACCGCCGACGGCGCCACCTACGCGGGCGTGGCGAGCGTCAAGCCGGGCGACTCCTCGCTGTGGGGCAACAACCTTGGCGGATGACCAGGCGGTGACACCCCTCGTCGAGGCGGTGGGCGTCACCAAGAGATACGGGGAGACCGTCGCGCTGGACCGTGCCGGGATCCGCGTCATGCCCGGCCGGACCCACGCGCTCGTCGGCCGCAACGGGGCCGGGAAGTCCACCCTGGTGTCGATCCTCACCGGGCTCCAGGCGCCCGACGAGGGCGAGGTGCGCTTCGGCGGCGAGCCCGCCCCGCGCCTGGCCGACCGCGATGCCTGGCGGCAGCGGGTGGCCTGCGTCTACCAGAAGTCCACGATCATCCCCGAGCTGACCGTGGCGGAGAACCTCTACCTGCACCGCCACGACCTGAACCGGCTCGGGCTGGTCCGCTGGGCGGCCCTGCGGCGCAAGGCGGCCGAGTTGCTGGCCACCTGGTCGGTGGACGTCGACGTGCGCCTGCCGGCCGGCGAACTGGACGTCGAGCAGCGGCAGTTCGTGGAGATCGCCCGTGCGCTGTCGTTCGGCGCCCGGTTCATCATCCTCGACGAGCCGACCGCCCAGCTCGACGCGGCCGCCATCGCCCGGCTGTTCACCCGTATCCGCACCCTGCAGGAGCAGGGGGTGACCTTCCTGTTCATCAGCCACCACCTGCAGGAGATCTACGAGATCTGCGACACGGTCACGGTCTTCCGCGACGCCCGGCACATCCTGACCACCACGGTGGCCGATCTGCCGCACGCGGAGCTGGTGGCGGCGATGGCGGGAGAGGCCGCCGGCCTGGCGGAGGCGTCCTCCCGGACGGCCGTGCCCGGCGGCGCCGATGTGGTGCTCGGCGTGCGCGGCCTGACGTACGGCGACGCCTACCGGGAGATCGACTTCGAGATCCGGTCCGGCGAGATCGTCGGCCTGGCCGGCGCAGCCGGCAGCGGCAGAACCGAGCTGGCCGAGACCGTCGTCGGGTTGCGCGCGGCCGACTCGGGCTCGATCGAGGTCGCCGGGCGCGCGCCCCGTCCCGGCAGCGTGCCCGACGCGCTCGCCGCAGGTGTCGGCTTCGTCCCCCGCGATCGGCACCACCAGGGGTTCGTCCCGATGATGTCGATCGCCGACAACGCCACCATGACCGTCCCCGACCAGCTCGGCGGGGCCGGCCTGATCAGCAACCGGCGGCGCGACCGGCTGGCCAGGACCCTGATCGCCAACCTGGCGATCAAGACCCCCGGTCCCGGCCTGCCCGTGATGGGCCTGTCCGGCGGCAACCAGCAGAAGGTCGTCATGGCCAGGGCGCTGGCCTCCGACCCCCGGCTGCTCGTGCTGATCACCCCCACCGCCGGGGTGGACGTCAAGTCCAAGGAGTTCCTGCTCGGCAAGGTCGAGGAAACGGCCACCAGGGGAACCGGCGTGCTGATCGCCTCCGACGAACTCGACGACCTGCGGCTGTGCGACCGGCTGCTGGTGATGTTCCAGGGCCGTGTCGTCGCCGAGCTGGCCGCCGGATGGCACGACCACGACGTGGTGGCGGCCATGGAAGGAGTCCGGCTCGATGCCTGAGAGAACTCTCACGCCCGCCACCGAGAACGCCGCCCCCGAGCGGGAACGCCCACGGATCCGGCTGGCCCGCCTGCGCGACTTCGCCCTGATCCCCGCGATCATCGCGATCGCCGTCGTCGGCCAGATCGTCAACCCGATCTTCCTGCAGGGCGACAACCTGATCAACATCCTGCAGACCATGTCGGAGATCTCCCTGCTGGTCCTGGCTCAGACCATCGTGCTGGTCGCCGGCAAGATGGATCTGTCACTGGAGTCGACGTTCGGTCTCGCGCCGGGCGTGGCGGCGTGGCTGACCGTGGCCGCCGGTTCGGGCGCCGGGCTCGGCCTGCTGCCGGGGGCCTGGTCGATCCCCGTCACCCTGGCCGTCGGCGTGCTCATCGGCGCGATCAACGCGCTGCTGATCGTACGGTTCGGGCTCAACGGCTTCATCGTCACCCTCGGCATGCTCATCGTGCTGCGCGGCCTGCTCACCGGCATCTCCGGCGGCCAGACCTTCTTCAACCTGCCGGCGTCGATGCTCTATCTCGGCTCGGCCCTGTGGCTCGGCGTGCCCGCCTCGATCTGGCTCTGCCTGCTGCTGTTCGCCGCCGGAATCGTGCTGCTCGGCTTCACCAAGTACGGCCGCGCCCTGTACGCCATCGGCGGCAACGTGGACGCGGCCAAGGCCGCCGGCATCCGTACCGACCGGGTGTTGTGGACCGCCCTGGTGGGCGCCGGCGTGCTGGCCGCGCTCGGCGGCCTGCTGATGTCGGGGCACCTCGCCTCCGTGGCGGCCGCGCAGGGTGACGGCGCCATCTTCACCGTGTTCGCCGCGGCCGTCATCGGCGGCGTCGGCCTCAACGGCGGCAAGGGCACGGTGTTCGGCGCGTTCACCGGCATCCTCCTCCTCTACATGATCCAGAACGTCCTCACCCTGGCCGGCGTGCCCGCCCAGTGGATCCAGGCCCTCAACGGCGCGATCATCATCGTCGCCCTCGTCCTGTCGCGCCTCACCGGAGGCAAGGTCCAGGAATAGCCCGCCGCGCCGTCCCCGAGCACCGCACCCCCTGACGATTGGGAACAGCCATGCCCGAACACCACCTGACACGAAGGCAGCTGATGAGGATCGGCACAGCCGGGGCCGGCGCGCTCCTGCTGCCGATGCGATGGACGGCGGTCGCCCGAGCCGCTTCGACGCCGCCCCCCGAGGTGCGCGCGGCCAACGACCTGGCGCTCTGGTACGACGAGGCCGCCGGCACGGACTGGCTGCGGGCGCTCCCGATCGGCAACGGCCGCCTGGGCGCCATGGTGTTCGGCAACGTCGACACCGAGCGGTTGCAGCTCAACGAGGACACCGTCTGGGCGGGCGGACCGTACGACCAGAGCAACCCGAAGGGTGCGCAGGCGCTGCCGGAGATCCGGCGGCTGGTCTTCGAGAACCAGTGGACGCAGGCCCAGGACCTGATCAACCAGACGATGCTCGGCAAACCCGCAGGCCAGCTGGCCTACCAGCCCGTCGGCAATCTCCGGCTCGGCTTCGGCGGCGCCGCCGGGGCGTCGGAGTACAACCGCCAGCTGGATCTCACCACCGCCACGACCTCCGTGACCTCCGTCCTTAACGGCGTGCTGTCCCGGCGCTAGGTGTTCCCGAGCGCGCCGGACCAGGTTACCTCCGCCCTCCTTACACC
>NZ_JBQQCB010000215.1:0-10672 GCF_052246675.1 Nonomuraea sp. KM90 | reverse complement strand
ACCATGTCCCTCCATCATCGATCGCGCGGCGCGACGGCCCTCGCGGCGGCCCTCGCGCTCACCGCGAGCACCCCCTCCATCGCGCAGGCGCACGAAGCGCCCGCGGCCGCGGCGGACCGAGTCCTGCGGGTCTACAACAACAACATCGAGAACCTGGTCAGGAACAACGCCGACGGCACGTGCACCCGCATCTCGGGCCCGGACCACCTGTCGTCGATGCTGGTCGACGACAACGGCCGGACGGGCACCTCCGGCGTGCGGGCCCCCGATCTGCTGATCGTGCAACAGGTACGCGGCACCGGGCAGGCCACGGCCTACGCCGACCAGCTCTCCGCCAAGTTCGGATATCCGGCGGGCACCTACCGGGCGATCGTCGCCTGGGACGACCCCGAGCCGTGGGGCAGCACGCACAAGTGCAGCCAGCAGGAGCTCGGTGACCTGAAGAAGAAGCAGACCAACGGGATCGTCTACAACACCAGGACGCTGAGCCTGGCCGCGGGCGACATCTCGAAATACTGGAGCGCGGGCTGGCTGAAGCCCGGAACGGCCTACGCCGGCGGGGCCGGGTGCACGCTGTACAAGCCGCCGGACAACGACGACGGCGTCACCAACGCGTACAAGTGGAAGCGTACGAGCGCGATCGCGGCGAGGTTCACGATCAGGGAAACGGGGACGACGGTCTTCGCCGCGACCATGCACCTCCCGGAGCAGAACGGAGCCAATGCCTGCGCGGGCGCCGGCTACACCGGGATCGCGAACACCGGCATCCATGTCGGCGCGGACGCCACGAGCCTGCTGAACGCCTCGACGATCCGCGTGATCGGGATCGACGCGAACCGCACGAACATCGCCCCCGCGACACTCGGCGGCTTCGGCATGACCGGTTACGGAGCGAAGGCCACCTCCGGTTCCAGGAAGATCGACTATCTGTTCGTCAAGGGCGCCGTGCAGCCGTCGAGCATCGACCACACGGTGAGCAGCACGAAGTCGAACCATCTCGCGCTGTACGGATTCATCACGTTCTGAACCCGGCCGGGACGTCACTCTCCAGCGGCCCCATGGCGTCCCGGCCCGGGCCTCGGGATGGCGAGGTAGGTTGTGACGATCACCGACCAGGCAGGACAGCGATGAGCGAATCTGCGGCCGAGCTCTACGCCGCCAAGGCGGACCATGCGCCGCTCCCTCGACCCGCTCGCGGTCGCGCCGGCCGCCGAGCACCACAGCGGCGAGGCCGAGGCCGATGCCTGACCCCTGGCATCGGCACTCCGTCCGACCGGCTTCCCGTCGATCCGTAGAAGGGTTCCCGTCATGACCATCGTCACCGCCGACCTGTACGACGAGCGCGGCGACCAGCTCGACTCCTGCGACCTGCAACTACGCCAGTACGGCGGCCGCCACGCCTTCGCCGGCCCCATCGTCACCGTCCGCTGCCACGAGGACAACGCCCTGCTCAAGTCCGTCCTGAGCGAGCCGGGCCGGGGCCGGGTGCTGGTCGTGGACGGCGGCGGCTCGCTGCACACCGCGCTCATGGGCGACGTCATCGCCGGCATGGCGGTGGCCAACGGCTGGGCCGGCGTGGTGATCAACGGCGCCGTACGCGACGTCGCCGCCCTGCGCGAGCTGGACCTCGGCATCAAGGCGCTCGGCTCCAACCCCCGAAAGAGCGGGAAGCAGGGCACCGGGGAACGAGACGTGCCGGTCACCTTCGGCAACGTCGTCTTCCATCCCGGCGCCGAGCTGTTCAGCGACGACGACGGCATCCTCGTGACGCGGATGTGACGGGCGCCGACGGCCACCGGGCTGTGCGCCGGGACGTGGCCGCCGCCGTCAGCCCTTGATGGCGCCCTGGGTGATGCCGCTGACGAAGCTGCGCTGGAAGACGAGGTACACGACCAGGATCGGGGCGATGACGATCAAGCACGCCGCCGCCAGCAGCGGGATGTCCGTCGTGTACTGGCCGACGAAGAGCCCCAGCCCGCTCGGCGCGGTGCGCTGGTCCGGGTTCTGCATCATGACCAGCACCAGCATGAACTGGTTCCACGACCACATGAAGTACAGAACGGACAGCGTGGTGACCGCGGGCCACGAGATCGGCAGCAGCACCCGCGCCAGCACCACGAGGTCCCTGGCGCCGTCGATGCGCGCCGCCTCGACGAGCTCCTCGGGCACGTTCGAGAAGTGGGTCTGCATCCAGTACACCCCGAACGGCATGAACAACGCCGCCTCGGCCAGGATGACGCCGACGTAGGAGTCGGTCAGGCCGACCTCGCGCAGGTTGAAGTAGAGCGCCACCACGATGACCTCGATCGGCAGCGTGAGCCCCATCACGAACCCGAACGACAACGTCCGGCGCCCCCACACCTTGAGGATCGCCAGCCCGTAGCCGGCGAGCGTGGCCATCACCACCGCGAGAGGCACCACGCAGACCGCGATCAGCACGCTCGAGCGCATGAGGTTGGTGAAGTTGCCCTGCTCCCACGCGAGTGCGAAGGTCTCCCACGACCACCGGTCCGGGATGCTCAGCCCGTCGAGCTGCGCGCCCGAGGGATGCAGGGCGGCCAGGACGATGCCGGCGAAGGGCACCAGCACCATGACCGCCAGCAGGACGAGGACTCCGTACCGGAGACTGACACCGCCGCGCATGCTCAACTCTCATCATCCCTGGTGAAATATCGGACGGCGCTGACGACGGCGACCACGATGACGGTCAGCACGACCGCCAGCGCGCTGGCGCCGCCGATGTCGCCCTCGTTGAAGGCCAGCCGGTAGACGAGCAGGCCGGGCACGTTGGTCTGCCCTGCCGGGCCGCCGTTCGTGGTGACGAAGACGAGGTCGAAGCTGGCCAGCGCGGCGATCGTGGTGATGACTCCGGCGACCGTGATCTCCCTGCGCACCCCGGGCACGGTGACGTGCCGGAACTGCCGGAGCGCTCCCGCGCCGTCGAGCTTGGCGGCCTCGTACAGGGACGGGTCGATCTTCTGCGCGCCGGCCAGGAAGAGCATCATGCACAGACCGCTCATCGTCCAGGTGCCGATGAGGCCGAGCGCGATCAGCGCCAGCTGGTAGTCGCCCAGCCAGGCGCGGGTGATCGCCCCCAGCCCGACGAGGTCGAGGAACTGGTTGACGACGCCGGAGTCGCTGTAGAGCCAGCGCCAGGTGATGCCGACGGCGACGAGGGGCAGCACCTGGGGGAGGAAGAAGACGATCCGGAAGAACGTCATGCCCCGGCGCACCTTGCCCATCAGCAGCGCTGTCATGAGCAGCCCGATGCCGATGGGGATGACCGAGAAGAAGACGATCAGCGCGAGGCTGTGCAGGATGGCTTCGTACAGCGCCGAATCACGAAAAATCTTGATGTAGTTGGAGAAGCCCGCCCAGACCGGCGGCAGGATGCCGTCCCAGGTCAGGAATGACAGGCGGAGCGTGTTCAGCGCCGGCCAGATGGCGAAGCCGAGGTACACCGCCAGCGCGGGCAGCACGTAGAGCCAGCCGCGCACCCGTCGTCCACGCCGGCGCGGCGGGCGGGCGGGCCTGCCGGCCGCCCGCCCCTCGCCGCGGGCCGGAACCGCCCGCGGCGAGGAGACGGCCGGGCTCAGCTCACGAGCCATGGTGGGCGTCCCACGACTCCTGCAGGGACTTCAGGAAGGCGTCGGGGGTCATCTTGTCGCTGATCAGGCCCTGGATGCCGGGGGTCAGCTTGTCGATCATGCCGGGCGAGGCGAAGTCGGGGAAGGGGACGATCCCGTTGCCCTGCGCCACCGGCGCGAAGACACTCGCGATGTCGCCGCGCAGCCCCGTCGCGCCAAGCTCGGCCTTGGTGTCGACCGGCAGGAACCCGCCGTCGAACTCGATCTTCGCCGCCTCCGGCGAGCTCAGGTAGTCGAGGAACGCCGCGGCGACGTTCGGGTGCTTCGACTTCGACGAGATGGCGTACGCCACGCTCGCCCCGGAGGCGACGTTCGCCGGCTTGTCCGCCGACTCCGTAGGCATCAGGAAGAAGCCCACGTCGTCCTTCATCTCGGTCTCCAGGGTGGAGGCGGCCCAGTTGCCGGTGATCAGGAACGCGCTGTCGCCCTTGGCGAAGCTCGCCAGGGCGTCGGCGTCCGCCGTGGCGCTCGCCCCGCTGGAGACGTATCCCTTCTTCGCCCAGTCGGTCAGCGTCTGGGTGGCCTTCAGCGCGGCCGGGTTCTCGATCGTCGCGCCCGGCTTGCCGTACACCCACGACCGGTAGTCGTTGATGTCGCCGGTCACGTTGAGCAGCGCGTTCCACAGGTGGAAGCCGCCTACCTGGAGCGCGCCGTTGCTCAGCGGGGTCTTGCCGGCGGCCTTGGCCTGCTGCATCGCGGCCTCGAAGTCGGCCAGCGTCTTCGGCGCCTCTTTCACGATCTTCTTGTTGTAGAAGACGCCGAGCACGGACAGCCCGCCGGGCACGGCGTACAGGCTGCCGGTGCCGAACTGCTTGGCCGACTTGTCGGAGCTGAGGACCTCGAGGCTGGCCGGCGGGAACTTGGTGGTCCAGTCGTACGCCTTGGCCCACGGGCTCAGGTCGAGGATGAGGCCGGCCGGGACCAGGGAGTTCATGGCGCCCGGGTTGTACTGGGCGATGTCCGGCGCGGCGTCGGACGACATCGCCAGTTTGATGGACTTGATGTAGTCGTTGAACGGCGTCATCTGGGGCTTGACGGTGACGTTCGGGTGCTTCTTGGTGAAGCCGTCGATGAGCGCCTTGGTGGGCGGGTCGTTGGTGTAGGCGAGGGTGAGCGTCACCGGGTCGCTGGGAATGGTGGTCGATACGTCGACCTTGGTCGCCGTATTCCCGCCCGAGCTGCTGGCGCCCGCGCAGGCCGTCAGCGCGAACGCCGTCGTGACGCCGAGCGCCACGACCGCCGCGCGCCGGGCTGGTCTCGTCATACGCATGACCTTTCTCCTCAATCGGGTGGTGGCGTCGGCTGGCGCGTCGTTTCCGCAACGGCCTTCATGACGACTGTTCCTCACCAGGCCGAGCCTGGTCTGACCAGGCCGAACCTGGTCCGCTCGATCTCGTCCAGGGAGTGGAGCAGGGCCCCGTGGACGACGGCGTCTTCCTGGAGCGTCGAGACCTCCAGCGCCGGCTGGTCCAGCGGCTCGCCGGACAGGTGCCGCCGCAGCGCGGCGAGCAACGTCTCGCCGCATCTGGCCAGCGGCCCGCCGATGACCACGAGCCGCGGGTTGAGGATCGCCCGGATCACGGCGATGCCCTTGGCGAAGCGGCGGGCCACCACGTCGATCGCCTCCAGCGCGGCCGGGCTGCCGTCGACGACGGCGTCCAGCACGGCCTCGAGCGCGTGCTCTCCCCCGGCCTCGATCCGGGCCAGGAGCGCGCCATCACCGGCGCGTCCGGCGGCCGCCGCGGCCTGGCGCACGATCTCCGCGCCGCCGACCCGATCCTCGAACGGGCCCAGGCCCCGCGGATGGCGGGGCGTGGCGTGGCCGTCGGTGAACAGATCGAGGAAGCCGACGTCGCCGGAGTCGTTGGAGGCGCCGCGGTAGAGCTCGCCGTTCAGCACGATGCCGGCGCCGACCCGCTCGCCCCAGTGGATCATCACCAGGGAGTCCTCGCGCTGCTCCGCGTCGCGCCGCCGCTCGCCGTGTGTGGCCAGCTTGACGTCGTTGTCCAGGTAGACGGGGCAGCCGAGCGTCTCCGTCAGCCGGCGGACGAGCAGGTCGCCGGCCAGGCCGGGCATGCTCGGGATGAGCTTGATGATCCCGGCCGCCGGGTCGACGATGCCGGGGGTGCCGACCGAGGCGAACCAGAGGTCTCCTGTCGTGATCCCCGTCGCGCGCAGCGCCCGGTCCACCGTGGACAGCAGCGTCTCCACCACCTGGTCGCCGCCGGGACCGGAGCCGAGCTGCACCGCTTCGGCCGCCGTGACCGTGCCGGCCAGGTCCGCCACCGCCACGCGCACGTCCTGCGGGCTGATCGACAGGCCCAGCACGTGGCCCGCCTCCGCCCGGAACCGCACGAGCTGGGCCGGCCGCCCCGCCCGGGTGGAGTCGCGATCGAGGGGGCCGAACTCGACCAGGCCCTCGGTGACGAGCGCGTTGAGCGAGCGGGAGACCGCCTGTCGGGACAGCCCCACGGCCTTGGCCAGCGCGGAGACGCTCATGCTGGCCTCGGCCCGCAGCTTCCGCAGCACGGCGGCGGCGTTGACCTCGCGCATGAACTGGGTGCCCGCGGCCACGACCTGCTCCATGCTCTCTCCCTGCGATCGGTTGCCGGTACGCTAGCATATTAATTATGGACCGTACGGAACTAATTAGTCGAGGGGTGTGACCTGCGATGTTGTCCGGTGACGGCCCGCCGTGGGCGGAAACTGTGCGCGGCCTGGCCCATCGCGTGCTGGGGCCCGTGGCGGAGTCGGTACGGTTCGCCGCCCGTGACGGCGACGGGCGCGAGTACGCCTACGAGGCGGCCGGCGGTGTGCTCAGCATCGCGGCGACGGACGGCGTGAGCGCCTCGGTGGCGCTCCACCACTACCTCCGGGAACGCTGCGGCACCTCCGTGGGCTGGGACACGGAGCTGCCCCTCGGGTTGGCGTCCTTGCCCGACACCCCGCTCCGCCAGGGCGCGGCGCGGGTCCGGGAGGGCTACTACCTCAACTTCTGCACCTTCAGCTACACGATGCCCTACTGGGACTGGGCCGACTGGGAACGCGAGATCGACTGGATGGCCCTGCACGGCATCACCATGCCGCTCGCCGTCACCGGTCACGAGGCCGCGCTGTACGCCGCCTATTCAATGCTCGGGCTCGACGACCGGCAGATCCGGAGCTTCCTGGGCGGCCCGGGTTATCTGCCGTTCCAGTTCATGGGCTGCCTGGACAACTTCGCCGGCCCGCTCCCCTCGTCCTGGATCGAGAGCCATCGCGAGCTCGGGGCGCGCATCCTCGACCGGGAGCGCGCCTTCGGCATGACGCCCGTGCTGCCGGCCTTCACCGGGCACGTCCCGCCCGAGATCGCCGCGGCGGCGCGCGCCGGCCGCCGCCACTGGCAGGGGTTCGAGACGTGGGTCCTCGATCCCGCCGACCCGCTCTACGAGCGGATCGGCGCCGAGATCGCCCGCGCGCAGATCAAACTCTTCGGCACCGACCACCTGTACGCCGCCGACCCGTTCATCGAGATGATCCCCATCGACGCCGACCCCGCCTTTCCCGGGGCCGTGGCGGCGGCCACGCTGGCCGGCCTGCGGGCCGCCGACCCGGACGCGGTCTGGCTCATGCAGGCCTGGCCGTTCTCCTACCAGCGGGAGTTCTGGACCGAGGACCGCGTCAACGCCTTCCTCACCGCGATCCCGGACGACCGGATGCTCGTGGCGGACCTGTGGGCGGAGCACGACCCGCTGTGGAGCCGATTCCAGGAGTTCTCCGGGAAACCCTGGCTCTGGTGCGCGCTGCTGAACTTCGGCGGCCGCACCGATCCGGGCGCCGACCTGCGCGGCGTACCGGCCGGGATCGACGCGGCCCTGGCGGCGGCGAGCCCGCCCGCCGGCCTCGGCCTGTCCATGGAGGCCACCCGCAACAACCCCGTCTTCTTCGAGCTCGTCGCCGACCAGATCTGGAGCCGGGTCCCCGACCTCGACGCCTGGCTCGACGCCTTCGTGAGCCGCCGTTACGGCACCGGCGACCGGTGGACGGCCGAGCTGCGGGCGGCCTGGCGCGGGCTCCTCGGCACCGTCTACGGCGCCCAGGGCGTGCGGATCGCTCCCGACCAGTTCAAAGGCGTCCTCACCGCCGGCCCCTCCTACGCGCGGATCCCCGGCGACCTGGCCGGGCTCCGCGCCGACGCCGCCCGCGTCCTCTGGTACGAGCCGGGCGTGCTCGCGGCGGCCTGGGAACGGCTGATCGAGGTGGCCGAGGGCGACCGCGACCTGCTGGCCGGTCCGCTCGGGCACGATCTCGTCGAGGTGGGCGTCGCCTTCATGGCCAGGGTCGCCGACCGCTGCCACCTCGACGCCGTGGAGCGGTCGGTCCTGCTGGGCGCGGCGAGCGCGCCGGAGATCGACCGGTTTCTGCGGGTCTTCGATGACCTGGACCGGATGCTGGCCTGCCGGCCCGAGTACACCTTCCGGCACTGGGAGTCGAAGGCGCTGTCGCACGCCGGCGACCCGGCGGACCGCGACGTCCTGGCCGACAACGCCCGCCGCATCATCACGGTGTGGGGCACCTCGGACAGCCCGCTGCTCGACGACTACGCCGGCCGGCACTGGAGCGGGCTCGTCGGCGGCTACTACCGCGACCGCTGGGCGCTGTGGGCCGACGGCCTCGACCGCGCGCTCGCCGCGCCCGGCGGCTCGGAAGCCGAACTGCGGGACCGGCTCCGCGAACGCGCCGAGCTCTTCCTGCGGGAAGGCGCACCGCCGGCACCGCGCGACCTGGGTGACCTGGCCACGGAGTCACGCCGGCTGTTCACCTCCTACGCGGGTCAGGCCGGCCCGCTCGCCCAGCCGTACGAACACGATCGATGAGGAGCACGATGCCCCAGGTGGCACCACCGACCGAACGCCGCAACCCGCGCACCGCCGACATCGACACGCTGGAGTCGGCGGACGTCCTCCGGCTGCTGCTGGACGAGGACGCCAGGGCGGTCGAGGCCGCCCGCGCCGCCACCGGGCCGCTCGCCCGGGCGGTGGACGAGGCGCACCTGCGGCTGGGCCGCGGCGGCGGCGTGCACTACTTCGGCGCCGGCGCGTCGGGGCGTCTGGCGGTGCTGGACGCCACCGAGATCACACCGACGTTCGGGGTGGCGCGCGAGCTGTTCACGGCGCACTTCGCCGGCGGGCCCGGCGCGCTCACCGACTCGTCCGTCGACCGGGAGGACGCGGAAGAGCTCGGCGCCGCCGACGCCGCGACGCTCGGCGAGAGCAGCGTGGCGATCGGGATCACGGCCTCCGGGTCCACCCCGTACGTGGCCGGTGCGCTGCGCGCGGCCCGGGCGGCGGGCGCGCTCACCGTGCTGATCACCTGCAATCCAGCCGCGCCGCTGCGCGAGCTGGCCGAGATCCTCGTCGTCGCCGACACCGGCCCGGAGGCGCTCACCGGGTCCACCCGGCTCAAGGCGGGCACGGCGACCAAGGTGCTGCTGAACGCGTTCTCGACGGCGCTCATGATCAAGGCGGGGCGGACGTACTCGAACCTCATGGTCGGGCTGGTCGCCACCAACGCCAAGCTGGAGGCACGGGCCGTGAGCCTGCTCGTGGAGGCGACCGGGGAGGACGCCGCGGCCTGCCGCGCCGCGCTGGCCGAGGCGGACGGGCGGATCCCGGAGGCGCTCGTGCGGCTGCTCACGGGCTGCCCGCCGGAGCGGGCGCGGGCCGCGCTCGCCGCGCATCCCGGCGTCCGCGCGGCCGTCGCCGCGCTGGGCGGGCACGCCGGATGAGCGGCGTGGTGGGTGTGGACGTCGGCGGCGGAGGCATCCGGGTCCGCATCGAGAGCGGGGGGTGGATCGCGTACGGCGAGGACGCGGCGCCGGTGCCCCGCACCGGGGGCCGGGTCGATCTCGACCGGCTCGCCACCGGGATCGCCACGGTCGTCGAGCACGCCACCTGGACCCCTGACGGGCAGGCGGGCAACGCCCCGCCTGCCCGGGACGCGCACGCCGAGAGCGCCGTCCGGGCCCATGACGCGCACGCCGAGAGCGCCGTCCGGACCGGGCGTGCCGGCGGCGCGGCGCCGGTCCCGGACAGGGGCGCCACGGCGGTGGCGATCCCCGAGCGGTTCGCCGCGATGGCCGTCGGGGTGACCGGGCTGCCGGGG
Source organism: Nonomuraea sp. KM90 (assembly GCF_052246675.1). Classification (NCBI taxonomy): domain Bacteria; kingdom Bacillati; phylum Actinomycetota; class Actinomycetes; order Streptosporangiales; family Streptosporangiaceae; genus Nonomuraea; species Nonomuraea sp. KM90. Next base: position 881 of record NZ_JBQQCB010000215.1, on the reverse strand, counting down.
CTGGTCAGGGACCCGGAGACGTTGTGGCGGGCGTTGCGCGGGCGGTTCGGGCTCGACGCGCTCGCGGTCGCGGGGGACACGGTCACCACGCACGTCGGCGCGCTCGGGTTCCGGCCCGGGGTGGTCGTCGCCGCCGGGACCGGCGTCATCACGCTGGGCACCGACCTGGACCGCGTCTGGAACCAGTCCGACGGCTGGGGTCACCTGCTCGGCGACCACGGCAGCGGCGCGTGGATCGGCAGGCACGGCCTCCAGGCCGCCCTGCGCGCCCACGACGGCCGGACCGGCGGGTCGCCCGCCCTGCTGGAACGGCTGACCGCCCGCTTCGGCCACCCCCTGGACCTGGTGGCACTCGTCTACGAATCGGCCTCGCCCGCACACCACCTGGCGTCGTTCGCGCCGTCGGTCGCCGACGCGGCCCGCGCCGGGGATCCGGTCGCGCGTGGCATCTGGGACGAAGCCGGACGGCAGCTCGGCCAGACCGCCGTCGCCGCCGCGACCGGGCTCGAACCGGTCTTCTCCTGGGGAGGACGCCTCTTCGACGCGGCCGACCTGCTGATGAAGCCGTTCCAGAGCACCGTGCGCGCCCTGCTGCCCGCCGCCCGTTTCACGCCGCCGCAGGGCACCTCGGCGGATGGCGCGCTCGCCCTGGCCAGGGCCGCCGCCGGCGGCGAGGTCCGGGCGCGGCACCCGTACCTTTACGTCTTCTCCGCTGATCGGGGCCGGACGGGCGCCGCAGCCGCGCCACCGTCTCCCCTTACTCGCTGATCGTGCCCGGACCGCCTCGGGGGGTCACGCGACGGACGATCAGGGCAGCACGGTTGCCAAGCCGGTGATGACCTTGGAGCATCTCCTTACCGACGCGTGCGACGTTCCAGGAG
>NZ_JBQQCB010000214.1:0-10698 GCF_052246675.1 Nonomuraea sp. KM90 | reverse complement strand
ACCCTGAAGTCCTGGAAGGTGCTGACCAGGCTGCGCTGTTGCCCGCATCGCGCGACCGCACTCGTGCAGGCGATCCTCGTGCTGCAGCTGGTGGAAGAAGGCCGCTACTCAGGATGAAAAGGGCTCAGTGGCGTATCCAGGGAAAAGACGACGCGCCCTCCCCCTGAAAGTCCCGTTCATCATCGAGACCTGCCACGTCCTGGCCCGGCTTTTCATCCCTGCCGCCTGCGCCATCGACCAGGTCCTGAGCTGGTCCTACTACCGCCGCCTCCACCAGGCCCGAGCGCAACTCAGCCACGACTGCCGACGCGGTCATCCCATCCCAAGAGATCGGTGAAAGCGAGCCATCTCCACTGCCAGGGCGATCAGAATTGTCCGCATTACCTGCGCCGCCGTAGCGTAGAACGCTTCTGCACCCATTTCAGATAATCGCGCCCGGTCCGCCGAGCGTTGCACTACGCAATCGCGACAAAACGGGAGGGCCGCCTCCTGTCCCCCCACGACAGGGCGCGGCCCCAACGATTAGCTGGTGTAGTAAATCTCCAGGTGATAGTGGGACGTGGTGTGCGACCAGTGCGGGCCGTTGATCGCGCGGCACCGCCACGTTCCTCCCCATAGCTTGCCGGCGGACCTGCAGGACGCAAAACCAGCGGACGTCAGAGGGTAAGCCGCGACGTATTCCCACTGTCCCAAGCTCCTCGTGGCGCTAGCCGGAACCGCCGCCAAAGCGGTGATGGTGGTCACAGCGGCCAGTGCAACCGCGCCCAGACGTTTCGCGAGCATGTGCATAATGCTCCTTGGCCGAGGGGTTTCTCTTTTTGATTTCCCTGCGCATGAGTATTGGCGATCAATGGGGGTCGTGTCATTGACCGAGAACGCCAACTTGCTTGCCGTCGTGCGCCATACGGCCGCGCGGACGCACAACACCGGCGACATCGCGGGTCCGGGCGATGAGCCGGGCGCCCAGATCCGGAAGGCGGCCCGTGAGATCATCATGACCAGGCCTCGCTGAGGCGGTCCTGCCGCGATGTCGGGGTCGATGGGCCTGCGAGGAGGCCATGGTCGAGGCGGTGGTGGAGGCGGTGCATCCCGTCGGTGATGGCGGGTGTTCAGGCGTTCGAGGTGCGGGTGCAGCGGATCTGGGTGCACGAGGAGATCCGGATGAAGGGTACGGACGACCACATCGACCCCGACGCCTGGCGGCCGCTGATCATGAGCTTCCAGAAGTCGTACGGACTCGGCCCGCAGGTGTCTCCGTCCACCTGGCGGGCATTCCCGAGCGGTGGTACAGGAGTGCCGACCTTGAGCGGGCCCGTCAGAGCGCGGCGCGGCAGCTGATCTCCATGCCGTCCTCGACAGGAAAGGAGACGCTGACGTAGCCGTTGGCCGGATCGCGTACGTGGTCCAGATAACCGGCGACCGTGGGAAAGCTGCTGTCGTCGGCCACCACGAGCGCGCCGGGGGCCAGCCGGGGCTCCAGCAGGCGCAGCACCGGCAGGTACAGGTCCTTCCAGCCGTCGAGCAGCACCAGGCCGATCGGACCCGGCACGTCGGCGAGGGTCCGCAGGGCGTCGCCGGGCAGGATCGTCACGTGCTCGCCGAGTCCCGCCTCGGCGAGGTTGGCGCGGGCGGCCTCGACCTTGGTATCGCTCAGCTCGCTGCCGTACACGTGGCCCGTGCCGTTGTCGGCGACCGCGGCCGCCAGGTGAAGGGTCGAGATGCCGTACGAGGTGCCGAACTCCACGACGGTCTGCGGGCGGGCGGCCCGGATCAGCGAGTAGAGCAGCTCGCCGCCCCGTTCCGAGATCGGCATGTAGACCGCCTCCAGGGCATCGGCGCGCTCCTGCACGCCCGAGTGCGCGGAGTACGGGCCGACCGGGGCGTCGTCGTCGCGGTCGGCCGCGGCGAACAGCCGGTCGAGTACGGGGCGGACTGGTGAGGTGTGCAGTGAGATGGACATGGCTGTTAGGCTAGACGCGACGTTGAGTCTTGTCTAGAGCGCCCGGTCCAAGGCGGTTCGCTAAAGTGCCCAATCGAGAAGGCAGTTACCAAGCGGGAGGCCACATGGGCGGTTCGGGGTCCGCCGGGAAGGCAGCCGACGCGCGCCGCGCGGCCCACCGGGGAAACCGGTACGGGCGCAGCGAGGAAGCCCGGCAGGCCGTGCTGGACGCGGCCGACGACCTGCTGGTGGAGCGCGGGTTCGCGGGAGTGACGATGGAGGGGATAGCCGCCCGCGCCGGTGTCGCCAAGCAGACCATCTACCGCTGGTGGCCCTCCAAGGTCGACGTGCTGATGGACGCCTTCATCGAGGACATGGCCGAGCACCTGCCCGTACCCGATCACGGCGACCTCGGCCGTGACCTGCGCGCGCACCTCGGCGGGCTCGCCGGCTTCCTGACCCGCTCGGACCCCGGCGCCGTCTTCCGCGCGCTGGCCGGACAGGCCCAGCACGACCCGGAGCTCGCCGCCCGCCTGCGCGCCGACTACCTCGGCCGGCAGCGCGCCCGCGACGCCCTTCCGCTGGCCCGCGCGGTCGAGCGCGGCGAACTGCCCGCGGGCTTCGACGTCGGCTTCGCGCTCGACCAGCTTCTCGGCCCCCTCTACTACCGGGTGCTGGTCACGGGGGAGCCCGTGTCGCGCGAGTTCACCGACCGGCTCGTGGAGCGGTTCCTCAGCCAGTACGCCCTGCCGTCCTCCCCGAGCCGCCCACCCGGGTAGTCTCCCCAGGCGGGCTGATTCCCGCACTTCCTGGTCCGCGTCGTGGACCTGCACGAACGTGCCGGCGAGTTCCGTCGCGCCCGGAAGGTCGAGAGGAGATTGCCCGCTCTGGCCGTGATGATGATCGCGGCGGCGCCGACCCCACAGCACACCAGCGTCACGACCGGCCCGTGCGCACTCAGGGGATGTTGCGGCAGCGTTCTATCAGGCGTGGTGCTGGGATCGGATCCCGGCTCGTGCGGCGCACAGCGCCACCAGGTCCGTCAACCCCAGGGCGGGCATGGACGGGCCGAGCGCGCAGCGTCTGCTCCATGCTCACGTCGCGATCGGTCAGGCATTCCAGCGTCTCGATCACCGGGACCAGGGTCGCCGGCACCTCAGCCCAGCACTCACGCAACGCCGGGCCCGACGGCCCGCAGATATCCGGTCGGCGCGCGGACGGTCGCCGGGAAGTTCAGGGAAGACAGGATCGCACGCTCGATCTGTTCCCTGCGTGACCTGCTCTGCGGGTGGGACGAGGCGAGGGTGGCCGGATGGACGAGCAGGACGAAACGCTGGGGACTGTGCTCGGCCAGTACCTCGGCGTTCGCCGCGAACGCCTGCGCGGCGCTGTCCGGGATGTGGTCTTTCCATCGCCGGTGGAGTCTTTCTCCAGAAAGCTATCCATGATCCGCATACCACGCAGTCCGCAGGATTTCCGTACGGTGAAGGTATGTTCTTCGAACCCCCGCCAGCTCAGGAAGAACGGACTCGCCCACCCAAACCTGGATGGCCGGCCTGGTCCGCTCCGCCGGCGGACGAGATGGGCGCGGTGATGGTCAGCGGGCTGATACTGGCCCGCACCCCGAATGTCGCCATCACCGTGCCGACGATTCAGGCATTCAGCACCGGCTGCCTGATCAACGTGGACCTCGTCACCCGACGGCAGACTCTATCCCCCGACGACTTCCAGGCCCTCCAACTATCCGTGTTCCCTCACATGGTCACCGGGGTGAAGGCCGAGCAGCCGTTACCGGACCAGCTGCTGCGCTTCGGCGTGCGCCTCGCCGACGGCGCCAAGGCCACCACCGTCGGACAACGTTGGGACAGGACACAACTCCCGCAGGATCCGCCACCAGGCCCGCAGTTGTCCTTGCTCCTCCCGGGCATGTCCATGCGCAGCGGTGACGAGGACGTAGGTGTCACGACCTGGGGGCTATGGCTGTGGCCTTCGCCTCCCCAGGAGAGGTTCCAACTCGCCGTGGAGTGGCCCGTCGGCGGCATAGAGCTGAGCATCGTCGAACTCGACGGCGCGGCCATCGCGGCCGCCGCCCAGCAGGCGGTCCCGTACTGGCAGGAATCCCCACAGGACAGGTAGACCCGGCCATCTTCGCTGCAGAGGTGGGGCCCTACAAGTCCGCGATCGTGTTCGGTCCATGGGTTGAGGAATGCCTCTGAATCGACAGTCCCAGCGACAAGATGCAGATCAAGCCGACAACCCGCCCACCATGACGCCATTAGCTCCACGCTGCCGGAGTCTTCTCATACCGCTACAAGGACTTGGGTTCAAAGAGCGCCTGGAAACCTGGGTCCTGGTCCCCCTGCCAGCTGCGGTGCACGTCCGCGCTGGTGGTGTCGCCGCAGACCTTCGCCTGCGTCTCGTGCAGGCAATTGCCCGGCCTGAATGGCCAGCAGAGAGGAGAAGAACGGCACTGGCTACTCCGCCATCTTGAGGTGGCGGTCCAGCTCGTCGAGGGTCAGCGGCTGCCGGCGCAGCGGCTCGGAGGCGTCCAGCGCCGTGGCGTGGAGGCTGCCGAGGAACAGCTCCAGCTGCTGGCCAGTAATCAGCTCGTTCAGTTCAGTGCCGATGACGGGCAGCGGGCGGGACAGCTTGATGACGCCGAGCCAGATGTCGATGGGGTTGACGCCTTGGCGGAGCTGCCCCTCCTGCTGGGCGGTGCGGGTGAGCTGCTCCATCTGCTCGAAGAGCTGGTCGCGTCGCGCCCTCAGTGTTCCCCCCTCGCTGCGCGCGTCCTCCTCCAGGCCGGGGAGCAGCACCGGCATGATGATGCTGAGCCGCAACTCCACCAGGCGGCGTATGAGCTGCGCGAGAGCGTCCCAGGCGTCGGGGTGCGCGGCGGTGGCGCGGTCCAGTTCCTCACCGACCAGGGTCAGGTTGTCCAGGGCGACCTGCTGGACGAGCGTGTGGCGGTCGGGGAAGCGGCGGTAGAGGGTGGCGATGCCGATACCGGCACGGCGGGCGATCTCCTCCAGTGGCGCGTGGATGCCCTGCTCGAGGAAGACTTCGCGGGCCGTGATGATGATCTGCTCGCGGTTGCGACGGGCGTCCGCCCGCAGTCGGGTCGTGTTCTCGGTCAACCGGTACCCATCTCCTTGGGATGTGGAGGGAATCCCTTCGATTGTGCTAGCTTACCGTCTGCAGCAAGCGAAGGATTACCCTCCGCTTATTGAGGAGAGGCTGATGTCCCAGACCACGACTCCTGACAGCCGGAGCTTCCCGTTCCGGCGGCAGTGCCCGTTCGCCCCACCGCCGGACTACGACCGGCTGCGCGCCGAGGAACCTGCTTCCAAGGTGCGGCTGCCCACCGGCGGCACCGCCTGGCTGGTGACCCGGTATGAGGATGTCCGGACCGTGCTGAGCAGCCCGGTGTTCAGCGCCGACGGCACCCGCCCCGGCTTCCCCACGCTCCTCCCGGGACAGGCGCAGGTCCTGCAGCGCCCGCCGTTCATCCGCATGGACCCGCCACAGCACAGCTTCTACCGGCGGATGCTCATCCAGGAGTTCACCCTCAAACGCATCAAGACGATGCGGCCCGGCATCCAGACCACCGTCGACCGGCTGCTCGACGACCTGCTCGCCAGGACCCCGCCGGTGGACCTGGTCGAGGCGTTCGCGCTCCCCGTGTCGTCGCTGGTGATATGCCAGCTGCTCGGTGTGCCCTACGACGACCACGAGTTCTTCCAGAGCAGGAGCATGGTCGGCGTGTCAGGGACGAGCACCGCGGAGCAGGTCGCGGCCGCGCTGGGTGAGCTGCGCGCCTATATGGACGGCCTGATCACCCGCAAGCAGCAGGAGCCTGGCGGCGACCTGCTGAGCAAGCTGGTCACCGAGCACCTGGACCCCGCCGGCGAGCTCCGCCGGGATGACCTCGTGATGACGTGCCTGATGCTGCTCAACGCGGGCCACGAGACCACGGCGAACATGATCTCGCTGGGCACCGTGGCGCTGCTGGAGCACCCCGACCAGCTCACCGCCCTGCGGGAGAATCCCGAGCTGCTCCCCGACACCATCGAGGAGCTGCTGCGCTACCTCAGCATCGCCGACCTCGTCACCACCCGGATCGCGGCCGAGGACACCGAGCTCAGCGGCACCCGGATCCGCGCGGGCGAGGGAGTCTTCGCCCTGCTGGCCGCGGCCGACTGGGACCCCGCAGTGTTCCCCGAGCCCGAGCGGCTCGACGTTCACCGCGGCAACCGGCACCACGTGGCCTTCGGCTACGGCGTGCACCAGTGCCTCGGGCAGAACCTCGCCCGGGCTGAGCTGGAGATCGCCTTTTCCACCCTCTTCGAGCGCATCCCCACCCTGCGGGTCGCCGTGCCGGTGGACGAACTGCCCTACAAACACGGCAATCTCGCGTACGGCATCCACGCCCTGCCCGTCACCTGGTAGGCGGAGCATGCGGATCACCGCCGACACCACCGTCTGCATCAGCGCCGGCCTGTGCGCGCTCACCGCGCCGGGGGTCTTCGACCAGGGGGACGACGACGGACGGGTCGCGGTAGTCCTACCGGACCCCTCCGGGGAGCTGCGCGAGGCAGCAGCCGAGGCCGTCCGGCTGTGCCCCAGAGGGGCACTCGACATCAGGTAGGCAACGGCCGGGCGCCAGCCTCGATGATCTAAAAGTTCTCGACGCTTCCGATCACCAGCAGGACCTGTGCCTGCCCTGCCATCGTGGCTCACCAACCCGCGGTGGGACCAGTTTGCCGCGCTGCTGCCCGACCGTCCCGCCGGTTACCAGGCCGACCACCCGCTGGGTTGCCAACGGCGACCGGTCACCGACCGGGTCGTGTTCGACAAGCTCATCCAGCTGCTGGTGGTTGGCCGCCGATACCGCAGATCACCGACGCGACCTGCTCGACGGCCAACGAGCCGCCATGCTGTCGAACAGCGAACGGCGAAGCCGGCTTGAAGCGGAAGCTGATTCCGCTGCTCAGGACACTATGTGGCGGCTGATGTCACGTTGGTTGACGGCATCTCGATTTCTCCGACTACGCCTGCGAAACGGCGGCCACCGGTGTCTGGAACGCCTGATCGCCGCGTTTTCCGCTGACTCAGCTCAACGAATCGACGAACAACAGGAAGGGACGAGCATGTCTGGTTTGCAGGACAAGGTAGTGATCGTGACGGGTGGCGCCCGCGGGATCGGTGCGGCCGTGGCCGCCCGCATGGCTCGGGGCGAAGCCAAGGTGGTGGTCACCGACCTGCTCGACGAACAGGGTGCCAAGACCGCCTCCGAGATCCGGGGCCTGTTCCTCCGTCACGACGTGACCAGCGAGGATGATTGGAAGAGCGTGGTGGAGGCGACCGTCGAGCACTTCGGCCGGGTGGACGGCCTGGTCAACAACGCCGGGATCGCCGCGGGGGCACCTCTGGAGAGCGAGACGCTGGAGCGGTTCGAACGGGTGCTGAAGGTCAACCTGACCGGAGTGTTCCTCGGGCTGAAGGCGGTCATCGAAGCGATGCGGGCGACCGGCGGCGGCTCGATCGTCAACATCGCCTCCATTTCCGGACTGATCGGGCTTGCTGGGGTCTCGGGGTACGGAGCGTCCAAGTGGGGCGTCCGGGGCCTGACCAAGATCGCCGCGGCGGAGCTGGGCCGCCACCGGATTCGAGTCAACGCCGTGAATCCGGGCGTGATCTACACCCCGATGACCATGGAGCGTAACGCGCAGTTGGGGGAAGGCAACTTCCCCCTGGCCCCGCTGGGCCGGATCGGCGTCCCGGAGGAGATCGGCGAGGCGGTGTCCTTCCTCATCTCGGACACGGCCTCGTACATGACCGGCGCGGAAATCACGGTGGACGGCGGCTGGACGTCCGGACAGGCCATGATGACGCAGCACCTCGACGCCACCGACAGGACCGCCCCCTGACCCTTGAGTTCAAGCCAATTGCCTTTTAGCAGGGAGTGGTCTCATGTCCGAAGTAATCGCCGTTTTCGGTGCTGGTATCGCGGCTCGGCGTCTCCGTGCCCGGCGCTTCGGGCGCGAAAACTTCCGTGTGGCCCTGGCAGCCCGCCGTAAAGACCGACTGGACGCACCCGTCGAGCAACTCGCAGGAGAGGGCATCGAGGCTGCCGCCTTCACCGCCGACTTGGCCGAGCCTGCCTGAGTCCCCGTGACGCCAACGCAGGCAGAACCTTGCGGGCATTGGGCAGCGCCTCACGCCAAGCTCCGAATCTCAAGGCGTCGATCTGTTCGATGGAAGGAGGTACACGGGTGACGCCGTACTCGGTATTTGCAGGACGGTTGAACTCGTCGATTGGCTGGACGACGGTGTGTCCCGTCAGCCGGTGGACGCCGACCTGGTACCGGCGATCAGAAAGTTGAAGAACTGGGCCGGCATGCCGGCCTTCCGCTTCACCATCGAGTGCGCGGGCCCAGTCTTGCGTTGCGCCCCAAGCTTCTCGAGAACCCACGGGAGTCGCGTATACGCCCGGCCATGGCCGCGGCGGCCCGACTGCCGGAGTCGCTCATCAGCAACTTCCCCGTCGCCATGGCCATCTGGGACAGGAGCTGCGCTGCGTCTGGCTGAACGAGGCGGCCCAGCAGCTCAGTGACGGCTACCCGTACTCCCGGGTCGGCCGCTCCCTGACCGAGGTCATCGACGGGATCGGCACGGAAGCGGTGCAGGACGCGATGCGCAAGGTGTTCGCCGGCGGCCGGCCCATGATCCACCGTGAGGCCCACTGGTCCCACGGGAGTCAGCAGCGCACGATGTCCATCTCGCTGTTTACGTGGCCGCTTACCCGGTGGCCTCTGCTCTTGCTCGGGAAGATCGTCATAGGGCGGTCGGCGTAGCCGTGAAGCGTAATCTACACCGTGACGATAAAAATCGACGCCGTGTAGAATTTGGACGAAGGGGGCAGTCCAGCTCCTTTCGAGTCCTGTCTGGAGGGGCAGTGCAGAAGCAGAAGTGGCTCATCACCGGCGTCAGTACGGGCCTTGGGCGTGCCTTCGCGCAAGCCGCCCTGGCCGCCGGGCACACTGTCGTCGGAACGGTCCGCTCCGAGAAAGACCTGCGGGCCTTCGAAGAGCTCCAACCCAGGTACGCTCACGGCCGCATTCTGGATGTGACCGATGGCGACGCCGTCTCGAGTGTGGTCGCCGAGGTAGAGCAGAGCGTCGGGCCTGTGGATGTCGTCGTCGCCAACGCCGGTTACGGCCTGGAGGGCACCTTTGAGGAAACCCCGCTGACCGAGGTGCGGCGGCAGTTCGAGGTCAACGTATTCGGGACGGTGGCCACCCTGCAGGCAGCACTGCCCTACATGCGCCGGCGCCGCCGCGGACACTTGATGGCCGTCACGTCCATGGGCGGGCTGATGGCCGTGCCCGGCATGTCCGCCTACTGCGGTAGCAAGTTCGCCCTGGAAGGCATCCTCGAGGCCCTGGGCAAGGAGGTCGCACAGTTCGGGATCCACGTGACGGCGATCGAGCCCGGCTCCTTCCGCACCGACTGGGCGGGACGGTCCATGACACGCGCCGCGCGGTCCATCGACGACTACGACGAGCTGTTCACCCCCATCCGTGAAGCGCGGCAGAAGGCAAGCGGAAACCAACTGGGCAATCCGGCCAAGGCCGGGGAAGCCGTCGTGCACATCGCGTCGGTCGACCAGCCGCCGGCCCATCTCGTCCTGGGTTCGGACGCGCTGCGACTGGTCACCGCCGCGCGCGTGGCCGTGGACGAGGACATCCGGGCATGGGAGACGCTCTCCCGTACGACCGACTTCGCCGAGGGCGCTCAGCTCTGATGCCCGGCCACCACCCCGCGCGGAGCCGACGCACCACCGAACGCAAGGGCGATGTCCGGGAGCGGGCCATTCTGGACGCCTGCGAAGCTCTGCTGGCGCAAAAGGGCTACGACGCCATGGCCGTCGGCGACATCGCACAGGGCGCCGGCATCACACGCGGCGCCCTGTACTTCTACTTCGGCTCCAAGCAAGAAGTGGTCACGGCACTCGTGGCCCGGACCGTTGAGCACCTGTGGGAGCGATCCCGGGCCACTGCGGAGACCGACGAGCCGCGCCAGGCCATCGCAGCGGCCATGCAGCGCACGGTCGAGCTGTGGAACGAGCACGGCCTGGTCATGCGCACGGCGATCGACCTGTCGTTGACCGTGCCGGAGATCGGCAAGCTGTGGAGCCATACCGCTGACTTGTTCATCAGAGCCATCACTGCCGTCTTGGAACGAGCCGGCGTTCAGGCCGGCACCGAACCACACCAGGCGTCAGCCATGGCACGCGCCCTGTGCTGGATGATCGAGCGGACCTTCTACCACGCCTCGCAACAGTCTCGCGAGCAACTGCAGAAGGCATCTTCGACCTGCGAGCATATCTGGCTGATCAGTGCTGGCCTGGACGGTGAAGCGTAAGAAGCGAACATCGCCGATGCCTTGCGCGTGAAGCGGCGCCCAGGGCATGTCGCAGGGCTTGGGTGGCCTGTTGGGTCCGGCCAGGAGTCCTCGAGTACTCCTGATGGCGTCCGAGGCTGTCCTTCCGGACGTTCGGGCACGTTCGATGCGTGATCCCGCGGTGGGGCCGTGGTCGCGGTGGCAGGGCTGGCGGGGCTGGGCGTGTTGAGCTGCCCCGGGTTGGTTGGAGGCTCCCAAGACTGGAAGGCTGGGAGTCGTGCCCGCACCGAGGAAGTACCCCCAAGAGCTGCGCGATCGCGCCGTCAAGATGGTGTTCGACCTGCGTGAGGAGA
>NZ_JBQQCB010000213.1:0-10856 GCF_052246675.1 Nonomuraea sp. KM90 | reverse complement strand
AACCGAAGGCGTCAACACCCGCACGAAGAAGATCATGCGCCAGATGCACGGCCGTGCCGGGTTCGACCTTCTGCGCCACCGCATCCTGCTGCAGTGAAGATCACTCAACGCCACCACCGATTACGGGTCAGAGCCGAAAACTGGACACACCCGATCTCACATACTCGAAGATTGCGTTGGCCAGCTCGGTCCGGGTGTTTCAGCGTCGACGTTTCAGGAGTTCGACGTGCATCGGCGACCCGAACGACTCCATCATGGCGTAATCGAGGCAGTCGCCGACGCTGCCCATCGAGTGCTGCACGCTGGGGTTCCTGGCCCGCTGGGTGAAGGCCCAGATTGTTACGAAAGCGCGGAATGCTTCGTACGGTCACATGGACAAATGTCCGCTTCCGGGTCGCCGCCACCAGGGGTCGAAGACGTCAGCATCTGCCCCCCGAAACAGGCGTTGCTGGGGTGGGGAGGTCACCGGGCGGTGGTGCGATGCTGTTGGGGCCTTCTGCGCGGGTTGGGCTGCGCAGAAGTCTTCCGGCTGGGGCGGACGGCGCCCGGAACGCCTCCTGTCGAGGAGCGCAGGCTCGCGGCCGCGGCTCGGCGTGCGATGCGCTGGCTTGCGTTGGTGTTGAGTCTGGAGGCGGCATCGTTGAGTGCTGTTTCCAGGCGTGAGACTGCCCGGCGTGTGCTCGTGAGTCCTCGGCCTGTAACCACGAGACTACTACTCAGCATGCGTGTGTCCCAGGCCATCTGGCGCACAGCCGCATTCTGAAGGGCCCGGAAGAATTTCTGCACCTTCGGATGTGCGGCGATCTTTTGGGCGTGGTGTCCGAACTGCTGGACGAAACGTGTGCTGAATTGCTGAACGCCTTCATAGACTAGTCGCACGTTGTGCCACGCAGGCATAGTGGCGATAACGGGATGTTGGCCGAGCTGCTTGACCGCGCTGGCTACTTCCGGCAGATGCTCCCAGACGGGGCCGAGCTCGTCGGGGAACCTTCCATAAGTGGAAGCGAAAGCGACGCGTGCATCGTAGTCACGCTTCTCCAGAGGTAAGCCGACGAGTTCTTTTAGCTGCGCGAATCCCAGTTGGGGATCGATGCTGGCCCAATCGATACTCGGCAACAACTCCTCCACTACTTCACGTACGCCTTGATATGCCTCCTCAAGGGGGGTCTGTTGAGGCTCCACGGCGGTCATGGACACTCCTTATGCGTTAGGTCCGATGGGTGATCGGTTGTGATGTGAGCGGGACGGACATGTGCTGCGGCTGGTGCGGAAGCTCGTCGGTCCAGCGCACGTGCTGTGCTGGGCGGTGGGTTGGCTTGTTGCGGTCGGTCATGCAGCGTTGCAGGGGTCCGCCGGCGGCTCGGAGCCTGTCCAAGGCCGGGTAGAGGTTGTCGAAGTGCCATCTGTCGGGGTCGGTGAAGTCGCATGATTGCGGATCGGTGAGCTTTTGCCAGGCCAGCCAGATGCCGTGCAGGAGGGCAACGGCCTCGTCGTGGTCCCACCATTGTGGGCACCATGGGTGGTCGGGTGTGGGTTCGTGCAGGTAGGTGGGGGTGAGGAGGTCGGCGACCCATTTCTTGAGCAGGTCGAGTTCGCGGCTGAGGTCGGGCTCGTCGAGATACAGGATGAAGACGGGTCCTTGGTCGTTGTTCGTGGCGGAGGTGTCTTCGTCGAGATCATCGGGTGGCGGTGATTCGGCCGCCACCGGCCTGGGTGCGGGCGAGGGTGTGGGGTGTGGTGGGTCGTGGGTGTCGTCATCGCGGTCTGGAGGGAGGGTCATGCCACCTTCTTTCGTTGTGCTCGTCGGGTGATCTGCTGCTCGGCCTTTCTGACCGCTGCTGCCAAGCGAGGGCCGAAGGGTTCATCCATCCACGGCCGGAGTTTGATCACCGTGGCTCGGGTGCCGGTGAGGAGCAGCAGTGCGGTGCCTTTGGGCATGGCTCGGATGTCGGCCGCGGTGTAGATGCGCTCTTTACGAGCCGACAAGGACACGCTGCGGCCGCTGCGGCTGTGGGAGACGCTGGGCTCGATGACCTTGTGGTGGCCGACCAGTCTGCTGATCTTCTCGGCATGGTCGGGATCGTCCAAACCGGCGCCGAGGATTTTCACCGTGGCTGAAGACCACAGCGCATCCATGCCGGCGGCGCCCCAGACACGCACCCCTTGCTGGTAGGACTGCAAGATCGTGACCACGGGGATGCCCATGCCCCCGAGGTAGGAGTACAGATCGGGGAGGTCTTGGATGACGGCAATGTTGGCGGCCTCGTCCAGGACGGGCACCAGTGGGGGGTCGTTGCGGCCGCCGACGCGTTCGGCTGCTGCGATCGCGGCCTGCAAGACCGCGTCGGCACAGGCCGCCACCAGAGGGGCAGCGCCAGACCTGCCCTTCTTGCTGAACAGGTAGAGCGTGTCACGGGTGGCGACGAACGCGTGCGGGTCGAACACCGGCTTGCCGGCGATGGGGGTGATCCATCGGTTGATGGCAGGATCGAGGAGACAGGCTGTTGTCGTCGCCGCTGTGCTGTAGATGCCGCCGCGGGTCTCGGGCGGCAGGCGGATGGTGCCTTGCAGGCTGCCGGCCAGGGCTGAGGCGCCGTTGTTCTGCAGTGCCTCGACGGGAGAGTGGTCGGCGGGGTTGGCCAGCCACGCCAGTACGTCGTGGACGGTGCCGCCGCTGGCGGCGGCCGCGTGGAAGAGTTCGGTGAGCAGGTTGGTCGCCGACAGCGCCCAGTAGTTGCCGCGCTCGCCGGCCGAGAAGGCGGCGGCGACGAAATGGCCGGCCAACCGTCGGGCGCCTTCGACGGTTCGCGCATCGGCCAGCAAGTTCCAGGTGAAGTGTTGCTCATAGTGGCAGATTTGCTGGGGGTCGAACACCCACAAGCGCCCCCGGGCGCGGCGGGGTGCCGCCGTGGTGGTCAGGGCGTCCGGCCGGATGCTGGTAACGATGACCGCGCCGGGGGCGCGGATGGCGGTCTGAGCGACGATGGAGGTGGTTTTGCCCGAGCGTGGACCCATGAACGCGAGCAGGACGTCCTCCCATGAGCCGCGGATCTCGATGTCGCGGTGGTCTCCGAGCAGCATGCCCGCCTCATCGGGAGGAATCTTCTTCAGGGTGCGCAGGCAGGGGCGCAGTCGGCGCGCCTTGGCTGCGGCGCCTCGGGGCGTGTAGGCGCGCAGCGCGCGCAGGTCGGCCAGGCCCGGTGCGCCTGCCAGCCATCGGTAGAGCGTGCGTGCCAGGGGCGCGCCTGCGGCGGCTCCTGCACTGGCGGTGACGACGATGCCGGCCCACACTGCGGCCGGGGAAGCTTCAGGCCACAGCCTGTGGGTGCTGTCGGCCAGGTGAAGAAGGATCTGCGCGGAGAACGGCGGTGGCCGCCAGCCTGCGCCGCTCGCCCAGGCGCCGAGGCTGCCGCCGAACCAGACGAGCGCGCTCAACGTCCCGACGGTGAGCATCGCGCCGGCGAGGATCCATGGTGTGAGCTCGGAGTAGACGCTGCGTTCGCCGATCATGTCATCTGCTCCCGTGCACCTCGAGCCACGGTTCGCATGGCGTCGTCGGTGTCGAACAGACGTTGCTCGGCCGGGGTGAGTTGCATCCGGACCGGCACCCCGAGCCGTTGCCCGATCTTGATGAGGTACTTGCCGCGGCCGGGGTGGATCTGGCTGGTGCCGTCGAGGCCGGTGCTGGTGGCAGCCGCCCAGGAAGCGATCAGGTCGATTTCGGCACTGGTGAGGGGCTTTTGTTCGCTGATGCGGCGTAGCTCGCCGAGCGGCATGGCCGCCAGGATGAGGATGTCGCAGCGTTCCATCAGCCCGGCTGCTTTGGCGCGGTCCTCCTCGGTCGGCAGGGCTTCCAGGTCGCGTACCGAGTGGGTGCTCATCAGGCTGATCTCGCCGTTTGACCTGTTCAGGCGGGTGATGGCGTCCATCGCGTCGACCATGCCGGGCCCGGCGCGCAGTACGCGCCACATTTCATCCAGCGGCAGCACCAGCGGCCGCGGCAGCAGGCCGAAGACCCGCGCGATGTCGACTGCTCCGTAGGAGTAGGCCCAGCAGGCCAGCAGCCCGGCGGCCGCGACGGGTTCGCCGGCCGATCGCAGCGCCGATAGGTCGATCGACAGCGCCGGCCGTCTCAGATCGAGTTGCACCGAGGTGGGCCGGTCGAACATGCCGCTCATCGGACCGTCGCACATGTTCTCCAGTGCGGCGGTCACCGACCGGGTCGCGGCCAGGTAGTCGGCGTCATGAACGGCGAGGATGCGCTCGCGTAGCGGCTGCGGGCCCTGCCGGAGCACGGTGATCACATCCGGGATGACGGGGTCGCCGGTGGTGCCGTCGGCGGCCAGCCGCACCGCGGTGTTGAGCGCGGCGCTTTCCTCGGCGGCCGGACGGCGGCCGAGGCCGTGCGGCGTGGCGAGCAGAGCGTGCAGGAGTTCACCGCGCCGTGCGTCGAGTTCGGCGCGGATTCGGCGTGCTTGGTCGGCGGCCAGGGTGTGCAGGTTGCGGCCGAGAGGGCCGGAGTCGAGCGGGTTGATGGCGTCCAGGCCGCGGCCGATCCGCACCACCTGGCCGCCGAGCTCGGCCACGAGCGGCGTGTATTCGCTTTTGAGATCGCCGGGGCACAGCAGCTGGTAGCCGTAGGCGACCAGGCCCAGGCAGAGGCGTTTGAGCATGGCGCTCTTGCCGATGCCCGGCTCGCCTTGCACCCACACGCTGGGGTTGGTCGTCAAGCTGCCGACCCAGCCGGGCGGGTCCAGGCACACCAGCTCGCCGGTGAGCAGGTCCGGACCGATGGGTACACCACTCGTGGGCAGGCCACCGGCCTGAACGAACGGGTACAGCCCGGCCAGCTGGACGGATGTGCCGAGGTAGATGCTGCCCTGGTCGATGTGCGCGGCGCGGCCGCGCGGCCAGCCACGCCGGGGTGCCAGCGTGCGCGGATCGATCCGTAACGAGTCGGGCACCGGCGGGCGTCGGCGGGGTGCGTTAGCCGTCACCGGGATACACCCCGCAGCTCAGGCCGACGGCGAAGGCGGCGGCTTGGCCCCAGCGGGCCGGCCGCAACCGCAGCCGGGAATGCCCGGCCGCCTGCAGGACCTCGCGCCGCGCCTCCGGCAGATGCTCCGGCTTGGTGACGGTGGCGGTGACGTACAGCGCCCATTGCACGATCGCGGCGCCGCGTGCCTCCTCATGCGCGCCGGCGGCGGCGCGTTCGGCGTCGGCACGTTCGCGGGCGGTCGGCGCGCGCCGGGCACGGCGGCGGATCTCCTCGCGCACCGCGGCGGCGTTCACTTCCGACTCCACCACGCTCGCTCCCACCTGGCGGGGCAGGGCTCGCACGGTCAGGGTGACCCGGCGGCGGAACCGGCCGGGGCTGAGCAGATGCAGCAGCACGTCATGCGGGATGCGTTGGCGTGGCGCCTCGGCCAGCACCCAGGAGGTGGAGTGGGCGTTCTCGTGGTCGTAGCGGTCACGCCGGTCCCGGGCATAGACCGGGCCCGCGTCTCGCCAGCGCAGCTCGTCCCAGCCGGCTGCGACGCCTTCGGTGTCCGGGTCGAATGCCGTGCGGACGATGCGGATCAGGTCCGTGGCGCTGGCGCGCTTGACCACCTCGGCGCCGGTTGCCGAGACACCCAGACCGTTGAGAGATGCCAGCAAGGACGCGATCGCCTCGGGCAGGTGCACGGCCGTGGCCGCGCCGCGTGCGGGATCGCAGGTCAAGGTGAGGCGCACGCTCACGCGGGAGGCGGCTCGGGGCGCGGCGGCGACCAGGTCGGCCATCACGGCGCTGGCCAGGGGCGGCGCGGCCGGGTTGAGGCGTCTTGCGACGTGGTCGGCCAGCTGGGTGCCCGTCTCCGGCAGCACGTCGATGGTGACGGCAGCGTGCCGGATCGTGATGTCGTCGGCCATCCGGGCCATCAGTGCCCCCCAGGCGGCCACCTGCCGGTTGACCGTGTCCACGTCGGCGAGCAGCGCTCCGGACGGCGACAGCAACGCGGTGGCCGAGACCTGGCCGGTGCGCTGGTTCCACACCACCCCGATGCGGCCCCGGCCTGGATCGGCGGCGTCGAGAAGTTTGAGGGGCGCCAACACCCCGGGCAGGGCGCCGCCGTGCTGGATGGGGGCAGCCACGTGGCCGAGGTAGATGGTGTGGGTACGCCAGTCCGCCCACCGCCAGCGCGCCCAGCCTCGAGTGATATCGACCAGGAGCACCCCGTCGCGCTGCGCGACGGCCGCCGCGATGCACAGCACCGCCAGCGGCGCCAGGTAGAGGGTGACCGTCTGGCTGATGAGGATCCCGGCCATGACGGGTACGAGCACGGCAGCAAAGACCGCCAGAGTCTGGCGGCTGTCGAGCTTGCCCAGCCCTGCGCTCCGGCTGCGCCGCCACCCGCCGTAGGAGCGCGAGGTGCTGGTCACCGGGTGCCCGTTCGATGCAGGCGAGGGGGCGGGGAGCTGGCCCGCCGCGATCCGGGCTCAGGTGCGATCATGCAGGTCTCCTTCGCCGGAGTCGGAGGGGGGTGCGGGGTGCCGGTCGACGGGGTGGCCGGCTGCTGCCTCGCCGGCGGCGCCGACGTGCCGCTCGACTGCCTCAGTGCCGTGTTCGGCGACGTGTTCGGCGGCGTGGACGATCGGGCCGATCGGACCTGCGCCCGTCGTGGCTGCGGTGGTGCTGGAGCTTTCGGCCGCCGTGGTGGTGCTGGCGGTCTCGGTCGCGGCGGTGGTGGCCGGGGTCTCTGCTGGGCTCTCGCCCGTGGGGGAGGAAGGGGTGTCGGTCGTGGCGGCCGGAGGTTGCTCATGCGTGGGGGGGTCTGTGGCATGCGTGCGAGGGGGCGGCGTGTTGTCGCCCGCCGGCTCCGTCGCTGGCGTGGTGGGGCGCTCGGCGGGCGGTGTGGTGTCGGCGTCGGCCGCTGAGGTGCTGTCGGCTTCGCGCTGCTGAGCGATGCGGGCGGCGCTGGTGGGCTGCGCCTGTGCGGCACCGCTGGCGTCGGCGTCGTGGCCGCTGTCGGAGCGGTCGAGCATCATTGCCAGCCCGGCGAGGGCGCGCATCGTCCCGCCGCCGTTTGCGCCGCTGCCTGCTGCGAGCGCACCGAGGGGGGCGAACACCTTCAGCAAGGCCGGCATGGCGATCAGGCTGAGCACGAGCATCATGAGGCCGTACAGCAGTCCATGAGCGTCGCGAGCGGCGGACCACTGGCGCACCGCGGCGGTGATGATCAGAGCGACACAGGGCTGGTAGACGATGATCGCCGCCGCCGCGGTGATGATTTTGGGCAGCCATTGGCGGGTGGCTCCCCCGCCGATCATCCCGGCGGCGGCGATGGGCAGGAGCAGGGCCAGGAGCGGGAGGGTGGCGTTGCGCAGCAGCACCACGATGAGCTGGATGATGAGGACTAAGATCACCAGAACGCCGAGCTGCCAGTTGACGTAGACCTGCAAGCCCGCGCCGGCCGCTCCGGCCGGCACCGCCTGTCTCAGCGACATCACGGTGAGAATCTGCTGGTGGATGCTCTGCTGATTGGCGGGCAGGCCGTCCGTCGACATGTGGTTGAAAATGATCGCTGTGAGGGAGTTGGCAGCTTCCATGAGCAGCGCGGTCAAGCCAACTCCAGCGCCTCCGACCAGCGCGGTGATCACCAGCCCGGAAAACGCCTGAAGCAGCGCAACGGGCCGGCCTTGCACCATGGTGCGCAGCATCTGGATCATGAGCAGCACGGCGCCGATGAGCCACCCGATCGCGATCGTGAGTCCGTAGAGGGTCAGGGCACCCTGGCTGCGCAGATCGAAGGTGGTGGTGGAGAGGAACATCGCCACGAACACGCCGACCAGTGACGTGATGGCCTCGAGGACCAAGTTCGCCAACGGTTTGATCACACCCTGCTCCAGCGCCTCAGTGGCGGCGTCCCGCAGAAGCTGCTCCCCTGCCTGTCCGATCTTTTGTGCGTTGCACTGGATCAAGATGATCGGTGCGGGGATGCAGGGCACCTGCGGTAGTGCGTCCCACGCAGTTGTTGCCGAGGGCGACGGGGAAGGCCGCGATGTGCTGAACGTCAGTGACGGGGAAGGCCGCGATGTGCTGGGTGTCGGCGACGGGGTGTCGGAGCTGGCGGCTGCCGGCGCGACCCCGATGCCGGCATGCTCGGGCATGACCAGCATCATCAGTGCCAGCAGGACAACGCCGACCATGCGGGCCAGGCGGTGGCGGCACATCTCTACCCTCCGGGGCGGATGGCCCGCCAGCGCGCGTGGTTGAAGGCGGCGGTGCCAGGTTCGGCGAAGGCCGGGCGTGGCATGCGCGCGGCCGGGGTGCGTAAGGCGACCCAGTCGCCGCCGCGCACCCCGGTCTGCCAGCGCAGGTGTCCGGTGCTGGCCACGGTGAGGGTCTCGAGCGGAGCGGCCGTACCGGCGATCATGTCCGCCCGCATCGCCACGCTGACGTAGACGTTGTCGGCGTCGACGACCCGCCACTGCACCCCGATCGGCTGCACGGCGACCGTCGCGCCGGGAGGTGGCGCGCCGTCGCGGGGCAGGGCGAGTTGTTCGCGCAGCCATGCGGTGCTGGCGGCGGCGTCACGACGAGAGGCGGCGCGGTCGCCAACAGCGAAGTAGACGTCGACAGCACCTGTCGCGCGGGTGACGTCGAGGTCCCACACCGAGGCGAACATCGCGGAGGCTGCGGCGGCGGCGCCCTGTGGTGTGTGTGGCCAGCCGACCGGGTAGTCGCGGCCGATGCGGTCGCGCGCCTCCGGCAGGGTGGTCCAGCGGGCAGGTGGGACGTAACCAGATTCCGGCGTTGGTGTGGCGGGCGCCCCGGGGGCGGAGGATGACGGCGAGGACGTGGCCGATCCGGCCGATGGCTGCGGACGCTCGCGCAGGAGCATGAACAGGGATGCGCCCACCAGCACGGCCAACAGCGCTCCGGCTGCTCGCGCGCGGCGCATCCGCTGGCGGGCCAGCTGGTCCAGATCGGTGCTGAGGGACATGGCTGATCAGTCCGATCACAGGTCGGCAAAGAACGCGACGATGGGGATGGCCATCAGAAGACCGCCCATTCCACCGATGACGTAGACGGCGTTGTGCATACCCTCGGCCGCCATGTGCTGGCGCTGCGACTTGCCCATCATGACTTTGATCGAGGCGAAGCCGAACATGATCACTCCCACGATGCCTCCGACCACCTTCATGAATCCGAACACCCGGCCACCGAGCCGGTTCAGCTCCGGAGGTGCTGACGCCGGAGGGTCACTGAAGATCGGAGCCCCCCCGTCGTCGGCAGCCGGCATCGAGCCGATGGACTCGAGCACCGCACCGATCGCGTGCACGAGGTGGCTCATGGCCGCCGTCCCGGGTCCGCGGGAAGGGCACGCATCCGGCGTCGCAGGCGCTGAGCCGCGCGCGTGGTGCGGGTCGAGGAGGTCAGCGCCGTGGCGGCGTCGAGCTGACGCAGCGCGAACAGGTACGGCACCCGGATCACCGCGCCCACCTCGGTACTGATGGCCTTGAGCTGGTAGCGGGACATCGGTGGCAAGCCGAACGGGTCAGCCGCCCGCACGAGCAGCACGGGCCTGGCCAGCTCGCGTGGCCATCCGGCGACCATCCGGGCCGCCTGCTGGGTGCCCGCCGCGGTCGAGGACGCCACGACGGCGACGCGGTGGTCGGCGGGCAGCGCGCCGCCGGTGTATTCGACCGCGTGTGGCGCGCTGGCCTGGTGGTTCAGCAGGGCTACGAGGGTGGAGGTGCCGGCACCTCCATGCGCGCCGATCAGGGTCCAGGGCGGGTTCGCCCCTACCCGTCTTCTGTTCTCTCGCATATGTGGCCTCTTATGCGCCGATGGCATGCCAGGGTACCTTTTGCGACTTGACAAGTGTTCTTACACGCTTGACAAGAGTTTGCCAAGAACATATCGAGGGATACGCGGCCGACCATGCGCATCGTTGTGACCATCACCGTGGCGTTACTGCTCGTCGTGATGTCCCTGCCACTGATCCTGGTCTCCGTCGCACGTCTGTCCCGGGCGCAGACCCCCCACGCCGCCATCTCGACGTCGGCCCCGCCGGATCAAGTCCCTGAGGTTGGACGTCCCCCGGAGCAGCCCAGCGGCCGCGAACGCATCACGTCCCGTATGCGCACCGTCCGCGACCTGGTACGCCAGCAGTTCGGCGTACCGCACGGCGTCGGCTGTTTTCGCGAGAACGACCGGATCCCCGGCGGCGGTCGCGGCGAACATCACCTCGGCCGGGCCTGCGACTTCATGCTGAGCAAAGGCGGCGCCAGGCCGTCGGCGGGCCAACAGGCGCGCGGCGATGCCATCGCAGCGTGGCTGCAGGCCAATGCCCACCGCTTGGGCATCTCTTACATCATCTGGAAGCAGCGGATCTGGTCTCCCGGCCGCGCCAGAGAGGGATGGCGGCCCATGTCCGACCGGGGAGGGGTCACGGAAAACCATTTCGATCATGTTCACGTGACGGTGGACTAAAAGTGGGGGATTTGCACCCGGTGCGATCCGCAAGGCGCTGCCGCCGCCCGCCCGCAGCGGCGGCGGCCGGCTCCGACGCCGTGACGGGGATTTACCGCCAGCTTTACAGCAAGTCATGACAAAAGGGTGAACCTTCTGGACCTGCTGGCCTATGATCGCCCCCATGCGGCCTGATCACGAGGCTCATCCCCACCCGTCGTCGCTCACCGGTCCAGCGGCGTTGGCTCATCTCAGCGGCCAAGCTGCCGTTGAGGCGACGGATGGCACTCCGTTGCCGTCCTCGGGTCGTACCGACGACGCCGGGAAGCACCGTGCCGATGCGGCGGGCCGAGACGACCCCGTGCAGCCGGTTCCGCCGGAGAACGACTCAGAGCAGCAG
>NZ_JBQQCB010000212.1:0-10969 GCF_052246675.1 Nonomuraea sp. KM90 | reverse complement strand
GGAGACGACCACCACGCCGCCGAGGCCCGCATCGAGGCGGCCCGGCTGCTGCTGCGGGCGGGGGAGACCGCCGTGCCGGTCCGGGTCGCCGCCGACACGCTCGACGGCGGCGGGCGCGTGGCGGCCGGGGCCGAGCTCGCCGGTCTGATCGGACCGGCCGCCGGGGAGCTCGTCCCACGGCTGCGGGCCCTGCTCGACGACCCGTACGACTTCGACGCCGCGGCGCTGGCCATCCGCCGCGTGACCGGCGAGGCCGCGCCGCTCGTCGACGCCGTACGCAGGGAGCTCGCCCGGCTGGGCGCCGGCCCGTGGCTCGCCGAACCGCTGCGCGAGCTGGCCGCCGACGCCGCGCCGCTCCTGCCCGAGCTACGCGAGCAGGCGTACGGCGACGCCCCCGCATCGCGCTACGGCACCTACGGCCGGCAGGTGCGCGAGGACGACGAGGCCCGCGCCGAACTTCTCGCCGCATTGACACGGCTGGAGACCTGACGAGGACCCGGCCGACGGCCGGAACCGACCGACCGGTGGGCACCGGGGCGACAGCGGACCGGTGCCCATGGTCACGGACGTTCGGACGCGCTGGGTCGCGGACGTTCGGCGCTCAAGGCCGAGGCCACCCGACGCCCCCGGGGGCGGGGGTCACGGGCGCCCGACGCTCATGTACGTGAAGCCCAGCCCCCGCATCTCCGCCGGTTCCAGCAGGTTGCGCCCGTCGAACAGCACCGGGCGGCGCATCACCGACGCCGCGTGCGCCCAGTCGACGTCCTTGAGCTGCGGCCACTCGGTGACCACGATCGCCGCGTCCGCGCCTTCGAGCGCCAGCTCCGGTGTCGCGTGCCGGGTCGTGGACGTCCACGGCTCCGTCTCGGCCGGGCGGGCCATCGGGTCCCAGCACCGTACCTCGGCGCCCTCGGCCAGCAGCCGGCCGGCCAGCACCGTGCTCGTCGCCTCGCGCATGTCGTCCGTGCCCGGCTTGAACGTCAGCCCGAGCAGCGCCACCCGCATGCCCGTCAGCGTGCCCAGCTCGTCCTTGAGCTGCTGGATGGCGCGGCGCTTCTGCAGGTTGTTGACCTCGATCACGGCCGACAGGAGCTGCAGGTGATAGCCGGTGTTGCTGGCCAGCTGGCGCAGCGCCTCGGAGTCCTTCGGGAAGCAGGAGCCGCCCCAGCCGATGCCCGGGCGCAGGAAGTGGGGGCCGAGGCGGTGGTCGAGACCGACGGCGCGGGCGACCTCCTCGACGTCGGCGCCGGTCTTCTCGCACAGGGTGGCGATCTCGTTGATGAAGCTGATCTTCGTGGCGAGCAGGGCGTTGGAGGCGAGCTTGACCATCTCGGCCGAGCGTACGTCCATCACGACGACCGGGCCGTCCACGCCGTCGTGCAGCTCGGCGATCAGCTGGGCGGTCGCCTCGTCGGCCGCGCCGATGACGATGCGGTCGGGGTTCAGGAAGTCGGAGACCGCCCGTCCCTCGGCGGTGAACTCGGGGTTGGCGGCGTACCCGACGTGGGCCAGGCCCGCCTCGTCCAGCGCGGTCCGCACCCGGGCGCCGGTGCCCACCGGAACGGTCGACTTCACCACGACCGCCTTGAGCTGGGTGGCGCCCTCCAGCGACCTGACGACCGACCAGATCCGCGACAGGTCCGCGTCGCCGGAGGCGGACGGCGGGGTGTCGACGCACACGTACGCGATCTCGGCGCCGTCCAGGGTCTCCCGCAGGTCCGTGGTGAAGGTCAGGCGCTCCTTGTTCCTGGCGATCATGTCGCCGAGGCCCGGTTCGTAGATCGGCACGTCGCCGGACCGCAGAAGGGCGACCTTCTCGGGGTTGATGTCCCGGACCACCACCCGGTGACCGAGCTCGGCGAGGCAGGCACCGGTCACCAGACCGATGTACCCGGCACCGAACACGGCCACCTGCCGTTCCGGCTTGCCAACCATGGCTGACCATCCATTCTCGCGGGCGCCCGTCGGGCGTCCCGCTTAGCTCGGGAAGCTGAGTTGCCGAAACCGGCGGAGGATCATCACCCTACTGTCCTCCCCGTTATTGTCCTCGCCCCGCCACCACCCCGGCCCCCGGGTACCGCCTCCCGGCCCCCGTCCGATCGCCCCACCCGACACGCCCCGTGCGCGCTCCGCTCGGCCCTGCCATGATCGCCGCTTGTGGATACCGATGAGTTCTGGCGCTTGATAGAGCAATCCGGGCGCGAAGCGGATGGGAAGAAGGCGCGCGCGGCATGGCTTCAAGACGTGCTGGAACAACGCTCCGCCGAGGACGTCATCGATTTCGCGTCGCACATGATCGCGGCCCGGCGCCGAGTGGACACGTGGTTGATGTGGGGTGCCATGCGCGCTCTGTTCGGGTTCGGCTCCGACGACGGCTTCTGGTACTTCCACATGTGGCTCGTGGGCCTGGGACGCGAGGTCTTCGAACGGGTGGCCGGTGACCCGGACGCCCTGGCCGACGTGCCGGAAGTGCGGCGCCTGGTGACCATGGAGCATCGTGGACCCTCATGGACGAACGACGACCGGCCGCAGTTCGAGATCTTGGACTACGTGGCTGATGGAGCCTGGGAACGAGTGACAGGAAAGGACCGCGAAAGCTTCTCCGACGCTCTGCAGGCACGTGGCCATGAATTGCTCGCATTGCCCTGCCCCGGCGACGAGGCCTGGAAGTTGGACGACGAGGAAGAATCAGCCCGAAGGCTGCCAAGAATCAACCGTTACGTGCACGAGGTGTACGGCCGGGCCTGAATCGCGAGAGCCATGCCGTTGCCGCTGAGCTCCTTGGGAGCCGCCGGGGGTGGTTGGTGGGGGGACACAACAGGGGCGGTGGTGTTCGTCGGGGAGACCGAAGCAGGGCGGGTGGCGGTGGCCTACGGTTCGGATATGCCACGTCTCTCCCTGGACGATCTCTACCGCTTCGCCGTACCGTCCGATCCCGCGCTGCGACCCGATGGCGGTGCGGTCGCGTACACGCTCACCACCGTCGATCGGGATGCCGACGAGAACCGCGCGGAGATCTGGCTCGCCGCGCCCGGCGCGCCGCCGCGGCGGCTGGCCGAGGGGAGCGCGCCCCGGTGGTCGCCGGACGGGAGGTGGCTGGCGTTCCTGCGGGCCGTGGACGGTAAGCCGCAGCTTCATCTGCTGCCCATGGACGGCGGCGAGCCGGTCGTGGTCACCGAGGCGCCGCTCGGCGCCGGCGCGGCGCGGTGGTCGCCGGACGGGGCCCGCATCGCCTTCGCCGGTCCGGTCGGCTCCGGTGGGCAGGCGCCTGATCCGCATGCGCCCGTCGTGGCCGAGCGGCTCGACCACAAGGCCGACGGGGCCGGGTTGCTGCGCGGGATCACCACGCACCTGTTCGTGGTGGACGTCGAGTCCCGGGAGGCGGTGCGGGTCACCGAGGGTGACTTCCACGCCGGTGAGCCGTCGTGGTCGCCGGACGGGAAGCGGCTGGCGTTCGTGGCGAGCATGGCGCCCGACGGTGACCTCGAGGCCGAAGGGGCCGTGTACGCCGTGCCGGTCGCGGGTGGGACGCCCGAGCGGCTGACCGGGCCGGAGATCATCTGTACCGGCGTGTGGTGGACGGGGGATGACGAGCGGCTGATCGTCGCGGGGCTGAAGGGCGGTCCCGTCGGGCACACGCGGCTGTTCACCCTGGGGGCCGGCGGCCTGGCCGAGGTGGAGACGGGGCTCGATCGCAACGTGATGACGGGGTATCCGGGCTACCCGGGCGCCTCCCCGGCGCTGCTCGGCGATGACCTGCTGTTCTGCGTGCGTGACCGGGGCTCGACGCACCTCTACCGGGCGCCGGCCCACAGGCTCGTCCCCGAGGACGTCAGCGTGTCGGGGGTGAGCGTGGCGGCCGGGCGGGTCGCGTACGTGGCCGCGACCGCGCACAGCGCCGGCGAGGTCTACCTGCTGGAGCCCGGCGAGCAGGCCCCGCGCCGGCTCACCGGGCACGCCCTCCCGGACGTGGAGCTGTACACGCCCGTCCGCCGCACCTTCACCGCGCCCGACGGCACCGAGGTCGAGGGCTTCGTCCTGCGCGACGAGAGCGCCACGACCCCCGGCCCGCTGCTCCTGGACGTCCACGGCGGCCCGCACAACGCCTGGGCTCCCGTGCTCGACGGCTTCCACCTCTACCACCAGGCCCTGGCCGCCCGCGGCTGGACCGTGCTCGCCCTCAACCCCCGCGCCAGCGACGGCTACGGCGACTTCTACACCGCCGCCGTGGGCGCCTGGGGCCTGGCCGACGGACAGGACTTCCTCGCCGCCGTCGACGACCTGGTGGCCGACGGGATCGCCGACCCCGAGCGGCTGGCCGTCACCGGCTACAGCTACGGCGGCTACATGACGTGCTGGCTGACCGCCGCGACGGACCGGTTCAAGGCGGCCGTCGCGGGCGGCTCCGTCACCGACCTGACCAGCGTGTCCGGCACCTCCGACATGGGATTCGCGCTCAAGGCGTACGAGTGCCCGGGCGACCTGGCCGCCCAGTCCCCGATCACCCGCGTCACCGAGGTCACCGCCCCCACCCTCATCCTGCACGGCGAGAGCGACGACCGGTGCCCGGTCGGCCAGGCCGAGCAGTGGTTCGCCGCGCTGCGCGAGCGGCGGGTGCCCGTCCGGCTCGTCCGCTACCCGGGGGCCTCCCACCTGTTCATCCTGAACGGCCGGCCCTCACACCGGTACGACTACAACGAAAGGATCATCGCGTGGCTGGAGCAATGGGTCAGCGGCTCCCCGAGCTGATCGCCGAGTACGAGGTTCCCGGAGCGGCGCTGGCGTACCTGCACGAGGGAGAGCTGCACGAGTTCGCCGCCGGCACCCTCAACACCGCCACCGGCGTCGACTCCACCCCCGACTCGCTGTACCAGATCGGCTCGATCACCAAGGTGTGGACCGCCACGCTGCTCATGCTCCAGATCGAGCGGGGCAGGCTCGGGCTCGACACCCCCGTGGCGGAGGTGCTGCCGGACTTCAAGGTGGCCGACCCCGAGGTGACCAAGACCGTCACGATCAGGCACCTCCTCACCCACACCAGCGGCATCGACGGGGACCTGTTCCTCGACACCGGCCGCGGCGACGACTGCGTCCAGAAGTACGTGGAGGCGTGCGCCGACCTCGTCCAGAACCACCCGCTGGGCGTCACCCAGTCCTACTGCAACTCCGGCTTCACCATCGCCGGCCGCGTCCTGGAGGTGCTGACCGGCAAGCGCTGGGACGACGTGCTCCAGGAGGACATCGTCGAGCCGCTCGGCCTCACCCACACCTGGACCCTGCCCGAGGACGTGCTGCGCTTCCGTGCCGCCATGGGCCACGTGGAGGGCGGCCCCGCCCCGATGTGGGGGCTCATGCGCTCCGCGGGGCCGGCCGGGCTGGTCTGCGCGCGCCCGGCCGACGTGGTGGCCTTCGCCCGGGCCCACGTGGAGGGCGGGCTGCTCGCCGACCCTCAGGCGATGTGGGAGCCGCAGGTGGAGATCCCCAACCCGTACGCGCTGGGCCGCCAGTGGGGCATCGGCTGGATCCTGGACGAATGGGACGGCCAGCGCGTCATCTCCCACGGCGGCAACACCATCGGCCAGCACGCCATGCTCTGGGCCGTGCCCGGCACCGGCACCATCGCCTGCGTCACCACCAACGGCGGCCACTCCGGCTCCTTCACCCGCGCCGTGGCCACCGAGCTGTTCAAGGAGCTCGACGGCCTGACCGTGCCGCCCACGCTGGGCCCGCCCGAGACGCCGGTCGAGGTGGACGCCGGCCGCTACACCGGCGTGTACGAGCGCGCCGGCGCCCGGATGACGGTGTCGCTGCGCGACGGGGAGCCGTGGCTGCGCATGGAGGCCACGGGCGCGCTGGCCGACCTCCACAAGCCGCAGGAGAGCCGGCTCGTCGCGGTGGACGACACCACGTTCGTCTTCAGGTCGCCGGAAGACCCCGACTGGATGTCCGCCGTGTTCTATGAGCTGCCCGACGGCTCCCCGTACGTGCACCTGGGCGCCCGCGCGACCCCGAAGACCGGGTGAGACGATTCACCGGCCGCCGTGGGACGTGCCGTGGAATATCGTGAGCGGATGAGAAACCGCCCGCGCGCCAGTCTCGGGCGGATCCTCCACGACCTCGGCACCACCGTGCTCGACGTGGCCGCCTCGCCCGGCGAGCTCGACGCCGAGGTGACCGGCGTGCACGTCTACGACCCCCTCGACGAGCTGATCGTGCCCTCGGGCGCGATCCTGCTCGCCGTCGGGGTGCAGGGCGCCGGCGAGATCTGCGCCCTGCTCGACCGGGTGCCGCACGCCTCCGGCGTGGTGGTGAAGCTGCCGGTGGACGTGGACGAGCGGGTGCGTGCCGCGGTGCTGGAGACCGGCGTGGCCGTGCTCGGCCTCACCAGGGCCGCCTCCTGGGCGCAGGTGGCCGCGCTGCTGCGGTCCCTGCTGGCCGAGGGCGAGCTGGCCGAGCCGGACGGGGAGGGCGCGCACGGCGACCTGTTCTCCCTCGCCAACGCCGTCTGCGCGCTCCTCGACGCGCCCGTCACGATCGAGGACAGGTCCTCGCGGGTCCTGGCCTTCTCGGGGCGGCAGGACGAGACCGACCCGGGCCGCGTGGAGACCGTGCTCGGCCGCCAGGTGCCCGAGCGCTACCTGCGCCAGCTCGAGGAGCAGGGCGTCTTCAAGCGGCTCTACCAGAGCCACGGGCCGATCCACATCGAGCTCGACGACGAGACCATCGTCAACCGGGCCGCCATGGAGGTGCGGGTCGGCGACGAGATCCTCGGCTCCATCTGGGCGGTCGTGCGCGAGCCGCTCAGCCCGCAGCGGCAGCGCGCGCTCGCCGACGCGGCCAAGATCGTGGCGCTGCAGCTCCTGCGCGAGCGGGCCGGTGCCGACACCCAGCGGCGGCTGCGCGCCGACCTGCTGTCCACGGTGCTGGCCGGGGGCGCGGACGCGGCCGAGGCGGCGGGCCGGCTCGGCATCGCGACCACCCGCCTGTGCGTGCTGGCCGCCCAGCTCGCCGGCGTGCCCGCCGACCCGGCCCAGGGCGAGAACGACCGGCAGCGCTTCTGCGACGCGCTCGCGCTGCACGTCGGCGCCATCCACCCGAAGGCCGCGGCGGCGCTGGTCGGCTCCGTCGCGTACGCGGTGCTGCCGCTGGCCGCCGGCGGCGACGAGGAGGCGCGGGCCGTACGGGTGGCCGAGAGCTTCCTGGCCAGGGTCGGGCCCCGGCACGCCGCCAACATCGGCGTCGGCCGCCTCGCGCTCAGCCTCGCCCAGGTGGCCAGGTCCCGGGCCGACGCCGACCGGGCCCTGCGCGTGCTGCGCACCCGGGGCACCGCCGGGCAGGCCGCCGGCTACGCCGAGGTGCACTTCGAGTCGCTCCTGCTCCAGGTCGCCGACGTGGCCGCGGCCGAGGAGCAGGCGCCCACCGGGCCCTACCAGCGGCTGCTCGACCACGACGCCGAGCACGGGACGGAGCTGGCCGCCACGCTGGGGGCGTACCTGGACGCGTTCGGGGACGTCAACCTGGCCGCCGCCCGTGTGCACGTGCACGCCAACACCTTCCGCTACCGGCTCAAGCGCCTGGTCGAGATCAGCGGCCTGGACCTGGCGGACCCCGACGCCCGGCTCACCGTCATGCTGCAGATGCGGATCTTCGGCCGGTAGGACGAGGCGGCCCGGCTTTTTCGTGATCGGCCACGAAGAAGCGGCACCTGACAGCGGCGAAGGTGGTGCTCTCCCCCCACGCTCGTCTGGAGTACCCATGAGAACACCACAAGCCGCGGCGCTCACCGCACTCGCCCTGCTCGCGGCCGCCTGCGGAGGAGCGGGAGGAGGTGGCGAGCCGGCCGGGGGCGGCACGTTCACCTACGCGCTCCCCTCCGACCCGGGCGTGCTCGACCCCGCCACGGGCGTCCTGAACGTCACCCTCACCACGCTGTCGCTGGCCTACGACACCCTGGTCGGCGTCACGGCCGACGGCAAGATCGTGCCAGGCCTGGCGGAGAAGTGGACGGTCGAGCCCGACAAGGTCACCTTCAACCTGCGCAAGGGCGCCACCTGCTCCGACGGCGCGCCGGTCACGCCCTCCGACGTGGCCGCCAGCGTCAACCACATCGCCGACCCGGCGACCAAGTCGCCCATCTACGGCGTGCTGGTGCCCACCGGCATGAAGGCCGCGGCCGACGACGCGGCCGGCACGGTGACGCTGTCCATGCCGAACCCGTTCAGCTTCATCCTGGACAGCGCCCGCATGATCTACGTCGTGTGCGGCAAGGGCGTCAAGGACCGCTCGCTGCTGGCCCGCGGCACCTCCGGCAGCGGCCCCTACAGGCTCACGGAGGCGGCGCCGGGCGACCACTACACGTTCAAGGTCCGCAGGGAGTACACCTGGGGCCCGTCCGGCGGCACCGCCAAGGACGTGCCGGAGACCGTGGTGCTGAAGGTCGTGCCGAACGAGCAGACCGCCGCCAACCTCCTCGTCTCCGGCACCATCCACGGCGCCACCATCTACGGCCCCGACCGCAGCCGCCTGGAGGCCGCCCCCGGGCTCACCAAGGAGGTCATCCCGGTCGCCAACGGCCAGTTCTTCTACCACCAGGGCGACGACCGGCCCACCCGCGACCCCGTCGTGCGCAAGGCGCTCACCCAGGCCATCGACCTGAAGGAGCTGGCCGGGATCGCCTCCAGCGGCACCGGCAAGCCCCCCACGGGCCTCGTCCTGCACCCGCGCCCCTGCCAGGGCGACACCGTCACCGGGCACGTGCCCGCCCACGACCCGGCGGCCGCCGCCGCGGCGCTCGACGCCGCGGGCTGGCAGGCGGGTCCCGACGGCGTGCGGGTCAAGGACGGCAAGCGGCTGACCCTGCGCTTCCTGTACGCGACCACCCGGGGCGCCGGCACGCAGGCCGCCGCCGAGTACCTGGCCGCCGCCTGGAAGAAGGCCGGCGCGGAGGTGAAGCTGAACGGCGCCATCGACACCAAGCTGTCGGAGTCGCTGAACGCCACCCAGGACTGGGACGTCGTCTGGCTGCCCATCGGCGTCACGCTGCCCAGCCAGCTCGTCGGCTTCCTGTCCGGCCCGGCCGCGCCCAAGGGCGCCAACTTCGCGCACCTGGCCAACAAGAAGTACGACTCCCTTGTCGCCGAGGCCACGCTGAAGCCGGCCGCCGAGGGCTGCGCGCAATGGCTGGCGGCCGAGTCGGCGCTGTTCGAGAGCGCGGACCTGGTGCCGGTGGTCGAGACGACGGTGGTGCAGGCCGCCAAGGGGGCCACGTACCAGATGGTCGCCGGGCTGTTCGCGCCCACCTCGATCCGCCTCGCGCAGGGAGGCTGAATGGCAGGCCGTGCAGGCGTGCGGCGGGTGGTGCGGCGGGTGCTGCGGTTCGTGGTGTCGCTGGCCGTGCTCATGGCGGTCTCGTTCGCGATGATCCACCTCATCCCGGGCGACCCGGTGCGTGCCGCGCTGGGGCCCGCCGCGCCCGTGGAGCTGGTCGAGGCGCGCCGGACGGCGCTCGGCCTCGACCGGCCGCTGCCGGAGCAGCTCTTCACGTACGCCACCAACGTCATATCCGGAAATTTCGGGACCTCGTTCCTGACCGGGGAGCCCGTCGGGGAGGTCATCCTGACCCGCCTGCCGAACACCCTGACGCTCGCCCTGCTCGCCACGGCCCTGTCCCTGCTGGTGGCCGTCCCCCTGGGCATGTGGGCGGCCGTGCGCACCGAGAACGGCCGCAACCGCGGCACCGAGCTCACCTTCAGCGCCACGACCGGCACCGCCGTGGCCGTGCCCGAGTTCCTGTACGCCATCGGGC
Organism: Nonomuraea sp. KM90; assembly: GCF_052246675.1. Taxonomy (NCBI): domain Bacteria; kingdom Bacillati; phylum Actinomycetota; class Actinomycetes; order Streptosporangiales; family Streptosporangiaceae; genus Nonomuraea; species Nonomuraea sp. KM90. Next base: position 1,164 of record NZ_JBQQCB010000212.1, on the reverse strand, counting down.
TCGTGGCCGTCTTCGCCATCGGGCTCGGCTGGTTCCCGCCCGCGGGCAAGGCGGGGGCGGTGACGTACGTGCTGCCCGTGCTCGCCCTCGCGGCCGGCCCGGCCGCCATGATCGCCCGCATCTCGCGCGTCGAGACGCTGCGCGAGCTGGGCAAGGACTACGTCCGGCTGGCCCGGGCCAAGCGCCTGCCCGCCGCCCGGCTGCACCTGCGGCACGTGCTGCCCAACACGCTGACGGCCACCCTGACCGTCGGCGGGCTGCTGCTGAGCTCGCTCATCGCCGGCGGGGTGCTGGTCGAGTACGTCTTCGCCTGGCCGGGACTCGGACTGAAGATCGTCGAGTCGATCACCCAGAAGGACTATCCGGTGGCCCAGGGCGTGATCCTGGTCTACGGGGCGATCGTGCTGGTGGTGAACCTGGCCGTCGACCTGACGCTGGGCGCCCTCGACCCGACGTCCGCGATCAAGGAGGCCTGATGACCCTGCTCGGAAACAGGGTGCGGACCACGGGCCGCCCGCGCGCGAACGGGCCCGGGGGGCGCGGCCGGTTGCGCAGGAACGCGCCCGGGGTGGCCGGGGCCGTCATCGTGGTGTCCATGGCGGTCCTGGCCGTGGTGGGGCCGATCTTCTGGGGCGCGGCCGCCGAGCGCATCGACGCCGCCGCCATCCTCCAGGGCGCCTCGCCCGAGCACCCGCTCGGCACCGACAACCTGGGCCGCGACCTGCTGGCCAGGGTCCTGGTGGCGGGCCGTTACTCGCTGCTGCTGGCCCTGGCGGCCACGCTCATCGGCGCCGTCGCCGGCGTCGTGCTGGGCACGCTGCCCTCGGTGCTGCCCAGGCGCGCCGCCCGGCTGGCCACCGGCACGGTCAACGCCCTGGTGGCCTTCCCCGGGCTGCTGCTGGCCATGTTCACGGCGGTCGTCGCCGGGCTCGGCGCGCGTGGCGCGGTGCTCGGCATCGGGGCGGCGATCGCGCCCGGCTTCGCCCGCCTCACCCAGACGCTGGCCGCCACCGTCGCGGGGGCCGACTACGTCGCCGCCGCCCACATGCTCGGCGTGCCCCGCCGCCGCATCCTGACCAGGCACGTGCTGCCCAACATCGCCGAGCCACTCATCCTCAACCTCACCCAGGCGCTCGGCGGCGCGCTGCTCGGCCTGGCCGGGAT
>NZ_JBQQCB010000211.1:0-11078 GCF_052246675.1 Nonomuraea sp. KM90 | reverse complement strand
CCGGCCTGTCGGCCAAGACCATGGAGGGGGCGAGCGCGTTCTCCTACCCGCTCATCTTCCTGCCCTTCCTCAGCTCGGCCTTCGTGCCCACCGACACCATGCCCGGCCCGCTGCGCGTCTTCGCCGAGAACCAGCCGGTGACCTCCATCGTCAACGCCGTCCGCGCCCTGTTCGCCGAGCAGCCGGTCGGCAACGACATCTGGATCGCCCTGGCCTGGTGCCTCGGCATCCTCGCCGTCGCCTACGCCTTCGCCATGACCACCTACCGCCGCAAGATCTCCTGAAAGGGCGACCGGAGACCGCCGACGTCTACGGCGGCAAGAGCCCCCGGTCGCCTGGGACACGTAACGACGAACCGGACGTGGGCGGCTCGGTCACCGGAGCCGCGAAGCCGGACGTTCCTCGCACGCCATTCGCGTGCCGCGTCGATCCAACCGTCCGCTCGATCCGGGCTTGCACCGTCACCCGGTGATCCCTACATGTCAGATCGTTTGAGAGGAATAACAGCATGACAAGCGGAACACCCGAGCAGGGACACATCGGGCGCCGGACCGTGCTGAAGGGCGTGCTGGGCGCCGGCGCGCTCGCCGGCACGCACGCCGCCCTCGCAGGCCCCGCCAATGCCTCCGTGAACGATGGCGAGCGCGGTGTCGAGCACGGCTGGGGGAAGGTCGCCGACGCGTTCCGCGCGAACTTCACCAACCCCGGCGAGGTCGGCGCGGCGTGCAGCGTCTACGTGGGCGGCCGCCCCGTCGTCAACCTGTGGGGCGGCCTGGCCGATCGCGAGGCGAGGCGGCCGTGGCGCGAGAACACGATCGTCCAGGTCGCCTCCACGACGAAGGGTGCCACCGCGATCTGCGCGCATCTGCTGGTCCAGCGCGGCCTGCTGGACCTGGACGCCCCGGTGGCCCGGTACTGGCCGGAGTTCGCCGCCGCCGGCAAGGAGCAGATCCCGGTGCGCTGGTTACTGTCGCACCAGGCCGGCCTGCCCATCGTGGACGGGCCGCTGACGTTCGAGCAGGCGTGCGCGTGGCACCCGGTCATCCGCGCGCTCGAGGCGCAGCAGCCGCTGTGGCAGCCGGGCACCGAGCACGTCTACCACAGCGTCACCTACGGGTTCCTGGTCGGGGAGGTCGTACGCCGGATCACCGGCAAGTCGCTCGGCACGTTCTTCGCCGAGGAGGTGGCCGCCCCGCTCGGGCTGAGCGCCTGGATCGGGCTGCCCGAGAGGCAGGAGAAGCGGGTGGCCCGGCTCCACGAGGCCGCCCCGTTCAGCTACGAGGAGTTGCTGGCCGGGCTGATCGCGACCACCGGCCTCGACGCCGAAACGGTCACCGCCTGGGTGAACGCCGTGTGGGCTCCGGGCTCGGTCCAGGCTCGCGCCGGCGAGCTCGGCGGCGCCCTGACCGCCCCCGGATATCACACCACGCGTGCCTGGCGCGCGGCCGAGTTCCCGGCCGCGAACATGCTCGCCGACGCCCGATCGGTGGCTCGGATGTACGCCGCCACAGTCAGCGACGTCGACGGGGTACGGCTGCTCGACCCGTCAACCGTCGAACGGATGACGGACGTGCAGACCGACACGACCCCGATGCACGGGCTACCGCCCGGCCTGAACGTCCCGGCCGACCGCTCCTTCTGGATGTCGCTGGGGTTCTGGCGGGCCTGCCCGCCGATGCCGATGGTGGGGCCGGGATCGTTCGGGCACCCGGCCTCCGGCGGGTCGATCGGCTTCGCCGACCCCGACGCCGGCGTCGGCTTCGCCTACGTGACGAACCTCTGGAACTACCGGCCCGACGACCCGCGCGCGGCGAACCTGGCCAAGGCCGTCCGCTCCTGCCTCGGCTGACGACAGCCCGGCACCCCGTTCGAGATCGGGCACGGCCGGTCCGGTGCGCAGGCCGAAGCAAGATCACCGCAGAGCCCACGGTGTTCGGCGAGTGACACCGCCACGGGCCGATGGAAGGGAGAACCCGATGACACAGGAAATCCACGTACACGGTCTGGAGAAGTCCTCCTCGCCGGCGCTGCGCGCGTCCGACGCGGACCGCGACCGGGTCACCGAGCTCCTGCGCACCGCCGTGGCCGACGGCCGGCTCGACCCGGTCGAGTTCGACGAGCGGCTGGACGCGGCGCTGACCGCCCGCACCCTCGACGCGCTGGCCCCGCTCGTCACCGACCTGGTCGCGGTGCCGGGCAGCGCCGGCGCACTCATGCTGCCGCTCGCTGGGCGGCCGGCCGAGCCGGCCGCCGAACTGCTCACCATCAAGGAGCGGCACGGCTCGGTGCGCCGTGACGGCCGGTGGACGCTGCCGCACCGGCTGGCGCTGCGCACCGCGTGGTGCGACGTGCTGCTGGACCTGACCAGCGCCGTGCGCAGCGCGCCCGACCTGGTCATCGAGCTACGGGTGAGCGGCGGCAACGTGGAGCTGGTGCTCGCGCCAGGCATGGTGGTGGACGCCAACGCGCTGTCGGTGCGGCACAGCACGCTGGCGATCCGCGGGGACACCGACGACGGCACACCGGAGGCGCTGCGCATCCGCCTGACCGGCCGGATGCGGCACGGACGGCTCGACGTCCGCCGGCAGACGCCGCACCGGTGACGCGGCGCGGCTCGAACGGACGCACCGACCGGCTACCTGGCGCCCCGCCCTGGGCGAGTCACCAGCCAGCGGTCGATCTCACTGGGCCAGTCGGTATGCAGCGCTTCCTCATGACTCATCTGGAAGCGTTCGGCATGGGTGCGGCGGCTTGTGAGCTGATCCGCCTCCAGCACCACGACCAGCTCGGACGAACTCGGCACGAACGTCACGTCGACCTCGTGCACCGCTCCGGCGTGATGGTCCGGAGGATAGAACTTGATCTTCTGGAGGAACGGCAGTCCGTGATGCGCGTCCGCTTCTCGGCTCGCCTGCAGGACAGCGGATTTGAAGGGACAGCCCAGTCGCGCGAACGCCTGCAGCACCCGTGACTCCGAGGGCGCCGGCCAGACGGCGACCCGGTCGAGATCGCTCCTTCCCACGTCCGTGGCGATCGCGACCTCGGTACGCACGCCCAGTGCCATGCCCGGCAGATGCCGGCCGCCGATCTCGCTGATGGGTGTCCCCCATGGGACCGCGGCCCGGAAGGCGATCGCCCTTTCCTCGCCCGGCCGCAGGACGACCGGGCCCGAGACCTGAACCTGCGAGAACTCCTCGGTCGGGTGGTGGCCGCCGCCTTCCCGCGCCGGCCATGGCGAGGCGATCAGGCCGAGGCCGAGGCCGATCCGGTCGATCGCGACGTCAACGTCACCGCCCTTCAGCCGTACTTCGCCGGACAGCACACCACCGGGCTGCGTTCGCGGGGTGGCCAGGAATGTGAAGACAGAGGGCGCGCTCGCCCCGCCGGCATCGGACAGCCGCATGAAGATCACAGTTGATCTCCCGCCTCGCAGGGATCGAGTCACTTGCCCGTCTGAACGACCAGGCTATGGCCTGAGTTCCAGTGCGTCATGACATCCTGTCGTCCCAACCCGATCAGCCGTCGAATGGCCCGGCCGCGCGGTGCGGCGCCGCCACCCCCCGACCGGAGCGGGCGCCTCTCCCCCAGGGCGTCCCGCAGGTGGCCGGCGCCAAGTCTCTCAACGCCGTCAGGATCACGAGGTGCTGATCACGGGCGGCCGGCACGACGATGGGGCCGAGATCCGCGTGATCGACCGCGGCCCCGGCGTCGGCCTCGCGCTCTCACGGGGGCTCGCCGGGGCCATGGGCGGCGCTGCCGCACTAGCCTTCCATGATCTGGGCGAGCCGGTCCCAGGCCGGGGACGAGGCTCCGGGCTGGGATCGCATGGCCAACCGGGCGATGGCCGCGTTGTGGACGGGGCGGGTCTCGGATCGGCTGTGGTGCTGGGTGAACCAGTTCCGGGTACGGTCCGCCAGGGCCGGAAGGCGGGGATCGTCCGGCCGCCAGCCGTAGGCGGCGTCATGGTCGAGGTAGAGGGCGAGGAACTCGGGGTCGCTCATGAGCTCGCGTTTCTCGGCGATCCACACGGCGGCGTCCTCCGGTGAGGCGGTCTGCATCAGGATCCAGCCGTCGCGTTCCAGGTTCCGCTGACGTTCGCTCACGCCGAGCCGGCGCAAGTCGTCGAGGAAGTCGGCGACTTCGGGGGAGACGAAGAGCCGGTCACCGCCGCGCAGCTGGGCGAGGTGCTCGCGGGTTTGCCGCAGCTGCGCGATGCGGTCCTGGAGATCGTGGTCGATCTCGGCGATGGCCGCCGTGAGCGTGGCCGGGTCGGCCTCAAGAAGGTCTTTGATGCGAACCAGGGGCACGCCCGCATGCGCCAGGGTCCTGATCTTGACGAGGTCGATGGCGTCCTGGGCGGAGTAGCGCCGGTAGCCGGAGGAGTCACGGTCGGGCTCGGTGAGCAGGCCGCGCTGGTGGTAGTGGCGGATGGCCTTGATGGTCACTCCGGCGTAGTCCGCGAGCTGGCCAATCGTGAGCATGCCGGACATCCTTCCATCCGGTGGGTCGGAACGGTCAGGCCCGTCGGGTCAGGCGGCCGCCGCCGTTGCGGAAGCGCGCCTGGCCGTCGCGGACGTCGTGATAGGAGACGAGCAGCAGGCGCAGGTATCCGTCGAACGCCTCCAGCGGGTATCCGGCGGGCGCGAAGAGGCCGGGCCGGATCGGCACGTAGCGCTGCGGGGGCGCGGAGGTCGTGCCGCCGGCGAACTCCGTGAAGATCCGCTCCTGCGAGGCGTCCGCCGGTTCGTAGGTGGTCCGCTCCTCGAGCTGGCCGTCGACGATGCTGACGTCGATGCGGAGCTGGTCGGAGCGGTAGGTGCCCGCGTAGGGGGTGAGGTCGACGTCCTGCTCCATCTCGGTGACCAGCGTGGGGATCGGGACACCGAGGTGCTCGCTCAGGAGCCACTGGAGCAGCTGGTCCTGCAGCATGATCGCCGCGGGGGTGTTGCCGTAGGCGGTGAAGACCAGGTCGTGTTCGGGGATGACGCACAGGATGGACACGCCGCCGGGCGACGCGCCCGACATGGCCAGGACCGTCGTGTCGCCGAACGGGTACCGCACCCAGCCCAGGCCCATCGGGGGGACGTTCGGCGTCGCCATGTCGTACGAGACCTGCTGCATCACCGCGGCCGACCCAGCCGTCAGGACGCGTGTGCCGGTGGGGGACATCCCGCCCGCGAGGTGGGTGCGTCCGAACGCGAGCAGGTCGGCGACCGTACCGATCGGCGTGCCGCCGGCCGGCCCCCAGGTGTCGGGCAGCGTGAACATGCCTGTGGGCCTGGCCGCCATGGTCTCGGGGTCCGGGAAGTGGCCGATCGCCGTGCTGCGCAGGATGGCCCGCTCGGCCGAGGTGCTGGAGTCCCTCATGCCGACGGGTGCGTAGATGTCGCGCTCGAGCAGGTCGGGGAAGGGCGTGCCGGTCACCACTTCCAGCAGGCGGCCGGCGACGATCATGCCGCCGTTGGAGTAGCTGAGCTGCTCGCCGGGCTCGAACAGAATGCCGCAGTCGCTCGCGAGGCCGGTGACGTAGGTCCGCAGGGCGTCGCGGCCCTTGGCGTCGGGGAAGAACAGGTCCGCGTCGATGCCGTTGGTGTGGGAGATCAGATGCCGGACGAGGATCTTGTCCGCCGCGCCCGGCACGTTCAGGGCGAATTCGGGAAGGTACGTCACGACCGGCGTATCGAGGTCCAGCAGGCCACGATCGACCTGCTGCAGGACCAGCGTGGTGGTCAGGACCTTGGTGACCGAGCCGAAGAGGAACCCGGTGTCGGTGAGCATCGGCGCGCCGGTGGAGACGTTCGCGGTGCCGTGGGCGACAACGGTCTGCTCGCCGGCGTGGTGGACCCCGGCGACGAACCCGGGGACGTTGTCGGACTCGCAGTAGGCGACCACCTGCTCGCGGATCTGGGCTTCGACGGTGTGCAGTGCGTTGTTGGTCATGCGAACGATCGTCGGACCTTGACCCAGGGGCAAGGTCAAGCCCCGGCATCGGCATCGCCACCGACCCCTGCCCGTGCGGCATGCCCCTCGGCCGCCTCCGGTCCGGACTCAGAACCGGAAGCGCACGATGCGAGTGGACCGTTTCATACCCGGCAGCAGGTTCAAGAGGCGGTACATGCGGCGGATGTTCGCGGGAGCCTTGGCCATCAGGATCGGGGAGTCGTTCATCGGCGCCTCGTCGACGTACTCGAGCCGGGGGTGCCAGTCGGCCAGCGCGGCCGGGGTGTTGAAGCCGCAGTGGAACTGGGCGTCGTATTTGCGCAGCATGGGGTCCCATTTCGAGGTGCGCCACGCCCAGACCGCCACCGTGTCGATCTGGATCTGACCGGCGGGGAAGGCGTCGACGACGCCGGTCAGCAGCCGCCGGGCGGCCGGCTCGGTCAGGTAGGGCACCAGTCCCTCGGCGATCATCAGCACCGGCCGGTCGTGGGGGATGCGGTCCAGCCAGGTCAGGTCGGTGACGCTGGAGCCGATCAGGGTGTAGTGCTCGCGCGGCGGCAGGAATCGTTGCCGCAGCTCGATGACGGCGGGGTAGTCCAGGTCGTACCAGTCGACAGTGGGGGGCGGGTCGATCCGGTACGCCCGGGCGTCGAGGCCGCAGCCCAGGTGCAGGACCACCGCGTCGAGGTGATCGGCCAGGAAGCTCCGGGCCCAGTCGTCGTGGGCCTTGGCGCGGACCACGGCCGCGAGGCCCAGCTGGCTGGTGCCGAATCTGCGCTGGTCGTAGCCGGGGTCGAGGCGGCGCATCACCTGCTCGGCGTATTCGTCGCCGAGGATCGGGTCCGGCAGCCGGTTGTCCAGAGCCTTGGCTTTCAGGACGGGGCTGAGGGTCTTCTGCACTCCGACGAGTTCGGTCTCCTTCACATCAGCGACGCTACTCTTATTTCACGAATTTCGTGAAATATCTGAATGATCTAAACTGTGAGGCCGACGACGGGGAGGGGATCCGCGGTGACGCGAGCGGACGAGGGCGCCATCGCCGGTTTCCGGGAACGGTTCGCGCAGATCATGGTCGAATCCGGCATGCCCCGGATGGCCGCGCGCGTGTACGCCGCGCTGCTGGTCACCGACTCCGGCAAGCTGTCGGCCGCGGAGCTCGCCGGGCAACTGGGGGTCGGCGCGCCGGCGATCTCGGGGGCGGTCAAATACCTGGTGCAGGTGCGGCTGGTCGAGCGTGGCCGCGAACCCGGCACGCGGCACGACTTCTGCCGGATCCACGAGCACACCTGGAGCCACTTCATCAGCCAGTCCGACCCGGTGCTGGTCCGGGTGCAGACCGGCGCCGACGAGGGCACCGCGCTCCTGGGCCCTGACTCCCCCGCCGGGCGACGGCTGGACGAGACCAGCCGGTTCTTCGCGTTCATGCGCGAGGAGATCAGGCAGTCGATGGCGAAGTGGTCGCGGCTCCAGGCGGCCGAACGCGACGCGGGCTGAACGGCCGGCAGGATCTTGCCGAGTCGACCGCCGGGCTCCGGGCAGCCGGTGAGCGTCGGCGCTCGGGCTCGCCTTTCATGAACGCGTACGACACGACCCTCGCCATAACCCTAAAACCTAGTAGGAAATGTTGACTTTAGCGGGGTGCCGCCGTAGGTTCGTGGTCATGAGCCCGTCCGAGACGGTGACCTCGCCCACCTCGACGGCCGCCGCCTCGACCTCCGTAGCCCACGGCGGAGCGGCGTCCGTCACCCGGCGATGGCGACCGGCGACCCGCAGGATCACGGTGCGCGTGCTCGCCGGGGCCGCGCTCCTCGGCCTGTGGCAGCTCGCCGCGGCCGCGGCGGCCAATCCCTCCTTCGTCCCCTCCCCCGGCGCCGTGTGGGAGCAGCTCCTGCGGTTGTCCACGACGCATGACGGCATCCGCGGCTACAGCGGCAGCCTGCTCGTCGAGCATCTGGGGATCAGCCTGCGGCGCATCCTCATCGGGTCCGCGATCGGCGTGGCCGGCGGGCTCGTGGTGGGCGTCGTGCTCGGCACCGTGCCGTGGATCCGCGTCGTGGCGGAGCCGGTGGTCACGTTCGTGCGGGCGCTGCCGCCGCTGGCGTACTTCAGCCTGCTCATCATCTGGTTCGGCATCGACGAGACGCCCAAGCTGTGGCTGCTGGCGATCGCGGCACTGCCGCCGGTCGCGGTGGCCACCGCCGCCGCCGTGCACGGTGCGCCGGCCGAGCTGGTCGAGGCGGCCAGGGCGCTGGGCGCCTCGCGGTGGGACGTCATCCGGGACGTGGTCCTGCCCAACGCGTTGCCGGAGATCTTCACCGGCGTGCGCCTGGCCGTCGGCATCGCGTACTCCTCCGTGGTCGCCGCGGAGACGGTCAACGGCGTGCCCGGCATCGGCGGCATGGTGCGGGATGCCCAGCGTTACCTGCAGACCGACGTCGTGGTGCTGGGGCTGCTGGCCATCGGTCTGTCCGGCCTGCTCATCGACGGTCTCCTGCGGGTCGCGGAGAAACGGCTCATCCCGTGGCGAGGCCGCTCTTGACCCGCCGCCGCCCCACCGTCCCACGTCCCCGCGAGGAAGCCGCCATGCGTCTCAGATTCCTGCTGTCCTTCGTGCTGATCGCGATCCTGACCGCCTGCGGTGACGGCACCGCCTCCCGAGGAGGCGGCGACGGAGCGGCGGGTACGCGTATCCGCCTCGCCTATCAGGCGTTCCCCAGTGGTGACCTCATCGTGAAGAACAAGAGGTGGCTGGAGGAGGCGCTGCCCGGCTACCAGATCCAATGGACCAAGTTCGACTCGGGCGCCAGCATCAACACCGCCTTCGTGGCCGGCAGCGTGGACATCGCCGCCATCGGATCCAGCCCCGTCGCCCGCGGGCTGTCCGCCCCGCTGAACATCCCGTACCAGGTGGCGTTCGTGCTCGACGTGGCCGGCGACAACGAGGCCCTGGTCGTCAGGAACGACAGCGGCGTGTCGGGGATCGAGGGATTGCGCGGCAAGAAGGTGGCCACGTCGTTCGCCTCGACCGCCCACTACAGCCTGCTGGCCGCGCTGGACCAGGCGGGGGTACGCGAGTCGGAGCTGACCATCGTCGACCTTGAACCGCAGGACATCCTCGCCTCCTGGACGCGTGGCGACATCGACGCCGCCTACACCTGGTTGCCCACGCTGAAGGAGCTGAAGAAGGACGGCAAGGTCCTGATCGCCAGTCGTGAGCTGGCGACGGCCGGCAAGCCCACGCTGGACCTCGGGGTCGTGTCCACCGCGTTCCTGAAGGCGCACCCGGAGGCGGTGGACGCCTGGCGCAAGGCCGAGTCGAGGGCTCTGCAGCTGATCGCCGACAATCGGGGCGAGGCCGCCGCGGCCGTGGCCGCCGAGCTGAACCTGACCAAGGAGGACGCCGAGGACCAGCTCGGTCAGGGAGTCTTCCTCAAGCCCGCCGACCTGGCCTCCCCCGAATGGCTCGGCACACCCGAGCGGCCCGGCGCGCTGGCGGAGAACCTCGTCAGCGCCGCGCGGTTCCTCAAAGGCCTGCAGAAGATCGACGACGTTCCCGACCTGGCGACCGTGCGGAACGCCATCTACACCAAGGGCCTGCCCGATGTCCTCATCCCTTGAGATCGGTACGGAGGCCGCCGTCCACGTGAACGAGGTCGTGCACGTCTACGGGACCGGTGCGGACGCCGTGACCGCGCTGGGCCCGATCTCGCTCGACGTCCCCCGGGGTTCGTTCGTCGTGATCGTCGGTGCGTCCGGCTGCGGCAAGAGCACGTTGCTGCGCCTGATCGCCGGGTTCGAGCGGCCCACCGCCGGCGTCGTCCGCACCGCCGGAGCCGCACCGGTGCCCGGCACCGGCGCCGGGATCGTGTTCCAGCAGCCCCGGCTGTTCCCCTGGAAGAGCGTGGGGGGCAACGTCGGGCTCGCGCTGCGCTACGCCGGCGTCCCTCGCGAGGAGCGGGCCCGCCGGGTGCCGGAGCTCCTGGAACGGGTCGGCCTGCACGACGTGGCCCACCGCCGTACCTGGCAGTTGTCCGGCGGTCAGCAACAGCGCGTGGCCATCGCCAGGGCGCTGGCGGGCGCCGATCCGCTGCTGCTGCTCGACGAACCGTTCGCGGCCCTGGACGCGCTCACCCGCGAGCGGCTGCAGGAGGACCTGCGCCGGGTCAGCGAGCGGACGGGCCGTACCTCCGTGTTCGTCACCCACAGCGTCGAGGAGGCGATCTTCCTCGGCAGCCGCGTCATCGTGCTCACCAGCAGACCCGGCCAGATCGCCCTTGACCTCGACATCCCCCTGCCCCGCACCGGCCTGGAGCCCGACGAGCTCCGAGCCCTCCCCGAATACGCGGCGCTGCGCGCCACCGTCAGCCACGCCGTCCGCGACGCCGCCGGTTGAAACCCACCCGAACAGGAGCTCACATGTCCACGTCACTTGCCGCCCAGCTCACCCTGCAGCCGCTCGGACCGCACTTCGGCGCCCAGGTGGAAGGGCTCGACCTGGCGACCGCCGACGACGCGGAGCTGGCCGCGGTACGGGCCGCGCTCGTCGAGCGGAAGGTGCTCTTCTTCTCCGGGCAGAGCCTCGACGACGACGGCCAGGTCGCCCTGGGTCGTCGCCTCGGCGAGCTGACCGCCTCCCACCCCGTCGTCGGCGGCGTGGACGAGGCGCACCCGGAGATCTACGCGCTCGACAGCGCCGACAACGGCTTCGCCGACGTCTGGCACACCGACGTCACCTTCATGCCCCGCCCGCCGCTCGGCTCGATCCTGCGCGCCGTGGTCCTGCCTCCGACCGGCGGGGACACGAGCTGGGCCGACAGCCAGCTCGCCTACGACTCCCTGGCCGCACCCGTCAGGGAGCTGGCCGACCAGCTCACCGCGGTGCACGACGGCAACCGCGAGTTCGGCTACTACCTGGCCCAGCGGCGCGGCGGCAAGGGCAGCGTCTGGGACGGCGAGGTCGTCACCCGGCTGGACCCCGTGGAGCACCCCGTCGTCCGCGTCCATCCCGAGACCGGGTGCAAGGGCCTGTTCGTCAACCCCGGCTTCACCTCGCACATCGTCGGCGTGTCCGAGGCCGAGAGCCGCCACCTCCTCGACCTGCTCTACGCCCACCTGACCAAGCCCGAGCACGTCATCCG
>NZ_JBQQCB010000210.1:0-11146 GCF_052246675.1 Nonomuraea sp. KM90 | reverse complement strand
CTGCTGTCCCTGGCTCAGGCGTGGGTGCTGGGCGCGCCGGTGGCCTGGCCGCTGGTGCTGGGTGATGGACCGGCCCCGAGTGGGCAGCCTCCCACCTACGCCTTCCAGCGCGACCGCTACTGGATCGGCGACGGGCCGGCGAGCCGCCGTCCGACCGGGGCGGGCATCGACGGATCGCGGCACCCGCTGCTCAGCGCGGTCGTGTCCGTGGCCGACGACAGCTTCGTGTTCACCGGCCGGCTCTCGCGCGGGATCGCGCCCTGGCTGGCCGACCACGCGGTGGAGGGCGGCGTCCTGCTGCCCGGAGCCGCCTTCGCCGACCTCGCCCTGGAGGCCGCCGCCCACGCGGACTGCGAACGCCTCGACGAGCTGATCATCGAGGCCCCCCTGTTCCTGCCCGACACGGGCACGGTCACCGTGCAGGTCACCCTCGGCCCGCCCGACGCCGGAGGGCACCGCCCCATCGCCGTGTTCTCCCGCGTCGCGGACACGGACGGCTGGCAGCGGCACGCCTCCGGCACCGTCGCCGAGACCGGAGACGACGCCCCCCGGTACGGCTGGGCCACCACCTGGCCGCCCCCCGCCACCGCCGTGGACCTCGCCGGCGGGTACGAGCGCCTGGCCGAGCAGGGCTACGAGTACGGCCCCGCGTTCCAAGGGCTGCGCGCCCTGTGGCGGGCCGGCGAGGACCTGTACGCCGAGGTCGCCGTGCCCGACGGTGTGGACGTGACCGGCTACGGCATCCACCCCGCCCTCCTCGACGCCGCGTTCCACCCCCTGGTGCTGTCCGGCGACAACGAGGAGCTGCGCCTGCCGTTCGCCTTCCGCGGGGTCCGGCTGCACGCCACGCAGGCCCAGGCCCTCCGCGTACGGGTGACCGTCACGGGAGAGGACGCCGTCGTGGAGGCGGCCGACGCGACCGGCTCCCCGGTGCTGTCGATCGACGCCCTGCGCACCAGGGCCGCCGCCCCCCGCGCCGCCGTCACCCGGACCCCCGTGACCCCGTACGGCGTGGACTGGGTGGACGCCGGCACCGTGGCGGCCGGGGCTCCCATGCCCGTCGTCATCCCCTGCGTGAGCGAACGGCCGGACGTGCCCGCCGCCACCAGAGAGCTGACCGCCCGCGTCCTGGACGCCATCGCCGCGCAGCCGGACGACGTCCCCCTCCTGTTCGTCACCAGGCCGGGTGACCTGGCCGGGGCGGCGGTGCAGGGGCTGGTGCGGTCGGCGCAGTCGGAGCAGCCGGGCCGGTTCGTGCTGGCCGAGGCGGAGGACGGGTACGCCGACTGGGCCAGGATCGCGGCTGTCGGCGAGCCGCAGGTCCGCGTACGCGAGGGCAAGCTCCTCGTGCCCCGCCTGACCCGCCGCAAGGCCGCCACCGAGCCCCAGCCGGACGTGCCGGGGACCGTGCTGGTCACGGGCGGCACCGGTGGCCTGGGTGCCCTGGTCGCCAGGCACCTGGTGGAGCGGCACGGGGTGCGTGACCTGCTGCTGGTGTCGCGGCGCGGTGCGGAGGCGCCGGAGGCCGGGAAACTGGTGGCCGAGCTGGAGGGCCTCGGGGCGCGGGTCGCGGTGGCGGCCTGCGACGTGTCCGACCGCCACGCGCTGGCGGCGGTGCTCGCCCCGGTGTCCCTGGCAGGTGTGGTGCACGCGGCCGGGGTGCTGGACGACGCGCTGGTGGAGGACCTGACGCCGGACCGGCTGGAGTCGGTGCTGGCGCCGAAGGCCGACGCGGCCTGGCACCTGCACGAGCTGACGCGCGACCGGTCGTTGTCGATGTTCGTGCTGTTCTCCTCGCTGGCCGGCGTGCTGGGCAACGCGGGGCAGGGCAACTACGCCGCCGCCAACGCCTTCCTGGACGCGCTCGCGACACACCGCCACGACCAGGGACTGCCGGCGGTCTCGGTGGCCTGGGGCTTATGGGACGCCGCCTCCGACATGACCGGCGGGCTCAGCCAGACCGACATGGCCAGGCTGGCCCGGGCCGGCATCGCCCCGCTGACCGCCGAACAGGGCCTCGGGTTGTTCGACGCGGCCCTGGCGAGCGCCGACCCGATCATGGTGGCCGCCCGGTGGGACAGCGCGGGACTGCGTACCAGGGCCGAGAACGGCGACCTGCCCCCGGTGCTGCGCGGCCTCGTCCGCGGACCCCGTCAGGCGGCGGCGTACCAGGCCCGGCCGGCCTCCGCCACCCTGGCCGAGCGCATGTCCTCCCTGCCCAGACCCGACGCGTTACGCCTGCTCACCGACACCGTGCAGGCCCACATGGCCGCGGTGCTGGCCTACGGCAGCGCCGACAGCGTCGAGATCGACCGTCCCTTCAAGGAGCTCGGCTTCGACTCCCTGACCGCCGTCGAGCTGCGCAACCGGCTCAACACCGACACCGGCCTGCGGCTCCCCGCCACGCTCGTCTTCGACCACCCCACCGTCGCCTCGCTCTCCGAGTACCTGTACAGCGCCCTGGCCCCGCCGGAGGTCGCGCCCGAGGACACGCTCCGCTCCGCCCTCAGGCGGATCGACCAGGTGCTCGAGCACGCCAACGGAGACGCGGCGGCCATCCGGGACCGTCTCGTACCGATCCTGGAGGGCGCGCTCAGCAGGCTCGGCAAGGCACCGGCCACCCCGGATGGCGTGCAGGGCCAGATCGACTCGGCTTCCGACGAGGAGATCTTCGCCCTCATCGACAACGAACTGTGACCACGACCGTGACCGGAAAGGCACTCCCGATGGGGACCGAGGAAAAGCTGCGTTCCTACCTCAAGCGCGTGACCGTCGAACTGGCCCAGACCCGCCAGCGCCTCACCGAGCTGGAGGAGCGCCGCCGCGAGCCCATCGCCGTCGTCGGCATGGCCTGCCGCTACCCCGGCGGCGACACGGTGGAGGGCTTCTGGGACCTGCTGCGGCGGGGCGGCCACGCGGTGCGCGAGGTACCGCCCTCCCGCTGGGACATCGACGCCTACTACAACCCCGAACCGGGCGTCCCCGGCGGCATGTACACCAGGTACGGCGCCTTCCTCGACGACGTCTCCGGCTGGGACGCCGAGTTCTTCGGCCTCTCGCCCCGCGAGGCGCTGCGCATGGACCCGCACCAGCGGCTCCTGCTGGAGCTGGCCTGGGAGGGCCTGGAGAACGCCGGCATGTCGCCCTCCCGCCTGGCCGGAAGCCGTACAGGCGTGATGGTCGGCTACATGGACACCCTCCAGTACGGCAGGCTGCAGATCGAGCGGCAGGGCGACACCGCCGTCTCCGACCCCTACCTGGGGCAGGGCGCGGTGGCCAGCGTCGCGGCCGGGCGCATCGCGTACCAGCTGGACCTGATCGGCCCCACCATCACCGTGGACACCGCCTGCTCCTCGTCGCTGATCGCGATCCACCTGGCCGCCGAGAGCCTGCGCAGGGGCGAGTGCGACCTCGCCCTCGCCGGCGGCGCGTCCCTGGTCCTGCACCCCACCACCTACCTCCAGGCGTGCGCCGGTCTGATGATGTGCCCCGACGGCCTGTGCAAGACCTTCGACGAGCGGGCCGACGGCTACGTCATGGGCGAGGGCGGCGGCATGCTCGTGCTGGAGCCGCTGTCCAGGGCGCTGGCCAACGGCCGGCGCATCCGGGCCGTGCTGCGCGGCTCCGCCGTCAACCAGGACGGACGCAGCAACGGGCTCACCGCCCCCAGCCGCCGCGCCC
The DNA here is from genome assembly GCF_052246675.1 of Nonomuraea sp. KM90. Taxonomy (NCBI): domain Bacteria; kingdom Bacillati; phylum Actinomycetota; class Actinomycetes; order Streptosporangiales; family Streptosporangiaceae; genus Nonomuraea; species Nonomuraea sp. KM90. The sequence continues at coordinate 7,465 of NZ_JBQQCB010000210.1, read as the reverse complement.
AGACCGACGTCATCACCCGCGCCCTGGCGGCGGCGCGCGTGGACCCCGACGAGATCGAGTACGTCGAGGCGCACGGCTCCGGCACCCACCTGGGCGACGCCATCGAGCTGTCGGCGCTGCACGACGTCTTCGGCCGCCGCGCGCCGCACCATCCCCTCCGGGTGGGCGCGGTCAAGACCAACATCGGCCACACCCAGGCCGCCGCCGGGGTGGCCGGGGTCATCAAGACGATCCTGATCCTCGAGAACGGCCTGATCCCGCCCAGCCTCAACCTGGACACCCCCGCCGTGGCCATCCCGGAGGACGGCAGCGTCCAGCCGGTCACCGCCGCCCTCCCCCTGCCGGACCGGGACACCCCGAGACTGGCGGGCGTCAGCTCCTTCGGCCTGTCAGGCACCAACGCCCACGTCATCCTCCAATCGGCCCCCACCCACCTGTCCGGAACGTCGCCGCTCGCCCCCCGGGAACCCGATGCCCCGGCCGAGGACGCCACCGTCGCGCGTGGGCAGGTGCTGACCGTGTCGGCGGCCAGTGCCGCCGCGTTGCGGGAGCAGGCGGCGCGGCTGGCCGACTGGCTGGCCGAGCGGCCCGGCACGGCGCTGGAAGACCTCGCCCACACCCTCCAGACCGGCCGCGCCGAGCTCGACCACCGCCGCGCCCTGGTCTGCGCCGACCTCGACGAGGCGGTACGGCGGCTGCGCGCCACCGCCGAGAGCGCCGGCGGCCGCCGGACCGGGACCCGGCAGCGCCTGGCCTTCCTGCTCCCCGGAGTCGGTGACCAGTACGCCGGTCTCGGCCGCGAGCTGTACGCCCGGGAGCCCGTCTACGCCGAGGCCGTCGACCAGTGCGCCGACCTGGTCCACCAGCGCTCCGGCCTGGACCTGCGCCCGTTCTTCCGCACCCCCGCCGCCGAGCGCCCCGCCGACCTGGCGACCCTCCTGGGCCGGGGCGGCGACGCGGCCCCGGCCGACGACCCGCTCGCCCACGCCACGGTCGCGCACCCCTTCCTCTTCACGGTCGAGTACGCCCTGGCCCGCCTGCTCAGCCACTGGGGCATCACCCCGCACCTGCTCATCGGGTACAGCCTGGGCGAGTACGTCGCCGCCTGCCTGGCCGGGGTGTTCTCGCTGGAGGACGCCCTGCACGTGGTCATCGAGCGGGCCCACCTGATCAGCGCGGTGCCCGCCGGCCGCATGGTCGCGGTCGCCGCCCCCGAGCAGCCCATCCGGGCCGCCCTCGCCACGGCCGGGGTCGAGGTGGACGTCGCCGCGCTCAACGGCCCGGCCATGACCGTGCTCAGCGGCCTGCCCGCCGAGATCGAGACGGCGACCGCCGTACTGACCGGGGAGGGCCTGGCCTGCCGGCCGCTGCGCTCCACCCACGCCTTCCACTCGGTGCTGCTGCAGCCCGCGCGGGAGAAGCTGGTCGCGGTGCTGGAGACGGTCCGGCGGAACGAGCCCGCCATCACCATCGTGTCCAACCTCACCGGCCGGCCGCTCACCGCCGAGCAGGCCACCGGCACCTCCTACTGGGCGGACCAGCTCGTCAGCACGGTCCGCTTCGCCGACGGGGTACGCCACTGCCTGGACCAGGACGTCACCGCGTTCGTCGAGCTCGGACCGGGCCAGACCCTGGGCGGGCTGGTCCGGCAGAGCCTGACCGGCGGGTCCGACACCGCCGTGCTCGGGACGCTGCCGCCGTACTGGACGGCTGGGCAGCCCAGGGACGCCCACGACGAGGTGCTCAACGCGTGCGCCGCGCTCTGGGAGCTGGGAGCCCGGGTCAGCTGGGAACGCACCCGCCCCGCCGGGGGCCGCGTGCTGAGCCTGCCGACCTACCCGTTCCAGCGCACCCGGTTCTGGCCCGAGCACGATGAACACGCCCAGCGGACCGGACCGGCGCCTGCCGGGACGGCGGTCGTCACCGAGCCCGCCGACTTCACCTTCGTCCCCACGTGGCGGCGGGACCCGGCCGCCGGCGCCCTCCCGGCCGGCCTGAGCCTGCCCGGCCCGCTCGTCGTCTTCGCCGACCCCGAGGGCGTCGGCTCGGCCCTCGCCGACCTGGCCGCCGCGTCCGGCACCCCCGTGGTCGAGGTGGTGGCCGGGGACGGGCCGCGCCGCGAGGGCCGCCGCCTGACGATCGACCCGGCCGTGCCCGAGCAGTACGCCGAGGTGTTCGCCGGGCTCCCGGCCGGCCCGGTGCACGTGGCCCACCTGTGGAGCCTGGCCGCCGCCTCCGGCCTGCCCGACGACGACGAGCTGCGGGAGGCGGTCGGGCACGGCTTCGACAGCCTCATGCTGGCCCTGCAGGCGCTGGACGACCGGCCCGCACGGCTGCTGACCGTGAGCCGGGGAGCGACCGAGATCCTCGGCGGCGACGTCCCCGCTCCCCACCAGTCGCTGGCGCACGGCCTCGGGCGTGCGGTCCGGCACGAGTACGCCGGGCTGACCTGGAGCGGCGTGGACCTCGACGCCGAGGCGGGCTCCTCCGCCACCGTCACGGCCGCGCAGCTCGCCCACGAGCTCCTGACCCCGCCGGTGGAGGACGCCGGCTCCGAGGTCCCGGACCCGCTGACCGGATGGCGGCGCGGCCGCCGCTGGGTACGCGGCTGGACGGAGGTCCCCGACCAGGCGCCACCGCCCCGGACCTGGCGACCGGACGGCGCCTACCTGATCACCGGCGGCACCCGCGGCCTCGGCATGGCCCTGGCCAAACACCTGGCCCGAGCGGGCGTCCGCCGCCTGGCCCTCCTCAGCCGCACCCCGATCCCCCGCGACGAGGCGAAGGCGGGGGCGGACCCGATCGCGCCGGCCGCCGGCGATGAGGCGGGGGCGGACCGGGTCGGGCGGACGTTGCGGGACGTGGCCGAGCTGGAGGCGGCGGGGGTCGAGGTGCTGCTGCTCAGCGCCGACACCGGCGTGCCAGGGCAGCTGCGCGCGGCCCTGCGCCGGGCCCGCGAGCACTTCGGCGGCCTGCACGGCGTGATCCACGCCGCCGGGCTCCCCGCCGGAGGCATGCTGCGCCGCCGTACCGTCGCCGAGGCCGGGCGGGTGCTCGCGCCCAAGGTGCTCGCCATGGGCCCGCTCGCCGAGCTGGTCAGCGCCCGCACCCCCGCCGAGGAACGGCCGGAGCTGCTGGTGCTCTACTCCTCCGCCGTCACGGCGTACGGCGGCGTCGGCGAGGCCGACTACTGCGCCGCCAACACCCTGCTCGACGCGTACGGCCAGGCGCTGGCCGCCACCGCCCCCTCCACCCGGGTCGTCTCGGTCGCCTGGGGCCCGTGGCAGCACGACGTCTGGCAGGCCGAAGGGCTCAGGACGACCGGCGGCCTGGCCGACCGGGTGGCGGACTACCGCGCCCGCTACGGCTTCGCCGACGACGCCGGATGCGCGCTGCTCGGCCGGATCGCGACCGGGGGCCACGGCAGCGTCATGGCCGTCAGGCAGCCGCTGGACGAGGTCCTGCGCGCCTGGTCCGCCATGCTCGACCTGGACGACCTCGTCGGGGCGGCCGCCGTGCCCCGGGGGGAACGCTTCCCGCGCCCGATGCTGCGTACCGACTACGCGCCGCCGCGTACGGAGCCCGAGGCCAGGATCGCCGACCTGTGGGGCGCCTACCTCGGCATCGACCAGGTCGGCGTGCACGACCCGTTCTTCGAGCTCGGTGGCAACTCCCTGCTCGGCATGGCCATGGTGCTGGCCCTGGAGAAGGAGCTCGGCCGCCCGGTCGCGCCGGCGGTGCTGTTCGAGCACCCGACCGTCGCGGAGTTCGCGGCGGCGCTCGACGGAGACGGCGCGGCCGCACAGGAGGCGCTCACCACCAGTTCGGCGCGGGGGCAGCGGCGACGCCGGGCCCGTTCCAGCAACCGGAAATGAGGACGGTAGACGTGAACGACGACATCGAAAGCCCGGGCACCGACATCGCGATCGTCGGGATGTCCGGCCGCTTCCCCGGGGCGTCCGACGTCACCGAGCTCTGGTCGGTCATCCGGGCCGGGGCATCCGGGATCACCCGTTTCACCGACGACGAGCTCCGCGCCGCGGGGGTGCCGGACGAGCTGCTGGCCGACCCCTCGTACGTGAAGGCCGGCCCGGTCATCGACGGGGTGGAGCTGTTCGACGCGGCCTTCTTCGGGTTCAGCCCCAAGGAGGCCCAGATCCTCGACCCGCAGCACCGGCTCTTCCTGGAGCACAGCTGGGCCGCGCTGGAGGACGCGGGCTGCGACCCCAAGCGGTTCGACGGCTCGATCGGCGTGTTCGGCGGCTGCGCGCACAGCTCCTACCTGCAGAACAACCTCGTGCCCAGCGGCATCGGGGCCGTCATGGGCGAGCTGGCGCTCGGGCTCGCCAACGACAAGGACTCCCTGACCACCCGCGTCGCGCACGCCCTGGGCCTGTCGGGCCCCAGCTACGGCGTGCAGAGCTACTGCTCGACCTCGCTCGTCGCGGTGTGCGCGGCGGCCTCCAGCCTGGCCGGCTTCGAATGCGACCTGGCGCTGGCCGGGGGCGTCGCGGTCAACGTGCCCCACCGCGTGGGCTACGTCTACCAGCCCGGTGGCATCGCGCCGCCCGACGGCGAGTGCCGCGCCTTCGACGCCGGAGGGCTCGGCAGCCCCCTCGGCAGCGGCGTCGGCGTGGTCGCGCTGCGGCGGCTGGAGGACGCGCTCGCCGACGGCGACCAGATCTACGCGGTCATCCGCGGCTGGGCGGTCAACAACGACGGCGGGCGCAAGGTCGGCTTCACCGCCCCCGGCGTGCAGGGCCAGGCCGCCGTCATGGCCGAGGCGCTGGCCAGCGCCGACCTGACGGCCGCCGACATCGACTACGTGGAGGCGCACGGCACCGGCACCTCGCTCGGCGACGCCGCCGAGCTGGCCGCGCTGCAGCAGGTGTTCCGCGGCCAGTCGCTGCTGATCGGGTCGGTCAAGACCAACCTGGGCCACCTGGACCGGGCGGCGGGCGTGACCAACCTCATCAAGGCCGCGCTCTCCCTGTGCCACGACGAGATCCCGCCCACGCTCAACCTGGCCGAGCCCAACCCGCAGCTCGCCGGGGGCGAGGCCGACCTCAGCGTGGTCACCGCCCTGCGGAGCTGGCCGCGCGAGGCCGGGCGCACGCGCCGGGCCGGAGTGAGCGCGTTCGGCATCGGCGGCACCAACGCCCACGTGGTGCTGGAAGAGGCGCCGCTGGTGCCCAGGACGCAGGAGCCGGCCCGGCCCGAGCCGCTGGTGTGGTCCGCCCGGATGGCCGCGGCCGCCGACGCGATGACCGACCGGCTCGCCGCCCACCTGGCCGGCGACGGCAGCGGGCACCCGCTGGCCGACGTGGCCCACACCTTGCAGGCCGGCCGTCAGGTGTTCGGCCACCGCAGGATGCTGGTCGCCGCCACCCCCGCCGAGGCGGCCGAGGGCATGCGGAACGCCGCCGTACTGGGCCGCGCCGAGAGCCGCGCCGACCGGCCCGTCGCCTTCCTCATCGCCGGGACCGGCGAGCAGTACCCGGGCATGGCCGCGGAGCTGCACCGGTCGGAGCCGGTCTTCCGCGCCGTGCTCGACGACTGCCGGGCCGAGCTGCGCCGCCTGACGGGCGGCACCGACCCGCTCACGGAGCTGCTGGGCCCGCGCCAGGCGGGCTCCGGCCGGCTCGACCGGCTGCTCGGCCGCGCCGCCGCCCCCGACGCGGCGACGCCGACCGCCGTGCTGCAGCCCGCGCTGTTCGCGGTGGAGTACGCGCTGGCCAGGCTGGTGCTGTCGTGGGGGATCGAGCCCGCCGCGCTGGCCGGGTACAGCCTCGGCGAGTACGTCGCCGCCACCCTGGCGGGCGTGCTGTCCCTCAAGGACGCCCTCGCCCTGGTCACCTACCGTGCCCGCCTGATCGGTGAGCTGCCCGAGGGCCGGATGAGCGCGGTGCCGCTGGCCGCCCCCGACATCCAGGACCGGCTGCGCCGGGCCGGGATCACCGGGGTGGACGTGGGCGCCGTCAGCGGGCCCGAGCTGACCGTGCTGTCCGGCGAGCCGGAGGGCATGCTGGCGGCCGAGGAGCTGCTGGCGGCCGAGTCGGTGCCCTGCCGCCCGCTGGCCACCACGCACGCCTTCCACTCCCGGATGATGGAGCCGCTCCGCGACCGGCTCACCGCGTGGATCGCGGAGAACGTCACGCTCCAGGCGCCCCGCATCCCGTACGTCTCCAACGTCACCGGCGAGCCGGCCACCGCCGAGCAGGTGACCGACCCGGCCTACTGGGCCGAGCACATGTGCGCGGCCGTCCAGTTCGACGGCGTCCTGCGTACCCTGCTGGGCCACGACGGCGACGCGGCGCTGCTGGAGATCGGGCCGGGGCAGTCGCTGGGCGCGATGGCCCGCGGCCACCGCGACTGCCCGCCCGAGCGCTGGCCGCTGATCGTGGCCACGCTGCCCGGCGCCGACGACCCCCGCCCGGCCCCGGCCGTGCTCGCGGAGGCGGCGGGGCGGTTGTGGCTGGCGGGCGTGCCGATCGACTGGTCCGGCTACCGGCAGGACCGGCCGGTGGCCAAGGTGGGCCTGCCGACCTACCCGTTCCAGCGCGAGCGCTACTGGGTGGACGGCCCGGCCACCGCGCCGCTCCCGGCGGTCGCCGAGTCCCGGCCCTCGCACGTACGGCTCATGACTCCCCGCTGGACGCCCGCCCCGACGTCGGGCGACGCCGCCGAGCCGGAGGGGCGCTGCGTGCTGCTGGCCGGCCGCGCCGAGACCGCCGAGGCGCTGGCCCGCACCCTGCGCGCCACCGGCACCGAGGTCGTGACCGTGCTGCCGGGCGACTCCTTCACGGAGACGCCGGCGGGCCTCACCATCGACCCGGAGTCGGCGGCCGACCACGACGCCCTGGCCCGCCGCCTGACCGACGCCGCCGTCGTCGTAGACCTCCGCCTCCTCGACCGGCCGGCCGACGACAGCCCCGACGGCAGCCCCGACGGCAGGCTTGACGACGGGTCCGACAGCGGACCCGCCGACGGGCGCTCGGACGGGCGCTCGGCGGGATCGGCGGACGGGCGTGACACCCTGCTCCCGGTGGCCCGGCTGCTGCACGCCTGGGGCGAGGAGGGCGGCGACAGCACCCGCGTCCTGCTCGCCACCCGGGGCGGCCAGGCCGTGGCCGGCGGCGAGATCCCCGCTCCCGGGCAGGCCGCCGTCGCCACCCTCCCCATGGTCGCCAACCAGGAGTACCTCACCCTCGACTGCACTACGGTCGACCTCGCCCCCGACTCCACCCCGGAGGCCGCGGCCGAGGCCCTGGTCACCGAGATCCGCCACCGCGGCGACGACGCATTCGCCGCCTACCGCGCCGGCACCCGCCTCGTCCGCACCTACACCGAGGCCGAGCCGGCCGACTGCCCGGACCACGCCACCGGCAACGGGGCCGAGACCGGGCATCTCGCCGGAGCCGGGCACCTCGACTAGGCTGGGTGTCTGGCAGGGGGTGGGTTGGAG
>NZ_JBQQCB010000209.1:0-11184 GCF_052246675.1 Nonomuraea sp. KM90 | reverse complement strand
TTGGTGGCGCTGTTGCCGGACGGACGGGCAGGTTGTGGCGGTGCGGTCGCCTCACGGCGGGGTGAGCTCCCCTTGCCGGAACGGAGCTCCTGTGCGGAGGGTGTCTCGGTGTTGCCGGAGTCGATCAGGTCGGGCGATGCTGCTGGATCTCCGACCTGGTCGGGGTTGTCGGGTGGGTTGTCGTCCTCTGTTGGATCCACGTCATGGTGCCTATCCGGGCCCTGCGAGGCTCACTCATTCCAATAGCGTTTGAGTTGCGGACCGTCACGAAGGGTAGCGGCTGGGTCAGTGCCGCTCAGCGGCTCAGCGGTCGCGTCGAGCGTCTCGGGGGTGGTGCCGGCGCCGTCGGGCTCGGTGGGGGTCATCCAGTTGGCCAGGCTGGTGGTGGGGTAGCCGGCGGGCAAGGGCTCGGTGTGGGCGGCCAGGAGCCGGTCGACTATCTGGGAGCGGCTGGTCAGGCGGCCGCGTAGCTGTTTGCGGCGGGCGTTGCGGGCGGTGGTGATCTCTTTGAGGCTGATGGTGGTGCCGGCCAGTTCGGGGCAGATCGCCCGGCACAGGAACTCCTCCTCGCCGGTGGCGGCGGTGCTGGCGGGGTGGAGGTAGACGCGGATCTCGGTGATGTCGCGGGGGTCGTAGCGGATGATGGCCTGCTCGCCGGTGTAGAAGGCCAGGACGGGGTCGAGGTAGCGCAGGTTCAGAAAGTGGATCCCGTCGGTGTGGATCTTGCGAGGTTTGGCGACGGTGAGCAGCAGCAGGTCGAGTTGTTCGAGCGAGTCGGGCATGCGCGGAATGAACGCGTCGGCCTCCCACCGGGTCTGGGGCGGCATCTTGGTCTCGCTGTGCGGTCGCAGGTTGTAGACCTCGCGGATGAACCGGCCGATCGCGGCGTCCAGTTCCGGGAGGGTCAGCTGGGCTTGGCCTGCGCGATCGGGGGTGCCGCGGGGCGCGTAGCCGGGCAGGTGGGCCAGGCACATCTGGTTGATGGTGCCGATCAGGCGCTCGATTTTGCCGTGGCCGTGGGGCTGGCCCTTGAGAGTGAAGACCGGGATCACCTTCAGGTCGGCCATCACCTGTTCCAGGTGGGCGGAGGTGAAGTCGGATCCGTGGTCGAGGTGAAACACGCTCGGGATGCCGCACACGTGCCAGCCGGGTTCGGGTTTGCGCCAGATCGCGTGCCGGAAGGCCAGCGCGGTGGTCAGGGCGGAGGGGGTCTCCAGGTTGACGGCGTATCCGGCGATGGCGCGGGAGTGGTCGTCTTCGATGGCGGTCAGCCAGGGCCGGGCCGGCTTGCCCCGCTCGTCCAGCACCCAGATGTCCAGCTCGGTGTGGTCGGCCTGCCAGATCTCGTTCGGCTTGGTGGCCTCGCGCCGGTACACCAGCTCGTAGATTTCCCGGTAGCGGCGGGTTCCCTCCAGGGCGAGGGTGACCAGCGCGGGTTCCAGCTCGGCGACGATGCTGTGGACTGTCCAGTAGCCGGGGACGGGCCAGCCGCGTGCCTTGGCGATGCTTTCGGCCTGCCGGTGGATCGTGGCCACGCTCGGGCGAGGCTTGCGCAACGCCAGCCCCTCGACGAACGCCACCAGCTCGTCGGGGAACCGCCGCAGGCCCTTGTCGCTGCGGCTGGCGCGAGCCAAGCCGTCCAAACCAGAGCGCCGGTAGCTGGCCAGCCACCGCTGCAAGGTTCGATAGGAGGGACCGTCTTCGCCCTGGGCGGCCGCCAGCTGTGCCAGCGGAATTGCGTCGTGCAGGTGCGGCGCGAGCACCTCATACCGGCTCATGGCCAGGGCACGCCCGGCCACGTCCCCGCAGCGCCCGCTGTTCGGCGTGGCTTGAGCGTGTTGTTCACTGGCAGTGCTCACCTTGTCATCGTCCGTCCCCACAACCGGTGCCCACCACACCCGTGAAGGCCACGGTTTGCGACAACCTCTACAGACCGGGAGCTGCGGATTTCGACCACGATCGACAGTGGATCGGTTCAGTACGGTTCAGCCGACGGCGAGTACACCGAGGGCGTTACCTACGATCATGAGCCGATCGTGGCTGTGGCGTACCGGTACAGTGAACGACAGGATTTCGATCGACAAGCGAGGTTCGCGGCGGTGGGGCCCACCGCCCCCGGCCGGCCGGGAAACCGCGGTTAGCGCCGCCAACGGTCCCTACCCGAGGAAACGGTGTCGTTCTGGTAGGGAGAGCTGTATGCACGAGCCTGTGACGCCCGTCGATCCTGACGTCGATGTTCATGGCCCCGGACATGCGCAAGGAACTGCGGCCTCGAGTCTGGCTGGTGCTGGCCTCCATTTCCGCAGGGGGGAGCGCTGGGCTCGCTGACGCGCTATGGGATCTCTTCCGCGCTACCGCACGATCCGACAGGCTTTCCGTGGTCCATGTTCGGCATCAACGTGTCGGGCTGCCTGCTGATCGGCGTGCTGATGACGCTCAACTGCCGCCTGTCTTGCTGGGGGTCATGCTCGGGACGCTCTGCGGCTGGTACTGCTTGCAGGCTTCCTCAGCTTTCTTGAACTCCGGGGTGTTGGATTTGTCCTTCTTCACGAAGGCGCCGCCTGTGCCGGGGTCGGGGAACGATGGCACGCCGTTCTCACGCATGCACTTGGCGAAGGCCACTGCATCGCCCTGCGGCGCCATGGACCCCTCGGTCCCGCCGGGTTCCTGGTCACCTCCGCAGGCCGCGCCGGCCAAGGCGACTACGGCCAGCGCGATGGCCGCCACGATGCTCCTGCGCGAGCGCTTCTGACCGGGGATGCTGTTCATGTCGATCTCCATCGTTTGTCGGTGTATGTGTGTTCGGGGTCGTCGGTTCGTCGGCGCTGCTGGGTGGGGTTGCGGCCGGCAGCCCTCCGGCAGCTCCACGGCGGGCGGGAATTCATGATTGACCGCAGGCCTCGGGACACAGCTTGGCCTCGGGGTAGCGCGATGACGGTTTGTCCAGGATGGGCTGCCGCTGCGACATCAGGTGCTGGTCGAAGAAGGCCGCCACGTACGCACGGGTGAGCTCGATGGCGCGCGCCGCCGGCAGGACGCCGTAGGAGGGCTTGCTGCCGAGGGCCTCCGCCAGCAGCGGGCCGTCAGTGAAGGACTGGTGTTCGGCGCCCGTCAGCACGATCCAGCGCTTCCACCCGGTCAACAGCTTCCAGTCGCGGTCCCACGTGGGGGCGGCGCCGCCGGGGACGTGCTGTGCAGAGCCCAGGAACATGAACGGCCGGGAGAACCCGTTCTTGGGGATGCGGGCGTAGGTGGTGCCGTCCATGTCGATCCCGGCGCGGATCCGGGAGTCCTTGATCATGGCCGCCATGGCGCTGGCCCCGCCGATCGACTGGCCCGCCATCGCGATTTTGGAGCGGTCGATCAGGCCGGAACCGTCCCACTTCGTCGTCAGCTGGTCGAGCACGAAGGAGACGTCGGCCGCCCGGCCCGTCACCACCCCGGTGCCGAAGCCCGTGTCGGTGTCGCTGTCGCATGCGAGGCATTCGGCGACCTGCCCGTCGGACAGGGTGGTGGCGTAGCTTTCGTAGGTGTGGTCGATGCCGGCCACGACGTAGCCTCGGCTGGCCAGGTCCTCGGCCAGGGACGTGAGCATGCTCATCGGCCTGGTGAAGCCGGGGGAGAGCACCACCAGCGGAATCTTGCGCCCCGCGGGTTTCGCGTCTTTGACGGCGTTGGTTCGAGTCTTGCTCAGCGTGTCGTCCGGCACGCCGCCGATCCCCCACCCCCTCAGTACGAGCTCCGACTCCTTCGGCGACATGTACGGCGCCTTCCGCCCGTCGCGCTGCTTGGTCGGATACCACAGGGTGACCTTGAGCTCCCTGGCATCGACGTCGAGGTTCCAGGGATCGGGGCGCGAGGTGTCCTTCATATGCAGGACGGTGGTGCCGACCGGATGGGCGCCAGTGGGCGCGGGCAGGACGGCGGGGCCGGTGGGCGTGGCCGACGGGACAGCGGAGCGAGGCGGCGTGGGCGTGGAGCAGGCGGACGCGGCCAGGACGGCCAGTCCGGCGGCGGCTGCCAGGAGGAGTCTCATCGAGGAGTCCTTCATTTGTGCAGCAGGGTCAGGGCCTTGGCCAGCGCGGGGTCGCGCCCGGCGGCCGCGTCCTGCGGGGTCAGGGGCACGTGGTGGTCGGGAGCCACACCGATCCGGTTGATCTCCTCGCGGTCGGCCCCCAGGCCGTGCCTCGAGGGGAAGGCCAGGACGGTGTTGTTGCTGAGCAGATACGGCTGCGCCGGGCCGGACATGAGACCGGCGGTTCTGGTGCCGACCAGCTTGCCGATGCGCAGGTCCTTGACCGCGGAGCTGACGTGCTCGCACGCCGAGACGCAGCCGCGATCGGTGAGCACGATCAGCGGCAGCTTGAGCAGCTCGACGGTGTCGTCAGTCCGCAGGCTTTCGCATTTGTCGTCCACGGTGCACAGGTAGTGGGTGACCTTGCCGTGGATGAACGCGCTCAGCAGCCGGGTCGACTCCGTGATTTGGCCGCCGCTGTTGCCGCGCAGGTCCAGCACGACGCCGGCGAGCGTCCGGCCGGTGCGCAACCTGGAGATCGCCTTGAGCACCCTGTTCGCGGAATCGGGAGCGAACCCGCGCAGCCGCACATAGGCGACGTCGTCGTCCAGCAGCTTCGACTGCACCGTTTGCAGGGTGGCCAGGTCCCGCTGGTAGAGGCCGGGCTTGAGCGTCACGCTCCACCGGCGGCCGTTGCTTTCCCGCAAGATCCCCAGCCGGACCGGACGCTCCTGCGGGTATCGCGGGAAGAGGGCGGCGATCGCGGGCGTGGCCTTTCCGTCGATGAAGGGCGGCGAACCGTTGATCGATTCGATGATGTCGCCCGGGCGCAGTCCGGCCTTCTGCGCCGCGCCGCCCTGCACGGTGGTCACGAACAGCGGAGGCAGGGCGACACCCAGGTTGCGGTCGCCATCGACGTTCGCCTGCAGACCCAGGCCGTAGCCGTCGCCTTCGTAGTAGTCGGGGTGCCGCCCTTTGACGTCGTGTGCCCAGGAGGCGTGGTTGTCGTCGAGGCCGGCCACCATGGCCTCCAGGGTGGCCACGGCCAGCTTGACGTGCAGGTCGGGGACCTGATCGGTGACCTTCCGGAAGGTGGCCTCGAAAGCGGTCCAGTCGGCTTTGCGGTCACCTTTCAGCGCCGGCATGGTCGCCTCGGGCACGTCGCGCCCGTTACGGTTGAGCTCCTGCGTCAAGGCGATGAATCCGGCGATCAGCAGTGAGCGGGCGTCCAGCGTGGCGCCGCTGTAGTAGTTGCCGAGGATGCAGAAGTACGCCTGCTCGACCACGTCGATCGTGGTGGGCTTCTCCACGCCGGGAGCGCTCTGGGGCGCCGCGCAGACCGTACCGCCCGCCGTGCTCGCCTGGCTGCGCGGGGGCGCCGGCGCCGTGCAGGCCGCCGCCAGGAGGAGGGCGAGCCCCGCGGTGGCGGTCCTGATGACGGTCATGACGGCCGCCTGCGGATCCACCAGAAGGACAACCAGGTGAGGGCGAGGGTGAGGAAGGCGTATAGCCCGGTCTCGATCCACTGCAAGGGCCAGAAACGTTCGAGGGGCTGGTAGGTCGCCTGCTGCCGGTAGCCGAGCCGGTTGATCTCGGCCAAGCAGCCGTCCTGACCGGCGGCCGATCCCGATGGTGCACAGGGTCCCGACGTCGTGGAGATCCGGATGGAGGCTCCACCATCACCACCGGCGATCGTGCGTCCGGATGGGTCGAGCAGGTTGTTGGTCAGGACCCAGGCGCCCGCGTGGCCGGGAACGGCCGAATTCAGCGTGATACTCGGATATCGGCCTCCGTCCCGTGGAATGTTGATGCTGTCCACGTTCGCCCGGCCGAGTTCGAAGGTCGCGGTGACCGGGGGCATCAGGTGGGGCCGGACCAGCAGCGGCATGGCGAGCTGGATCGCGGCGAAGACGGCCAGCGTGAGGGCCATGGCGGGCAGCGTGCGGCGCACCAGCATGCCCACGGTCACGCCGAGGACGAAGGCGAAGGCCGCGTACCCCATCGGGGCGATGCCGCGCGCGCCGAACACCAGGGGAGCCATCAGCGCCAAGTTTCCGGGGGCGGAGTTGTCCAGGGGGTCGGACCACCAGGTCACCGCGAGGCCGCACAGGCCGGCGGCGGCCATGGCGACCAGGCCGGTGAGCCCGAGCTTGACCGCCAGCCAGCGGGTGCGGGTGATGCTCTGGTTCCACACCAGCAGGTGCGTGCCCGCCTCCAGCTCGCGGGTGATCAGCGGTGCTCCCCAGAACAGCCCGACCAACGCCGGCAGCAGCAGCACGACGAGACTGACCGCCATGAACGGCATCTCGTACGCGCCGAAGAAGCGGTCGTAGAAGCGGCCGCAGGTGTCGTCCTGGGCGCAGGCGGCGATCCCGGCGGAGTAGCCGGAGGCCAGGCCGGGGCCGGTCAGGGCCAGGGCGACGGCGAGGATGACGAGTACGGCGGCCAGCATCGCGGCCGAGCCGCGCAGCTGGCGCCAGGTCAGCCAGATCATCGCTGCACCTCCAGCGCGGCGCGCCGGTTGTCGGCGGTCTGCTTGTCCATGTAGGCCAGGACGAGGTCCTCCAGGCTGAGCTGGGTGACCGTCCAGGCGGGGTCGTGGATCGGGGCGTCGGTACGGACCACGAACGTGCTCTGCAGGTCGGTGTGACGCGCGGAGACCACGTGCTGGCCGGCGGGCAGCCGGTCGGGATCGCGGCGCGGGCCGGTGAGTCGGTAATGGGTGGCCAGCAGCTTGTCGACCTCCCCGGCTACCTGCACGCGCGATTCGACGAGCACGATCAGGTAATCGCATGTCCTTTCCAGGTCGGAGACCAGGTGGGAGGAGAGCACCACGCTGAACCGGTGCTCGACGGTGGCCTCTATCAGCCCTTGCAGGAACTCATGGCGGGCCAGCGGGTCGAGCGAGGCGACCGGCTCGTCCAGGATGAGCAGCTCGGGACGTTTGGCCATGCCCAGGGTGAGGGCGAGCTGGGCGCGTTGGCCGCCCGACAGCTTGCCCGCCCGGTGGGCGGGATCGAGACCGAGCTGCGCGATGCGCTCCCGCGCCCTGGCGGCGTCCCAGCGGGGGTTGAGCCGTGCCCCCAGTCGCAGGTGCTCGGCGACGGTCAGGCCCGCGTATACGGGGGTGTCCTGGGCGACGAACCCGACCCGGGCCAGCTGCGCGGGCGTGCCCCCTGGCCGGCCGCCGAGCACGGTGATCCCGCCCGCGGTCGGCTCCAGCTGACCGCAGGCCAGCTTCAGCAGCGTGGTCTTGCCGGCGCCGTTGGGCCCCACCAGCCCGATGACGTGGCCCGCCGGGATGTCGACGGTGCAGTCGCGCAGCGCCCAGCGCCTGCCGTATTTCTTGCCCAGCGCCTGGGCCTGCAGAACAGAAGTCACGCTATGTCCTCCTGAGTGATGATCCGGAAGGTGGTCATGAACAGGGCCTCGATGCTTTCCTCGTCGAGGCCGGCCCGGCGGGCCTTGCCAGCGATCACATCTACCGGCCGGCGCATATTGGTGGGCGATCGGCGGACCATATGTGATCCATATGCGGGAGTTGCGATACTGCCCGGATGCGTGTGCTCTTGGTCGAAGACGAGCAGCCCCTCGCCGGGTACATCGAAGCGGGGCTGCGCAAGCACGGCTTCACCGTCGATGTCGCCCTCGACGGCCAAAGCGCGCTGGACAAGTGCGAGATCACGCCGTACGAGGTGGTGGTCCTGGACCGGGACCTGCCGGTCGTACACGGCGACGCGGTGTGCCGCCGGCTCGTCCAGCGGGGGGTGTCGCGGGTGCTGATGCTGACCGCGTCCGACGCCGTTGAGGACCGAGTAGGCGGACTGATGCTGGGCGCGGACGACTACCTGGGCAAGCCGTTCGCGTTCTCCGAGCTGGTCGCCAGGGTGCACGCCCTGATACGGCGCAGCGCACCGGCCCGCCCGCCGGTGCTGCGCACCGCCGGCGTGACCCTGGACCCGGCCCGGCGCAGCGCCGAGCGGGACGGGCGGCTGCTGCGCCTGACGCCCAAGGAGTTCGGCGTGCTCGAGCAACTGCTCGCCGCCAGCGGTGACGTGGTCAGCGCGGAAACCCTCCTGGACAAGGTGTGGGACGAGCACGCGGACCCGTTCACCAACGCGGTCCGGATCACCGTCGGCACGCTGCGCCGCAAGCTCGGCGACCCGCCGCTGATCGAGACCGTCACCGGCGCCGGCTACCGAATCGGAGGGTGAGGGGTGGTCCGACTCTGGATGGGCCGGTTGACCGCCCGGGCCCGGCTCACTCTGCTGCAGACCGCCCTGGTGCTGACCGCCGGCGCCGCGCTGACCGGGTTGACCTACCTGCTGATGCGCCGCGGCACCTTCTTCACCCGCCTGGACCGGAGCGGCTCTGACCCATCGGGCACTGACCCGCCGATGCCGACACCGGCCGAGGACCTGCAAGTTTTCGCCGACCGGGTGCAGGCCGACACCCTGTCCGCGCTGCTGCCCCAGGCCGCTCTGGCGCTCATCGTGGTGACCGCCCTGGCCGCCGTACTCGGCTGGCTGGTGGCCGGTCGGGTGCTGCGCCCGATCCGCGTCATCTCCTCCACCGCCCGGCAGCTGTCGGCTGAGAACCTCACCGAGCGGGTCCCGATCAACACCCCCGCCGACGAACTGTCGGCATTGGCGGGCACGGTCAACGACATGCTCGACCGCATCCAACGCGGCGTCGCCGAGCGGGACCGCATCCTGGACAGCCAGCGGCTGTTCACCGCCAACGCCGCCCACGAGCTGCGCACCCCGCTGACCACCGCCCGCACCGCGATCGATGTCACTCTGGACGGGCATCCCAGCCGTGCCGAGCTGCTCGCGATGGCCGGTGACGTGCGCGGCGCCGTCGAGCACATGCAGCGCGTCCTGAATGGGCTGTTGCTGCTGGCGCGCAGCCAGGCCGGGCTCGCGGCGCGGGAGCCGGTCGACTTGGCCGCTGTGGCGGCCGCCGCCCTCGACGCCGCCGGAGCGCGGGCGGCTGTCGCCGGCATCGCCGTACGATCCGAGTTTCAGCCGACACCGGTCACCGGCGAACCCATCCTGCTCGAACGCATGATCGGCAACCTGGTCGACAACGCCATCCGCTACAACCGACCGGGCGGGCACCTGGCCGTCGCGACGGGCCCGGCGGATGGGCGCGCCGTGCTGCGGATCTCCAACACCGGCCGACGCATCTCGCCCGGCGAGGCGGAGAAGCTGCTCGAACCGTTCGTGCATGGGCAGGGCACCCGCATCCGCACCGAGGGTCTGGGGTTGGGACTGTCGATCGTGCGCGCGGTCACCCTCGCTCACCAGGGACGGATCACGGTCGACGCCCGCACCGGCGGCGGCCTCGACATCACCGTCGACTTCCCGCAGAACCCGGTGACGAAGGACGCGAGATCGCAGGATACCGATTTACTTCAGGAAACAGCCCTTCCGTGAAGTAATCTGGCGGCATGCCTCACCAGACGCCCAGGTCGGCCGACCCGTCCCCCGGATCGGATCACGCCGAAATCACCTCACGAAAGGTGGTCGGGCTCTCCGAGCGCCTCGATCCGGCCGACGACAGCCTCACCACCTGGAGCGAGCGCTACCTCGACCTGGCCGTGCGCGGAGTCCGCTCGGCGGAGGTCGCCGGCAAGATCACCCGCCACCTCGCGCGATTCATCGCGTGGATGACGAGCGGGCTCGGCCACGACCGGCTCTCGGCCGTCACCCCGCGCGAAGTCGCCGTCTGGCGCGACCACCTGGCCGCCGCCGGCAACCCCGGCCGCGACGGCAAGGGGGAGCCGATGGCCGCCGCAACCGTCAACAACCACCTCGCGCACCTGTCGGCACTGTTCACCTGGATCACCGCGCACGCCCCCGCCGGGCTGCTCCGCCACGGCGACCCGACCAAGAAGGTCACCGCGCTGCCACTGCCCACCCCGCAGGTGCGTGCCCTGGCTGCCGCCCAGGTCCGCACTATCAAGAACGTCGTGGACCGGATCGAGACCTTCCACGAGCTCAAAGGCCGCCGCCACCGCGGCACCAGCGCGCGGGTGCACGCCCACGCCCGCCCGGTCCGCGACCGCGCCATCATCTACCTGCTGTTCGGCACCGGCCTGCGCCGCGCCGAGTTGGTCGGCCTGGACCTGCAGCAGCTCGAGCCCGCCGATCCCGACCGGCTGCGCCAGGTCAAAAAGGCCCGCCTGACCGGCGTGCGCGGCAAGGGCCGTACCAGCCGCACCGTGTTCCTCGGCCGCGACGCCCGCCAGGCGCTGGCCGACTACCTGGAGTACGAACGGCCCGGCGACGCGGCCGCCAGCACCGGCCCGGCCGCGCTGTTCCTCTCAGCCGCCTCCATCGCCGCCCGCCACCCCGACGGGCGCATGTCCCCGCGGTCGATCAACACCATCGTCAGCGAGATCGGCCGCCTGCACGACGCCCAGATGCTCGATCCCGACCGCAAGTTCGGCTCCCTGCGCCCACACGACGCCCGCCACACCTTCGCCTTCCAACTCTCCCAGGCCTCCGGCCACAACCGCGCCGAACTCGAACGCCGCCTCGGCCACGCCAATGACCGCTACCTGCGCCTGTACACCAACCCACCCGACGACATCGCTGCCAGCTACGTCGAAGACCTATGACCACGAGGCTTGAGCGCCCTGACAAAACCAGTGAGTCGACATGGGGTGAGGCGCAGGCCCGCAACGGCCCTCCGACCACGGTGGCTCCTGCCGTCAGGACTGACCACGACAAATAGCGACCCCAAAGTCACGTCATCAAACGATCCAAGTCACACCCGATGCGTAGCACGCAGGAGCGTTGCAACCTTAGGGCGCAGGCGGCCAACTGGTTGCCGGGACGGTCGCGGAGCTCTTCGGTCAGGCGGCGATCGGCATCGAAGGGCAGGTAGCGGGGCAGCACCTGCGGGAGCTTGGGGTTGTCATCACGAAACACCAGCTTGCGGGCGGGCGCCTCGGCCCAGCCCCACTCGGTGATGTCGGTGAGGAAGCCGGTCAGCGCGATCACCCGGCGGGAGCGGTCGGCGACGGTGATGGCTTCGCCGTTCTTGGGGTTGACGGCGTCAACCATGGCGGTGAGGGCGGGCTTGATGTGACGCTGCCGGTCCAACTTGGCGATCGAGGTGAGTCCGGGATCGCTGTGGGTGAGGAAGAGGCCGAAGTGTTT
>NZ_JBQQCB010000208.1:0-11222 GCF_052246675.1 Nonomuraea sp. KM90 | reverse complement strand
AGACCGGACCAGGTCGCGGTCGGCAGGGGCGGCGTCCGCGACGACCCGCAGCCCGTCGGCCTTCGCCAGCTGCATCAGCATGCCGCCGACCGCGCCGACCGCGCCGGCCGCGCCGGTGATCGCGAGCGTCTGGCCGGGTGACAGGGCGAGCAGGTCGAGCGCCAGGCGCGCGGTGAGACCGTTCAACGGCAGGGTCGCGGCCTCGGCGTGGCCGGCGGCGGCCGGCGCCCTGGCCACCCAGGAAGCGGGCAGGACCACGTGCTCGGCGTACGCGCCGCCGCCGGGGCCGTTCGGCATGACCATGGCCATCACGCGGTCGCCCACCCGCAGGCCGGTGGCGGTGCCGGGGCCTATCTCGTCCACGACGCCCGCGGCGTCCTGCCCGGGGATGTACGGCGGCGGCACGCCGGGCAGGCGAACCTGTCCGGCACGCATGAGCGTGTCCGCCGGATTGACCGCGGCGGCGTGGACGCGGATGCGTACGCAGCCGGGTCCGGCATGCGGCTCAGGCACCTGCACCACCTGCAGGACCTCGGGTCCGCCGAAGCCGAACGCGCCGACGGCCCTCACCGCCGGCTCCTGAACGCGCCCGGCCGATCGGCCACTCGCGCAGCGGGAGCCCTGAGCGCCCACGGAGTGTCCCCGGCCTGGATGTCGGAGCGGCGCTGCAGCGTGTCGCTGTGGTCCATGGCATGGCCTTCCTGGCTATCGACGGCAAATATCTTGAATGTTCGTTACAGATTAAGGGCGTGAATCATCAGTCAAGGCAGCTCAGGGCTGCCTCCACGATGCTCATCAGGTGCCGTCGATCGGGGTTGATCGCCCCCGTGACACGCAACCCATGAATGAGCGTCATGATGAGCCTCGCCGAGTCCCGGGGGTCGCGGATGCCGACCGGCTCGCCGCGGGCCTGGGCCGCCGCGATCACCTCGGTCAGCTCGTCCTCCAGCAGTGAGGTCGTCGCCCCCACCCGCGTGGCCACCTCGGGGTCGTGGCACAGCCGCTCGGTCGCGGCGCTGACGATCAGACAGGCCTGCTCGCGCCCGTCGCGCAGGATGGTCTCCACCAGATCGACCAGGATGTCGCGGATCAGCTCCCGTGCCGGGGTGCCGCTGCGCAGCAGGTCGACCAGAGGGAGCGCGTACCGCTCCCGGTAACGGTCAAGCACCGCCCGATACAGGCCCTCCTTGCTGCCGAACGCCGCATAGAGGGAGCCGCGGCCCACCCCGGTGGCGTCGACCAGGTCCTGCACCGAGGTGCCCTCGTAGCCCTTGTGGCGGAAGACCGACATCGCCGCTTCCAGCGCGGCCTCCGTGTCGAACTCCCTCACCCGTGCCATGCAGCGCAGATTAGTCTTATCTGGAACGAACAGTCAATTTTCCGCTCGGCGCTCGCTCCGGCATCGGCAGCGCACAGGCTCGAACCGGGCGGGGAAGGCCGGGGGCCGCCTGCTTCGACGCGCCCCACCGAGGGGTGGCCAGGCCGCCCGATCCCCGTGTCACAGCCCGGGGCGGGGCCGCTGGAGAGTGTTCGGAATGCTGGACTCGCCCGTGAGAGTGACTTTCCGAGACACGGGGGGATATGGCGGGGGCGGGTCCACGCTCCCGTGGAATTCTTGGCCCCATGCGGGTGGACGATCGGCACCAGGCGTCCGGCTCTGGCGACACCAGCGGTGGCCGGGCCCGGCCACTTCCCTGACCGATCGGTAGCGGGCCGGCGCGGCCGCAGGGCTCACAGGAGGAGTACGTCATGACGGCGACCATGCGGGCGATCGTCCAGCACGCCTACGGCGGGCCGGAGGTGCTGCAGCTTACTGAGGTTCCGCGGCCCGAACCGGGGGTCACCGAGGTGCTGGTACGGGTGCATGCCGCCGGGGTCAACCCGATCGACGGCAAGACCCGCGCCGGCGGCGGCTTCGCCCCCCAAGTGGGCTCCCCGCCGTTCATCCCCGGCTGGGACCTGTCGGGCGTGGTGGAGGAGATCGGCTACGGCGTCACCCGCTTCCAGCCGGGCGATGAGGTGTACGGCATGCCGATCTTCCCGCACCGTGCCGGCACCTACGCCGAGTTCGTCGCAGTACGCTCCCGCCAGATCGCCCGCAAACCCGCGAGCCTGTCCCACGTTCAGGCCGCTGCCCTGCCGCTGGCAGGGCTGACCGCCTGGCAGTCCCTCATCGACACCGCCCACGTAGGGCCCGGCATGCGCGTACTGATCCACGCGGCGGCCGGCGGCGTCGGCCATCTGGCGGTACAGATCGCCCACGCGCGAGGCGCGTACGTGATCGGCACCGCCCGCGCCGCCAAGCACGACTTCGTGCGCTCACTGGGAGCCGACGAGATGATCGACTACACAGCCGTCGCGTTCGAGGACACCATCGAGCCCGTGGACGTGGTGCTCGACCTCGTCGGCGGCGACACCCGCCGCCGCTCACTGGAAGTGCTCGCCGAAGGCGGACTGCTCATCCCGCTGCCCCGCGGGCTGGACGTCTCGCAGGAGGCGGCCGAGCGCGGCCTGCGAGTGGCGCCCGTCATCGTCGAGCCCGACTACCGCGGCCTGGAACACCTGGCCGACCTGGCCGACTCCGGAAAACTGAAGATCAGCGTGTCCCGGCAACTGCCGCTGGCACAGGCCGCCCAGGCGCACCGCCACATCGACGCCGGAGGCGCCACCGGCAAGACCGTCCTCACCGTGATCCCCCCGAACTGACCGCGGCGCTCGGAAACATCGGCCCCCTGCCGGAATCTCATGTACGCAGCGACCGCACGCCTGGCCGCCGCAGCTTGCTGGTGCCCGTCACTTCGAGCGCAACTCAGCGACGAGCTCAGCCGCGGCCTCATCAACGAGTACCGGTCGCCAGCTGAAACCACTGAGAATCGGGCCGGTCAGGCACCGAATCCGCTGATGTGCCGGTTCTTGGCCAGCGAGATCTCATCCCCTCGATGTGCCCGGCCGCCTCGGCCGGCGGCACGTCCGCCGTCCGCTACGCGCTCGTCAACGGCGCCGCCGCCAGGCTTCGGCGAGGCGGACGGGGCGGGAGGGGGGCGGCGATGCCTCCTCACCCAGTGGTGACCGGAGCGCCACAACCCGATCCATGGCCTTGTTGCACGCCAAGTCATCCACCAAATGGTCAAAAACCGCTAACCCGCAAAAGCCCGCGCGCGTGCGATGATCACGAGTCATGGCGCAGCGGTTGATCGGACGTCAAGCCGAAGCCGCCAGGATGGCCAAACTCCTGGCGCCCGAGAGGAAGCCATCGTTCGTAGCGGTCAGCGGGGAGCCGGGAATCGGCAAGTCGCGGCTGCTCGCGGCGTTCGCCGAGGTGGCGCACGACAGCGGAGTTCCGACGATCAAAGGTCGGGCGACGGAGTTCGAGCGCAGCGTGCCGTTCGGGCTGTGGCTCGACGCGCTCGCCCACACCGAGCGGCACGCGGGCGCGTCCGCGCCGCTCGCCCGGGCGCGCGAGGCGCTGCTCGGCGGAGCGCATCCGTCCGGCACCGGCATCGAGCGCCACCGCGGCCACCGCCGGGTGCGCGCGCTGCTGGAGCAGGCCGCCGAACCGGCCGGGCTGCTGGTGCTCCTCGATGACGTGCAGTGGGCGGACGGCGGGTCCGTGGAGCTCCTCGACCATCTCGTACGCCATCCTCCCGACGCCCACGTCGTGATCTGCATCGTGCACCGCACCGGTTCCCTGTCCGGCACCCTGATCCGCTCCCTGGGCGCGATGAACCCGCCGCCCGAGCGCTGGACGCTGGGCCCGATGTCCGGCTCCGACCTGGCCGACTGGCTGTCCGCCGAGCCCTCCCGCCCGCGCAGGGAGAAGCTGGCGGCGGCCAGCGGCGGCAACCCGCTCTTCCTGGAGATCCTCTCCGAGATGGAAGGCGACATCGACATGCGGGACATCCCCGCCATCGTGGACCGGGCCGACGTGACGACCGGGCTGCAGCGGCTGATCGCCGCCGAGCTGGAGCATCTCGATGCCGTGCCGCGGCTGGTCGCGCAGGGGCTCGCCGTGGGCGGCGACGGCGCGGGCAGCGCGCTCGTGGCCGCGGTGTGCGAGCTCGACCCCGCCACCGTCGAGGCCGCGCTCGACCTGCTGGTCGTACACCGGGTGCTCCGCTCCGACCTCGGCTTCCGCCACCCGCTGATCCGGGCGGCGGCCTACTACATGGCCGGCCCCGCCTGGCGCATCGCGGCGCACCGCCGCGCCGCCGAGCACCTCGACGCGCACGGCGGCTCCCTCATCCAGCGCGCCGGCCACATGGAGCACGCCATCCACCCCGGCGACCTCGACGGGGCGCGGCTGCTGTGCGACGCCGCGCAGATGACGCTGGCCACCGTCCCCACGACCGCGATCCGGTGGGTACGCGCCGCGCTCAAGGCGTTGCCCGCCGAGCCGGGCTACGATCCCCTGCGCAACGAGCTGCGCCTGATCCTGGCCGAGGCCCTGCGCACGACGGGCCGGCTGGACAAGAGCCGGGCGCTGCTGCGGGATCTGCTCCGCGCCGACCACGACCAGCACGACCATGTCGTGGAGCTGCTCGCCTCCACCGAGCGGGCGCTCGGCCTGCTGCCGGAGGCACGCGCCGTCCTGCTGTCCGAGCTGTCCAGGGCGGAGGCCGAAGCCGGGCCCTCGGTACGGGCGGAGCTCATGGTGGAGCTGGCCGCCACGGAGCTGCTGGACGGCCGCTGGGACGCCGGCGGCGAACGCGCGGCGCAGGCACTGCGGCTGATGGACGCGGGCACCCGGCGGGGCGTCTCCGCGGTGGCGTACACGCTGCTCGCGGTGAGCAAGCTCTACCGGTGCGAGTTCCGCGAGGGGTGCAGGCTGCTGGATCGCGCGGCGGCGGTCACCGACGCGCTGAGCGAGCCGGAGTTGCACTCCGACCTGTCCATCATCGCGCCGCTGGCCTGGGCCGAGTTCCTCGTCGACCGCCACGACGACGCGTTGCGGCACGTGGACAGGGGCATGCGGGTGGCCCGCCGATCCGGCAGGCAGGACGTCATCCCGCTGATGTCCGTCGTGCGGGTGGCCAGCCGCGCCCGGCTCGGGCAGGTGGCCGAGGCCATGAACGACGGCTACGAGGCCGAGGACATCATGCAGTACGCGGGCGGGCCCGATCTGGTGACGTTCGTGCGCGCCGCGCTGTCCAGGCCACTCCTGTGGCGGGCGGGACCTGAGCGGGCCACCGCGCTCGTCGAGGAGCTGCTCACCGGGCACGCCGTTCGCTCGGCCTGGTGGCGCGGCATCGTGGACAGCACACTCGCCGAGGTGCTGATGTCGCTGGACCGGGTCGAGGCGTGCAGGCGGCTGCTGGCCGCACGGGTGCCGACCGACCCCGTCGGGTTCGGGCCGCACGCGCCGTCCACGTTCGCCATGCGGGCCCAGGCCGAGGCGACCGCCGGCGACCTCGGCGCGGCGGCCGAGTGGCACGGCAGGGCCGTCGCGGTGGCGGCGTCCGGCGCTCCCCCGGCGCAGCAGGGCTCCGTCCTGCGGGCCGAGGCCGTCATCGCGCTGGCGCGGGAAGACCATCAGCACGCGGCGAGCACCGCCGGCGCCGCGGTGGACATCTTCGCCGCGACGGGGCTGATGATGGGAGAGGGACAGACGCGGATGCTGCTCGGCGAGATCAAGACGCGCCTCGGCGACCTCCGCGGCGGGCGACAGGAGATCGGGCACGCCAGGGAGCTGTTCGCCACGTGCGGCGCGTCCTGGCTGGCCGATCAGGCGGACAGGCAGCAGCGGCGGATGAGCGCGCGGCAGCCCCGGCGATCGGGAGGGGGCGCCGCCGAGCTGTCGCGCCGGGAGCGGCAGATCGCCGAGCTGGTGGCGCGGGGTCTGACGAACCGCCAGATCGCCGAGCAGCTCTACCTGAGCCCGCGCACCGTCGAGTCGCACGTGGCACAGGCGTTCCAGAAGCTCGGGGTCACCACCCGGGCCGCTCTGGCCCACCTGATGTCCGGCGACCAGCGCCGGTAGCGGCGCACGCACCGCCACCGGCCTGGCGCGGGAGCAGCCCCGCTAGCAGCCGAACCAAAGCGACGGGTTACAGCCGGTGGGGAGCGTGCAGATGAGGAACGTGCATCCGAGGGTCGGCACGGCCGGCGCCTCCTTGCCGCCGTACTCCGGTAGCACGATCTCGCCCGCGGGAGAGCCCGGGCCACCCTCGCCCGACTTCCACTGCTCGACCAGCGTGAAATTATCCATCAAGCACCTCCTGTATCCCTGGTGTGAGCTGGGTGGGACGCCATCGGCGCCACCCGTCCGGGCACCGGCCGCCGGGCCGGTCCCGGGACGTCGTCGCTGTCGCCTCCTCCTCTCCTCCGTCCCGGCGGGTTCTCCGGTGTGCGACGCATCACGTCAGTCGCCCCCCGCGGGCCATCCGCCCACCGGCGTCGCGGCCGGCGCGTCACCGAACAGCTCCCGGTACGGTCCGGGCGCCGCCGCCAGCTCCTCGTGCGTGCCGCGGGCCACGATCCGGCCCGCGTCGAGCATGACGATCTCGTCAGCGTTGCGGATCGCGCTGGGCCGGTGGGAGATGACGATCCTGGTCACCCTCAGCGCCGAGAGCGCCGCGTCGACCCGCCGCTCGGTCTCGGGGTCCAGGTGGCTGGTGGCCTCGTCGAGGATGAGCAGCCGGGGCTTGTGGACCAGGGCACGGGCGAGAGCCACCCGCTGCCGCTGCCCGGCCGACAGCGCCGCGCCGCCCTCGCCGACCGCCGTCTCGTACCCCATCGGCAGCCGCGTGACGTCGGCGTGCAGCCCCGCCATGTTGGCCGCGGCCACGACGTCGGCGTCGGCCGTGTCAGGGTCGCCGAGCGTGATGTTGTCCCTGATCGAGCCGTTGAACAGCGACAGCTCCTGCAGCACCGCGCCGCAGCCGCGGCGCAGCTCGCCCAGGTCCAGCTCTCCGACGGGCACGCCGTCGTGGCGCACCTCGCCGCTGTCCGGCCGCAGCAGCCCGAGCACCAGCAGGGCCAGGGTGCTCTTGCCCGACCCCGTACGTCCGACGACGCCGAGCTTGGCCCCCGCGGGGACGTCGAAGGTGACGTCGTCCAGGACCGCACGGGTTCGCGGCCCGTACCTGAACGTGAGCCGCCGCGCCGCCAAGGAGGTCGGCCGTCCGGCGGGCAGCACCAGCGGCCCGCTCGCCTCGGGAGCCGAGTCCAGCACGTCGTAGATGCGCTCGACCTGCCCACGCAGCATCGACAGGAGCTGAACCACGCCCACGAACCCCTGCAGAGGCGCCAGCACGGACAGCCCGAGCGCGTTGGCGGCCAGCATGGTGCCCAGGGAGAGCTGTCCGGAGAGCACCAGCCAGACACCGCCGCACAGCAGCGCCAGCGGGGCGAGCAGGGTCAGCGCGGCATGCGCGCCCTCGAACCAGGCGGTCGCCACGCCCCTGCGGATCATCGCCGCCTGGTAGGCCGCGAACAGCTCACCCCAGCGCAGGCGGGCCCGCGCCTCCACGCCGTTGGCCTTGACCGGCAGCATCGCCTGGAGCGCCTCGGCCAGGTAGCCGTACTCCTCGGTGCGGGCGGCCAGCTCGTCGCGGGAGAGCGCCCCGACGCGGCGGTAGGAGCCGAGCGTCACGCAGGCCTGCGCGGCACCCAGCAGGCCGATGGCCAGCGCGTACCAGGGTGACAGGAACGCGAGCGCGGTGACGTACCCGGTGAGGAGCACCGCGTCGAGGCCCAGCGCGAGCACCTGCTGGGTGACGGCGTCCCGGCCGGCCGACACGCTGCTCAGCCGCATGAGCAGGTCACCGCGGCTGCGTTGCAGGAAGAAGTCCAGCGGCAGGGACAGCAGGTGGGCCACGAACCGTCCGGTCAGCCGCCGGTCCGCGCGGGCGCGCAGAGCCAGCAGCAGTCGCGAGCGCACCAGGGTGAGCAGCCCGTACGTCAGCGCGGTGCCCAGGACCGCGGTGGCGAGCACGGTGAGCAGGTCGTCACGCCCGGCGGGGATCACCTGGTCGACGACCACCTTCGTCGCCAGCGGCAGCGCGAGCCCGAGCGTCTGCAGGGCGGCGCTCAGCAGCAGGACGACGGCGAGCAGCCGTCGCCCGCCCGGCACGCCGACGAACTCGCGCAGGTACCGCACCATGACGGGCCGGGCACGCGCGGCCCGCCGCTCGAAGCGGGGGCCGGGCGTGAGACTGATCATCACGCCGCCGTACTCCTGCGCGAACGCGGCGCGGGTGAGGCGGCGGTGACCGGCACGCGGGTCGGCGATCTCCACGTGGCCGTCCGTCACGTTGGTCACGACGACGAAGTGGTGCCCGCTCAGGTAGGCGATGGCCGGTTCCGGCAGCGGCCCGGCGAACGGCTCCGGGCCTCGTTCGACGCTCGCCCGCAGGCCGTGGTGCTCGGCGCCCGCCACCAGCGCGGTGACGGGTACGCCGTCCCTACCGGGCCGCAGCAGCTCCCTGCACTCGGCGACGTGGGTGTCCCTGCCGTGGTAGGAGAGCACCATCGCCAGGCAGGCCGCGCCGCACTCGTTCATGGTCAACTGGCGGCGGAGCGGGACACGACGGCGCACCGGGCGACTCCTTTCGTGGTCGGGACTGCTCTCGTGGTCGGGCCTGCTTGTGGTCAGGACCGCTCTCGTGGTCGGGCCTGGAGGAGCAGGACCGACGGCACCCGCGTGGGGAAGGCGTGGCGCAGGAGGCCGTGGCCGATCCCGGCCAGGCCGGTCATCAGGCCGGGGATCGGCACGGCGACGGGCGTGCCGCAGCGGGGGCCGGCGGCGAGCTGGTCCAGGACGATGGCCAGCCTGCGATCGCGCTCCGAGGTCAGCTCGGTCCGGCCGGCGGCGATGGCGGTGGTCAGGAGGTCGAGGTTGCCCAGCTCGCCATGGCACAGGCTGTGGCCGGTCGAGCCGGGAGCAGTGGCGAGGTAGGAGGCCAGGGCCCGATCGAGATCCCCCGCGAGCGACGCGGTGTCCGCACCGGGCCACCCGGGGTCGCCGGAGGGTCGCGTGGCGTGGCGGAAGAGCAGGTCGGCGCGGGACAAGCCGATGCCGGGGGCGCCGTGGCACCACGCCTGGACATGTCCGGGGTCGCCGCCGAGCGTGTCGGGCTTGTCGCGGTGGTCCGGCCAGTTGCCCAGGCGCGGATCGAACTGCGCGCGCTCGTACTGGAAGGCGGCGTCCGCGGTGCGCGCGTAACGCCGCTCGCCGGTGGCGATCGCGTAGCGGGCGAGGGCCCAGCCGATGCCCGCGGCCCCGTGGGAGAAGCCCGTCAGGGGGTGTACGGCTGGGACGCCGCCACGCCAGGCCACGCCGCGGTCCTGCCGCTCGGCGGTCTCCACCAGCCGGTCGGCGCTCGCTCTCGCCAGCCGTGCCGCGATCGGCAGGCCGGTCGCGTCGAGGATCGCGAGCGACGCGGCCAGTGCGCCCGCGGCCCCGCCGACGACGTCAAGCGCCTCGTCGCGGGCGATCGCCGGAACCACGGCGGCCAGCAGCGGCTCGACCGGCCCGACGAGATCTCCTTCACCCAGCACCGGCCCCAGGCGGGCCAGCGTGTACGCCAGCCCCAGATACCCGTCGAACGGCCCGCACGACAGGCCGTCGGGCGGGCCGGCCGGGTACGAGGTCACCTGGTCGGCGGCGGTCACCGCTCCGGACAGCGCCCGCCTGGCCAGGTCCGCGTAACGCTGCTCGCCCGAGAGCGCGGCGAGCTCCCCGAGGAAGAGCGCCACCCCTGTCGTGCCGCTGTAGAGGTCGAGCCCCAACGGCCTGATCGCCCACCGGTTCTCCGCCACGGGTTCGATGCCGAGCCAGCTCACGCGCTCGCCGGCGGCGTGAGCGAGCTGCGCCAGGGAGTCTGCGATCCCGTACGCGGCCTCAAGCGCCCGGCCGGGATCGGCCTCCGTGAGAGACCGATCCGTGAGAGACCGATCCGTGGGAGACCGCGTCGTGGGCGGGTCGGGGATCGGTTCCGGGGCCGGACGGTCCGAGCGGGTCGCCATCGACGCCTGCACGACCCAGTCCTGCACCGCCAGATCGTGCTCCCCCATTCCGGCGATCTTCGTCCGGGTGTGCGCCAGGCTCTCCTGCCCCAGCATCTCGGCGAACCGGACGCCGCGGCCGCCCCACACGCTCCTGGACCCCGGCCGGGTCGTGAAGAGAGGGATGTCGCCCGCCCAGAGGTCCGCGATCTCCGTCTCGACGAGCCGCAGCAGGGCCGGGTCGTCCGTCGAGGCCGCCCACAGGTGGTCGAGCACCCTGTCCCGGTCCAGCGCGTCGCGCATGACGTTCGGATGTGTCGACTCCAGCAGCAGCGTCCCGTAGAGCTGCGTCGCCCGCATCACCACCCGGACCGTGTCGCCGGCGAACGCGTCCAACAGCCCGTCCAGCTCGTCCCGTCCGGCGGCGATGGCGCGGTAGGCGGTGCGGAAGCCTTCGCGCAATTCCTGTGCGAACTGCCCGGGGCCGACCGCCCGCCCCGCCAGCACCGGCCGGTTCCTGCTGCCGGGAAGCACCTCGTGCTCGCGGGTCAGCCGCATTTCGTCCGTCCCGGCTTCCGCCCACCGCACGGTCTTGTACGGGAGCACAGCCCCGGCGTCCCCGCCGACGCCGCCGAGGTCGGCCGCGCCGCCGTCCTCGCTCCAGACGACGCTGGGCAGCAGGCCCACCCGCGCGACCGACTCGTCCAGCGCCGTCAGGGCCGGGTCGGGGCGCGCCCGCTCGTGGACGGCCGGATGCAGGATCGCCTCCAGGTCCACCAGGAGGGGCTGGTCGCCGCAGGCGATGAGGTTCTCGAAGTGGAAGTCGGCGCCGTCCAGGGCGTGCAGCAACGCCAGCAGCGCGCCCTGCCTGCGGTGGAACCGCGCGACGCCGTCGCGGTCTTCGCACGGCGCGTGCCGCGCGAACTCCAGCCAGCCGTACGCGCCCCGGTCGAGGACGGCCAGCGTCCGCAGCCCGTACCCGGGCAGGCGGCCGTCGAGCCAGCGGATGGCGTCGTTGGCGTGGCGATGTGCCGCGAGCGGACGCGGCTTGTACACCAGCCGGGCGCCGCTCTCGAAGGCCAGCAGCCCCACGGAGCGCCCGCCCTGATGCGCGTCCCCCAGGCCGCCCAGCTCCACGGAGCGGAGCCGCCCCAGGTCGGCGCCGCCGAAGACGCGGGCGACGATGCGGGCTCGGTCGGACTCCAGACGTTCCAGCAGCTCAAGGACGGTCTCGACGGCCTGGTCGGTGGCCTGGGCGAGGAGCCGGGCGAGCACCA
>NZ_JBQQCB010000207.1:0-11327 GCF_052246675.1 Nonomuraea sp. KM90 | reverse complement strand
CGGGAGCGCGGTTGCGTCCACGGGGTGGTGTACGAGTTTGACCTGGACGCAGGCTTGTGACCGGCTGCTCGATGCTGCGGACCGTCGGCAGCGGTGAGCGTGACAGATCCGGGTAGGAGAGACGGGATGATCTGCCGCGCCGGACGTGCGCGCCGCCGTATCTCGCTGTGGTGGTGTGGTGTCCGGCTTGACCCCATAGCTTCCGCCATGACTCAGTTAACGATCACTGTCGAGCAGCGGCCCGGATTCTCCCTCGTCGCCCTGGAGGGGGTGCTGGACCACCAGACCCGGCCCCGCCTGCTGCGCGTCTTCGACCAGCTCCTGGACGAGCCCACTCCCCGGATCGTGATCAACGCCCGCGATCTGGCCTTCTGCGATGCTCATGGCCTGCGGGTCCTGATCAGCGGGCAACGCCGGGCCGAAGAACGGGGCGGCGCCGTCCGGCTGATCGGCGTGCAGGGCGTGCTCGCCCGGCTGCTGACCACCACGCAGCTCGTCGACCTGTTCCCGCCGTATGCCAGCCTCGCTCAGGCCGCCGCCTGGCCGGCTCGCAGGTGAGGGTGCCTGCTCGTCTGTGAGTTCCTCGAGCAAGCGCTGCTGGTCGGCCGTCCGCTCACGCCCGGGTGAGGAGACGTTCACGTGGTGCGGCCCCAGGCGCAGCAGCAGGCGGCTTCCGCCGCCGGGATGATCGAGGCTGACCTCGTCGCATAACCGGGCGATGACCCACAGTCCCCACCCACCCCGCCGGCCTCCCCGCCCGCCGGTGGGCGGCGGGGTCGTGATGTGGTGCTGGAACCGCTCGGTGGTCAGCGTGCCGGCCGGATCGAACACCTCGATCCGCAGGCCGCCGGGGTCGGAGCGCGCCAGAAGGGTGCCGGAGCCGCCGCCGTGCTCGAGCACGTTCGCCGTCGCTTCCCCCACCACGAGCAGCACGTCATCCAGCCGGGTGCCGGCGAACCCGGCCGCCGCCGCAAAGTCACGCACCTGAGCCCTCAGCAGCCCCAGGTCCGCGGTGATCGGGCAACGCAGCACGGCATGCCCGTCCATGCCCGCCACCCCTCTCCTCGCCTGCACGAACCCTGCCAATTTTCCCATCACCGGCTGCCTCATGCAGGCAGCGCGCGCGGTTCAGCGGGCTCGGGGGCTCAGGCGGGTTCGGGCTCACCGGGAGGCTGCTCGGCCGCCGGGGCCGGTGCCGGCTGGATGACCTGGATGGCCTCTTCGACCGACGCCTCGACCTGGAAGGCGGTGCGCAGGCCGGTGATGGTCAAGACGCGCTCCAGCCGCGGGGGGATGGCCGACAGGACCAAGTTGCTGTGCTGTTCCCGGCTCTGGCGCAGCAGCAGCACCAGCACGCCGACGCCCATCGAGTCGCAGAATGTCAGCCCGCTCAGGTCCACCACCAGCCCGGCCGGCCGCGTCTTCGCCCAGGCGTCTTTGACCTGCTGGTGCAAGAACCCGGCGGAGGCGTAATCGAGCTCGCCGACGACGCGGGCGACGATGAAGTCCTCGTGCAGGCCGATCGTGACGGTGAAGCGCTGGGCAGAGTCGCTCGGCTCGTCCATGCCCGCCATCATCCCCCGGCGCCAGGGAAGGGCGGGCCATTCCGGATCCAGGCCCAGAGGCGTCAAGCCGGGTCCAGCGGTGGGAAGTTGGAAGCCAGCGCGAACAACTTAACGTTATGTAACGTCACATGTGCGTGGAGATATCACCGAGGTATCCGGGATGGGACTCGCATGAACAGTAGCTGGCATCAACGACAGCATCAGGATTTCCTCGACCGGTGGGAACGAGACGATCAGCTCCGGCGGCACCGCCGGCGCAACCCGAGCCCGGCTCCGAGTTCCGGCGGGCTCCTGGCCGTGGTGGGGCTGATCGGCGGCGGCCTGCTGGTGGCTGAGCTCGCCGGGTATTCCCCCGTGGAGGTGTGGGGCTGGGCGCGCACCACGGCTGGACGACTCATCAACGCGTGGCTGAACGGTTAGGTCAACCCGGATGGAGTGGGAACCCCAGACCAAGCGATCGCATTGAGTAGTCATACGACTACTGCTATCTATGGGTGGCGGCCGGTTGCTGGAGGGGAGCCGGCTCGCGAAGGCGCGGGCGTCTGGAGACCTCGCCCACAAGGATGCTCCAGACGCCCATGTCCTCTCATGGCCAGCAGGCCCAGCGTTCCGGGCGCTTCCCAGGCCACGAGCTGCCGCTCAGGGTCACTCTCCTGCGGCGAGAACTGGTGGATCGCCTCGGCGGGGCTTGCTTGCTGCTGACCCCCGATCCCCGTGCCCACCACACCCCTGCTGATGACGGCGTGCTCCATCTCTGGCCACAATCTTTCGGCTCCCTGGGAAGGACAGCCACCGGCGCCGGAAAACGTCCCCCGCGATCAGAGCTTCCTTTACTTTCAGAGGTTCGCGCTCACGTGCACCGGTCTCGCAGGGTCTGCAGCAGCTTGCCGGCCAGGGGTTCGAGAGCCTGCGCCTGCTGCCGGGCCTGCCCAGCAGGCGCAGACGACGGGCTGCCGCCCATCACATTCGAACGTCACATGATTGAGAAGAGACACGCCTCATCGGCCCTGCTGAGGGCCGCTGTGGCATAGAACCGTCTCCACGCTTTCAGGGGATTGACAGGCGAAGGCCTTGGAGAAGGCGGCCGAAGCTCGCACGGCGCGTAGCGCGCTACTAGCCGGGGTGAAGTCCGGTACGACCAGCGTGGCGGAGGTGTTCGGTCGTAGCGGCGAGGAACTGGTGAAGAAGACTCGGGTGGCGCAGGTTCTTCGAGCGGTTCCTGGTTACGGGCCGACGAGGGTCGCGGCGCTGATGGCCGTGTCGGGGGTGGCTGAGAAGCGCCGGGTCGGCGGACTGACCGAGCAACAGCGGGAGCGTCTGCTGCAAGCGCTGGCGGGCTGATCGCCGTAGATCAGCCGGGAGAGCCTGCCGATCGAGGGTGAGGCTTGTCCGCGTTCCACGTCGAACATCGCTGAGGCGTCTGAACGTGGCGGCCGGGCTGCCGTGTCCATGGGTATGGCCGACGTCAGCGGGTGTGGTCGGCCCGGCGCCACCACGCGATGGTCAGAGCACCCCGGCCGTTACGGTGGCCGGCACCAGCGCGATGCCCAGTGTCCCGGGCGGTCCTGGTCGGGGGGTCGGCGATTCCGGCGTACAGGCCGGGCACCGAGTAGGGGAAGCAGCTGCCGAAGCCGAGGGCGGCGATGACCTGGGCGCTGAACAGCATCACGAACATGGCGGCCGGGTAGCCGCGGCCGATGCTGGCGGCCAGCGCGAGCGGGGTGGTGAGCAGGGTGGTCAGGGTGGCGGCGATGAGCCGACGCGGTGGACGCCCCTCATGAGATATGTCGGCCCTAGCCTGCTGCGTCCTTTGCCGCTCTACCTGTCTGTCGTCCGGCGAAAGTAGATCTGCCGCCAGTGGTTGGCAGAGTGGACGATGTCTTGGTTGACGTGTTCGAGGAATTGGCTCACGTCCTGCAGGCGGGTGCCGCCGGGCGTGGTGGCGCCAAGAGCCTTGGCACCCTGCTCGGCGATGTCGGCCAGTTCGGCGTTCACGCGGGCGCTGGCCAGCAGCGCCTGATACCAGACGTCTTCGTCGATGACGTAGCGGTCACGCCGTCGCCGAGGGTCGCGTTCGCGCCGGATCAGTTCCTGCTTCTCGAGGTAGCCGACGGCCTTGGAGATCGAGGCTGGGCTGACCTGCAGCTGCTGGACCAGCTCGGCTGAGGTGAGGCTGCCGGTGTCGGTGGCGTACAGACAGGCCAGCACTCTGCTCATCATCGGCGGGAGCCCGGTCGCGCCCAGCAGGGCGGCGAAGCGCTCCCGGAATTCTTGCATGGCTTCGGCGGCTCGTCCGTACGTGGCCGCGGCCGGTGGCGCCGGGGACGGTGTCGATGGGGCCGATGTACGCCGGGCCCGCCGCTTGGTGGCCTGATGGGCCTGGTCTGCCCGATAGGCGGCGGGCCCACCGTTGCGAATGATCTCGCGGGTGACGGTCGATACCGGGCGTTGCAGTCCTCTGGCGATCATGGAGTAGGTGAGTCCTGCGGCCAAGCCGGCGGCAATGTCCCGGCGGTCCTGGTGGGTCAGCCTGTCTCCCGGCATACCTGTGGCTCCCTTCGCTGCTGCGGTGGCGCTGCACAGTATGCATTAACCCGAGCTGATTGCAAAAGCCGCCAGTTCTTTGCATTAACCGCTACTTCGTTGCAAAGAATAATAGGGTTTCACCTGGCATTTCCTTCAAGATTGGAAGCTATCAGATTGAGTGAATCGCGAATGCAATGTAGCTTTCACTCGTCCTGAAAGGGCGAGACTCACGTGCTCGCATGTACATGGAGTTGAGATGACCATCTTTGACCCCAAGACGTTCCGTTCGCGCACGACCCGAGCGAGCGTCGGCCTGCTCGTTGCCGCCGCGAGTGCGTGCGCTGCCACGGCCGCACCCGCAGCCGCAGCCGCAGCCGGCTCAGGCCACACCCCCGACCGCCCCAGAGTTCAGCAGGCGCTCGAGCGGGCCGTTACCGAAACCGGCCTTCCCGGCATCCTCGCGAAGGTCCGCGATGGCGACGACCAGTGGTTCGGCACGGCGGGGGTGGCTGATACCCGAACCGGCCGCAAGCGCCTGCCGCAGGAGCGGTTCCGCATCGGCAGCATCACCAAAACCTTCACCGCCACCGTCGTGCTGCAGCTGGAGGCCGAAGGCAAGCTCAGCCTGGACGACACGGTGGAAAAGTGGCTGCCCGGCTTGGTGCGCGGCAACGGCCACG
Source organism: Nonomuraea sp. KM90 (assembly GCF_052246675.1). Classification (NCBI taxonomy): domain Bacteria; kingdom Bacillati; phylum Actinomycetota; class Actinomycetes; order Streptosporangiales; family Streptosporangiaceae; genus Nonomuraea; species Nonomuraea sp. KM90. The sequence goes on along the minus strand of NZ_JBQQCB010000207.1, from coordinate 6,556 downwards.
ACGGCCGCCGCATCACCATCAGACAGCTGCTCAACATGACCAGCGGCATCTTCAACTATCTCAACGACGAGAAGATGGTGGCCCGCCTCGCCGGCCCGCCCTTCCTCAAACACCGCTATGACAGCTACCGGCCCCAGCAACTGGTGATGAGCGCCATGTCCAACGCGCCCGACTTCAAGCCAGGCCAGGGCTGGACGTACAGCAACACCGGTTTCGTCCTCGCTGCCATGATCGTCGAGAAGGCGACCGGCAAGGCTTTCGCCCAGCAGGTCTCACAGCGGATCATCCGCCCACTCCGGCTGACCGGCACATACGTACCCGGAGGCGAGGAAGTGCGGATCCGCGGCCCTCACGCCCGGCACTACTCCGCGCTGTTCTCCCAGGACCCGAAGCCCATGATCTACGACGTGACCCAGCTGAACCCCTCCGCCGGCGGGGCGGCCGGCGACATGGTCTCCACCGCCGCAGACCTCGACCGGTTCTTCACCGCGCTGCTCAAGGGCCGACTCCTGCCGCAGGCCCAGCAGCGCCAGATGTTCGCCACCAACCCGGTCCCCGAAGGGAAGTGGACACCCAACACCACCTACGGCCTCGGCATGTCGTCGGTGAAACTGTCGTGCGGCACGACGGTCTGGGGCATGGGGGGCGCACTCCACGGTTCGTGGTCATACGCGTACGGCACCCGCGACGCCACACGCATGCTCGTCCAGAACGTCAACGGCGACTGGAACAACCCCATCGCCGTCTTCACCGACGTCCTCGAAGCCGAATTCTGCGCCACCGGATCCTCCTGAACAGTTCTGTCGTTGGAAAACGCTGCTTCTCAGACCCGTGTACAGACTGATCCCTGTGCTTTCTGCGTGGGCCAATATCGGGCGAAACTGTGACGTAGAGCGAATCACCTGCGACATAAAGTGACCTTCCGGTAGTAGCGGTGGTAATCGAAGCCCCGTCAACAACCGGAAGGTCTGCTGCCGTTGTACGCCGCCGCTCCCATCGCTGTCTTTCGTAACGAAGAAACAAACTGCCTGCTCATGTGCGGCCTGCCGGTACGGCCGCCGAGCCGATCACCCGATCCGGGCGCGGCTTCCACGCCGGTGCCCTGGTCGACGAGTTCCCGGGCGCGCGCGGCCAGGCGCAGTTGGTAGCGGGAGTAGCGGCGGTGACCGCCGCTGGAGCGTTTCGGCTCGATCAGATGCGCTACGCCCAGGGCCCGCAGGAACGTCGGGGTGACCCCGAGCATCTCCGCGGCCGCGCCCATGCTGTAGGCGGGGTAGTCCTCATCGTCGAACCTCAGCAGTTGCCATGCGGGTGCTGCCGATTTCAGCCGGGCGGCCTTCTCCGACGAAGCCCGGTTCCTTGGGGCGACCTTCACCAACAACGCCGGGTTCGCCGAGGCGACCTTCACCAGCGACGCCCGGTTCGGTGGGGCCACCTTCACCGGCGCCGCCGCGTTCGACGAGGCGTCAGGGTTGGAGGCGGCGGACTTGACCGGTGTGCGGGGCGCCGGTGGCCGCAGGAGTGCGGCGGGTGTGGCCGGGTGCCTGGCAGGTGATGGCGGGCGCGGACGAGTGGCAGACGCTGCACCCGGCGGTGGCGCAGGACGGCGGCGGCCAGACGGCAGACGACGAGCCGGGGCCGGGTAGCTGACATGAGGCCCCTCACCGGGCAACTCGACCTGCAGAAACGTACAAGATCGCGTTATCGCGCGGACTTATCCCGCCCTGTTCGAGCCGAAACCAACCGCGCGTTCCCTGGCCCGGCCCGGTCCCGCCCTCGGCTTCACCCTTGCTGAAGAATCTTCATCCCCAACGCCCCTGAGTTCAGCAGCGCACGCGTGCATCACGCCTTGGATGCGAGCCTATGAGGTTCGCTGAACCTACCTGACCTGCGCCGTTGATGCTGGGCCGCCATGACACGCCCCCGATGGACATCGACGAGTTGGTCAAGCACTGGACGATCCTGGATGAGGAACGCGAGCTCTCGCATTCCTTGTCGGTCAGCTCGTCCCACGTCGGCAGAAAGGCGCAGTCGTGGGCGAACTGCTGGCGCGCCTTGGCCAGGGCCAGCACGCGCGGGTCGTCGAGCAGGATCTGCGGCAGTGGCACGGCGTGCTCCTCAGGGGGTCGGGGGCTGGTCAGTGGGGGTTGCCCTCGGCAGCGGCTGTGAGGGTTTTGTGGACGACGCCGACTGAGACCTTCACCCCGGCGGCGATGGTGCGGATGGATTCCCCGCGCTGGCGACGGTCGAGGATGGCGGCGCGTTTGTCGTCGTCGACCACGGGGCGGCGGCCTTCGACCTTGCCTTGCTTTCAGACGGTCTCCAGACCGTTCTTGGTCTTGCGGACGATGTCGCGGCGGCGGTCCTCGGCCAGGGCGAGGGCAAGGGTGAGGATGAAGGAGCGTTCGGTGTGCTCGCCGACGGTGATGCCCTCCAGCACCTTGACGCCAACGCCTTGCTGGAACAGGTCGTTGAGCACGATCAGTCCTTGCAGGAGGTTGCGGCCAAGCCGGTCGACTTCCTGGACGGTCAGCAGGTCGCCTTCGCGGATGTAGGACAGCGCGGTGAGGCGGTCGGGCCGGTCACCGGTGGCGAGCTTGCCGCTGGTCTTCTCCTCGATGACCTTCAGGCAGATCAGATCGAGGGCGTTGTGCTGCCGCTGGGTCTTCTGCCTGTCGAACGGTTGAACGCCGCCGTCGCCGCCTGCCACAAGATGACCACGCTCGTCGGACTCGTCCAGGATTTCGCCGCCCTCCTCGCCCCCTAGCCCCAATGCCGGTTAGTTAAGGGCTTTGGGCGGTTGTCGAGTCAGGGTCAGTGTGGACATCGATGGCGATGGTTCCGGACAGGGTCACGGTGATCTCGGCGTCGATCACCCTGACCGTGACGCCGCCCAGAGCCGAGATGAACGACCCGTCCGGCAGCGTCGCCTGCCGGGGCAGCACCCGGCTGTTCTTGCAGCGGATAAGCAGGTCCGCGCCGGTGGCGGCGATCGCCGTGGCCGGGTCACGCACGGCGAAGTTGCGGTCACCGAGCAGCAGCATGCCCGCGCGCAGGCAGCCGAGCACCTGCGGCGCGTAGCTGATTTCGCCGGTCTTGAACGGCCCGAACGTCACCGCGAGCAGCGCACGAGTGCCGCAGGCCACCACCGCCAGCACCCGGACCAGCGGATAGCCCGACCCGCCGTGCGAACCGGACTGGTGACCATAGCGAGCCAGGTTGGCTGCGCTGTCGGACACCGACAGCGTGGTGCCATCCAGCGCGCACACCAGCAGACCCCGCCACCGCGCCGCCCCTGCCGGGGGACCGGCCAGCAGCTCAAACAGCGCCTTCAGCGGCGCCACCCCGACCCTGCGCCGAGCCTGGGCCAGCGCCGACGACGACGGCACCGCACCGGGCTCGGCCAGCCCCGAGGTCAACCGGGCCCACACCTGCCGATATCCCAGTTCGGCGAACAACCCCGCCGCCAGCAGATACACCACCACCCGCGAGGGCAGATCACGTAACCGCTGCTCACGGCCACCCGTCTCGGCCAGCACCGCATCGACCATCTCGAACGGCACCAGTTGCGTAAGTTCACCCAAATGCCCGGGCGTGAACACTCCCGCGGCCGTTCGGACTTGACGATTCACAACAGCGATAGCGCACGCCAGCATGGACCTGGCAGACTCAGCACTCAACGGAGATCCAGTGTGTGACGGATGGTGGTAGAAGATCACCCGTTCTACCGGATATCCGTTCTCATGTCTTGATCTTCTACAGGTCTTGAAACCCCAGCCCCGGCCCTAACTAACCGGCATTGCCCCTAGCCCGGCAACGACCAGCTACTGACCGCTTGGATCGAACAAGCGCGTCAGGTTGATCTGCCCCACATGCACGGCTTCACCCGGAGGCTGGATTACGACCGGGCCGCCGTCAACGCCGCGATCACGCTCCCGTTTCACAATGGCGGCGCGGAAGGCGTCAACCCCCAAACCAATGATCAAAGGCAGATGTACGGCCGTGCCGGGTTCGAACTGTTGCGCCACCGCGCCCTGCTGCTTGAAGATCACTTAATGCCCCCACCGATGACGGGCCGGAACCTAGTTTTACAGTCCCGTTCGCCAGGGCGAGCGCGTCGAGCTGATTCTGGAGTATTCGTCCTACGGTGCAACCTTCCGCACCCTGGGCGGCGTAAGGACGGGTGACTGTCACCTGAGGAAGGACCGTTCATGGCGGATCGATCGGAGTACGACGCGTTCGTCGAGGCGTCGTGGCACCGGCTGCTCCGCACCGCCTACCTGCTCACCCGCGATTGGGGAGCGGCCGAGGACTTGGTGCAGACGGCGCTGCTGAAAGCGTGGCAGGCCTGGCCGCGCCTGGGCGGCGAACGCGAGGCGTACGTCCGCACGATCATTGTGAACGTCCACGTCTCCTGGTGGCGGCGGCGCCGGAGATGGGCTGAGCTGACCAGCGAGTCGCCGCCCGATCAGACACAGGCGGCCGATCCCATGGGGCAGGCCGACGAGCGCGAGCTGGTTTGGCAGGCACTCGGGCGCCTGCCCGCCCGGCAGCGGGCTGTCATCGTGCTGCGGTTCTTCGAGGACCTGACCGAGGCCCAGACCGCATCGATGCTCGGTTGCAGGGTCGGGACGGTCAAAAGCCAGGCGAGCAGGGCGCTGGCCAAGCTGCGGGTGGACGAGTCATTCGTCTACGAGAGGAGGAGGTAGCACCATGCCCATCGACCAGAGAGAATTGCGCCACCTGCTGGACGAGCGCAGCCGCCCCGCACTCGATCGCCCGATCCCGTGGCACTCATTGCGGGCCAGGACGCGCGGCGCCCGATGGCGCCAGTTGTCAGCCGTCATGGTCGCTGTGACGGCTGTCACCGCGGGAACCATCGTGGGCCTGCGCGGGCTGCAGGAAGTCGATCAGCTGACCAGCGCGCAGGTGACCGAGAAGCTCCCGATCCAGTACCAGGAGCCTGACGGCACCACCTACCGCAGGCTCGCCATAGCCACGTTTGACCCGTCGAAGGAGAAATCGAAGACTTTCCCGGTGGAAGTGAGTGGGAAGCCGGTGGCCGTGCTGCCCGACTGCCCGTCTGATAAGGCAGGGCCGCAGCCCCTGATCACCGCACGGGTGCCGGGGGCAGCCAAGACGTACACACTGTCGCTGACGCCTTTCCCGAACTCGTGCGCTCAGGGCGCCGCGGCCGACATGGCGCCATTCCAGGCCGGGACGCGGCGAGCCACGTTCACCATCACAGCGATTCCCAACGCTCCAGCGGGAAAGTGGCGGTTCGGCGTGTACGAATGGACGCCGCCAGCCACGATGAAGGCCGCTTCGTCAGCGGCCGAGCCGCGCGCGAAGATCGGGAAGGATCTGAGCCTGGTCACCAAGGGCAGCGCCATCTGGCCCGGCAGCCGCGAGGTGACGCTCACCGTGCCGAACAGAGGCCGCACCCTGGCCGTCCTCGCCTATTGCGGAGACGGCCTCGCCGGGCGGCTCCCCCTGCAGGTGAGGGTGAACGGGCACTTGGTCAAGGGCATCAGTTCCTGCGCGGCCCCGCCAACCGGGCCCGAGGTAGGGTCAATGGCCATGGCCCGGCGGCCCCTCAGCGAAGAAACGCTGACGATCACGGTCCGGCTAGTGGCGCCCATGCCCGAATACCTGCAACGCCCCGGGACACTGACGGTGGCCCTTTATGACAGCGTCATGTGATTCCGCGCTCGCCGTCACCGCAGCACCGGTACTTTGTGCGGTGCCAGAACGCGGATACTGCTGCTGGGCTGGGCGTTTTCCGGGTGATCAGGCTGCTCTGTGGTACTCGTTGATCAGTCCTGTGACAGTCCTTCGGCGGTGGATCCGGGAGGTCATGTCGATCATCTGGCTGGGGTGGTGCAAGGGAGGGCGGAGGGAACATGCCTGATGTGGGCGATGATCGGCCGGCGCGGAGGAAGAGATGCAGTAGCGGCCCAGGACGTTGAGGTGGGCATGGCCGAGCGGGGGCAGCCGGGCGGCGTCCTCATCCTTGACCGGGACGCCTTGGGCGCGTAGCCGGTCGACCGCGGCCGACAGGTACGTGGAGTCCCACAGCGTTGACGACGAGACCCAGAGCCCGCTAATTGATCTTCTTGCCCTTCAGCCAGGCGCATACGACAGGACCGACCGGGCGGGCGCCGACATGCCGCGCCTGGAGGCCATCAACCAGGCGAAGGTTCGCTGGCGCACGTGGCCAGGCGCCTCGATCACGATACGGATGACAGCGGGGACGTGCTCGAACAGCGGATCGCCGGGTGTGCACCGGCGGCCGCGGGCTCGCGGTCCGCGGCGTCCAGGCATGGCCCAACCCGCTGCCCGCCCAGCGCTGGAAATCTTGAGCAGCGGGTTACGGGGTGTGGTGGCCTCCGCGCGGATGGTCAGTCGAAGTCGTCGTCGAAGGCGGCGCGGAGAGCGGCGGCGATCAGGCCGGGCAGGTCCGGGCGCCCGTCCTCCTGGGCCCAGCGCATCAGGGCGACGAGCATCGCGGCCAGGCAGGTGCTGGCCGCGACCCAGGTGCGGAACTCCGTTTCGG
>NZ_JBQQCB010000206.1:0-11344 GCF_052246675.1 Nonomuraea sp. KM90 | reverse complement strand
CGGGTGGTGGGCTGGTCGATCGCCGACCACATGCGCACCGACCTGGTCGCCGATGCGCTGAGGATGGCCGCGGCGACCCGGGGCGGCCTGGCCGGCTCGGTCTTTCACAGCGATCATGGGGCGCAAGCAATACACCTCCAAGGACTACGCCGCCCTGTGTCGCCGGCTGGGCGTCACCCAGTCCATGGGAGCGGTCGGGACCAGCGCCGACAACGCCGCTTGCGAAAGCTTCCACGCCTCTCTCAAACGCGAGACGCTTCAGGGCGCACCCCACTACGGCGACGCCGCCGCCTGCCGACGCACGGTCTTTCGATGGCTGACCCGCTACAACACCCGCAGAAGGCATTCGGCCAACGGGCACCTCAGCCCCGTCGCCTACGAACACCTACACCAGCAAAGATCAAGTAGCCTGACCTTGGCCGCATGACACACCCCAACGCGTGTCCACTTCCGTGGGGGAAGGCCCAACGTCCGGCTTCGGCGAACGGATCAGGCCACCGGATGGACGGATCCTGGGCCGGGCGATGCTCACCAACCTGTCCAACCCAAAGATCATTCTATTCTTCGCCGTGTTCCTGCCACAGTTCACCCGGACCGGGCATGCACCGGTATCGGTGCAGATGCTGACGCTCGGCCTCATCTTCCTGCTCATCGGCCTCGGCTGGGACAGCTTCGTCGGCATCTTCGCCGGCAAACTGGGCGACGTGTTGGCAAGGGGCAGCCGGGCCGCGATCGCGCTGAGCGTGGGCGCCGGCCTGACATTCGGCGTACTGGCGCTGACCCTGCTTCGAGAGGTGTTGTGGGGCGGCTGAGGCCGATCACCGATCGGCGGCCGGATGCGATGCCCGCCGACCGGGGTGGAACGTGTTGCGGTAGACAATCGGCGAGATACCGACTGATCCACCGTGAGCGGCTCATGCAGCTTGAGCAGCGCCCATTCGTACAGTTGTGTCAGCTCTCAGGAACGTTGCGGCCGCACGGGCGGGTCGATGTACTGGGCCTGGCCACTGGCGCGGTGCGGGGCGGTGACGAGCAGGTAGCAGGCCTGACTGATGGCCTGGCTGGCTTGTCACAACATCGGAGGGCGCGCACGTGGCCAACCCGCGCCATCTGGCCGCCACGGCCGGACAACGCGCCGGCGCACAGCGCGGCCTGCCCCGCAAGAAGCCAGGCTGCACGCGCGGCCCGTAAGGCCGTCGCGCGGGTGGCCGCCCTGCACGCCAAGGTACACCGGCAACGCCTGGACGCCGCCCACAAGGCAGCGCTGGCGCTGGTCCGCCACGACGACCTGATCGTGCACGAGGACCTGCTGATCGTGAACATGACCAGACGGGCGGCGGCCAAGCCGGACGGCGCGGGCGCTCACCTGCCCAACGGCGGAAACGGCCAAGTCCGGGCTCAACCGTTCGATCCTGGACGCGGGTTGGGGAGTGTTCCTGCAGGTCCTGTCACACGAGGCTGAAAGCGCCGGTCGAGACCTGATCGCCGTGAACCCCGCCGGCACCTCCCACACCTGCTCGCGGTGCGGGCACGTGGCGAAGGACAACCGCGTCACCCAGGCCACGTTCGCCTGCGTGACGTGCGGGCATGCCGCGAACACCGACGCGAACGCGGCGGTCAACATATTGAGGGCAGGGCTTGCCCGTCGCCAGGCCGCGCCAGCGGCTTAGCGAGAAGCCGCTCCCTGCAGGAAGCGGAGGAGCCACCAGCCTTTGACGTGCCAACTGCCCCGCCCACGTGATTTCCCGGCGACCCCGCTGTCCGCTCGCCAGCCGCATTGTTAAGGACCCGTTAAACGTGGCCCCTCCCCGCCTTCGGCATGCAAGGTGACCAGTCCTGCTTGTCCCGGTCCGACCGCCTCCGCTTCACCCTCGTTGTGCGCGGGAGCCACGCAGGGCTCCCCAGGCGATCAATGCGGCTACGGCCAGCAGTCCAGCACTGACTAGGTAAGCCGCACTGAAGCCGCTGGTGAGTGCGTCGGCCGATCGGGGATCAGTGGCGGCGCCGGTAACGGTAAGGGCGAGAACGTTCAGGAAGGAGAGGCCCACGGCCCCGCCGAGCGCCTGGGTGGCGTTCGTGAGTGCACCAGCAACGCCGCTGTCATCGGGCGGGACATCATGCATGGTGAGGTTGACGATCGTAGTGAGCGCGGCACCCACCCCGGTGCCGACCACGAGCTGAGTGACCAGCAGGACGGCGTAGCCGCTGTGGGGGTCGATGGTGGCGAGCCCGGCCATGCCTAGCGCTCCCAAAGCCATGCCAGCGATCACGACAGTTCTGGGGTCAACGCGAGCAGGTAGCCTGCCGGTGCCAAGTGCTCCGATCAGGATGCCGACGGCCATGGGGATGAACGCCAGTCCCGCCTGCAGTGCGGAATAGTGCTTGACGCCTTGCAGGTAGTAGGTAAGGAACAGGTAGGCGGCGTAGAGGGCACCGCCAGCCACGAAATTGATCGTATGTCCGCTGCCGCGAACTCGGTGCGCGATCACCCTCAGAGGCATCATTGGGTGTGCCGACCGGTGCTCGATCAAAATGAACGCCGCCAGTAGCGCTGCTCCGGCCAAGCCGAAGCCCAGGGGCTCGGGATGCAGCCAACCGCGCCCTTCTGCCCGTGAGACAGCGTAGATCAGGGCCCCGATTCCGAGCGTGGCGGTCAACGCGCCGGGCAGGTCGTATGCCTTCGGTCCGCTGGATCGGCTCTCGCGCAACACTCGAGCCGCTGCCACCATCACGATCGCTACGATCGGGATGTTGATAAGCAAGCACCAGCGCCAGGAGGCGTATTCGGTGAGTACACCCCCGAAGATCATGCCTGCCACTCCCCCGGTGCCGACGGCGGCGCCGAAGACGCTGAATGCCTTGGCGCGTTCGGTGCCATCGGTGAAGGATGTGGCGAGCATGGCCAGTCCGGCGGGAGCGAAGAAGGCTCCCGCCAGCCCCTGACCGGCTCTGCCAGCCAGCAGCGACAGCGGGTCCTGGGCCAGTCCGGCAAGCGCCGAGGCAAGCGCGAAGCCGGCCAGCCCTGCGAGGAAGATCCTCCGGCGGCCGCGCAGGTCGGCCACCCGGCCACCGAGCAGGAGGAAGCCGCCGAAGGTCAGCGAGTAGGCAGTCACCACCCACTGCCTGTCGCCGTCGGACATGCCGAGCGCGGCCTGCGCCGAGGGCAGCGCGATGTTGACGATGTTGGCATCGAGCACGATCAGCAACTGTGCTGTGACCACCACCCACAGCACTTTCCATCGTCGGGGGTCGCCTGCACCGGGGAAGCCCGGTTCGACGACAGCTGTCTGGTTAACCTGCTTGCGCTTCATCGCGCCTCCTGATGTTCCACGCGCATACTTTACGACAGGATGTCGAAAAGTGTGAAAACAGGAAACCGCACCTGGCACAGGCGAAGGAATGAAGCGATCTGCGTGACGGTGTGGGCGTCCTTAACGGCAGCGCTGGGCCACGCCGTCCAGGAAGAGTTCCAGCTTGTGCTCGAACCAAGCCTCCGGCGGTCCCGTCACCGCTGTGACCAGCACAGCTCGAAGCCTCTGGTCAAAACTGTCCAGCCAAGGCTCTATCAGCTCGCGGCGCCGTGCCTGCTGGTTTAGCGACTGCTGCGCCGTCGGCTCGCCTTCCGGTCCGCCGAGGAACGCCTGCACGACCAGTTCGGCGATCATGTCCATGATCAAGGTGGCGTCCTGACCGCTGAACCCGAATTCCAGTAGGGCGACACCAGTCCCGTTGTAGCGGCGCACCAGATTGGCAGAGGTCAGCCGAAGGGTGACGATCTCCTGTGCGAGGCCGGGATAAGACGCGTACAGACGCCAGTGCGCCCAAGCCGTGGCGGTCAAGAAGGCACGCCAGTCCTGCCCGGGCTCGGGCCACTCGATCGCATCCACAGCGTGATCCACTGCGGCCGCGGCCAGCTCGTCCCGGCTGCGGAAGTATCCGTACAGCGTCGAATGTGAGGTGCCGAGCCTCTTGGCTACCGAGGCCATGGTCAACTTAGCCAGGCCGATCTCCAGGGCGGCGGCCACGATGGCCTCGCGGTCGGCGAACGGCGGCCGGCCCATCCGGGCCGATGTCGTCCCTCGTACGACCTTTCGCCTGACGCTCTCGCGCATCTGCCCCTCCTGAGTAGCCTTCTCGCACGGATGCCGTGGGGAGACCATGCTGCCACTGCAGCTACGTCGTCCTGACCGCCAACAATCTTCATTCTCGCTTATCCCTGAGCACCGAGGCAGGCCCTGTGCGCTTACAAGGCTGCCAACGCGCCCCAACCCAAGGAAGGGGGCGCGTGGGGACGATCCGGATGCAGGCCTGCCACGGCGATCAGGAAGCGCGCGTAAGGCGCTGTGGGTCATCATCGACGGCCAGCCCGACCGCGCCGCCACCTCAGAGCCCCGTTTGCTCATCCCTTGACCCTGTTCGATCTCGACGAACGCCTGTTCGGTTCGGTGCGCGCAAGAGTGGCCGGCTGCCTACAGATGGACAGCGGCCCTGTGGTGCTCGTCAACGTCAGTTCGTGAGCCGCGCGTGGGTAGGGGGCTGATCGGGTCAGGGCCATCGACAGCATGATCAGACACTTCGCCGCTGGTGACCCGAAAGCGGCGGGCAGTGCACCCGGCGCGATGTCGCTCGTGCCCGCTCAGAAGCCTACGCTGATTCGACCATGCCCTGAAGGCGATGGGCTCGCTGGTGGCGAAGGCGACGGCCGACTTGAGCACACCCTCCGAGCTGAGCTTCGTGAGACTGAGGTCCCTCGATCCGGCCGAGCGCGAGATCGGCTGCTCCTGGGCAGCCTGGCACAGACCGACGAGTCGCTGCCAGGACGGGTGCTGTTCGCGGTCCTGGAGGCGGCCGCGTCGGAGACCAATCACGCCGTCCACGCCTCGATCGCGAACGCTGCGCAGGTGACGTGCGGGCCGCGCCCGAGGTGCTGTGTCTGGCAGCACAGCCCGATAAGAATCTCCGGGAGTGCATAGCGTGATCGTTGCCGATGAGTTGCGAGGTGAGCGACGCGGAGGGTAATGGGGCGATGCGCCGATACACGAGGCGTCCTCCCGTCACCTCCCAGAAGACCGAGCACGGCACCGACTGTCGACCCCATCACCTCCTGCCGGGCGCTGGAGTGTCGCAGTCCTGGTTCTATACCGGGAGAGCCGTATCGGCGACGGCGCGCCGACCGCTCGTCAGCGCCGGCGGGCTGCCTGGATGCGGAGATCACCCGCTCGTTCGAGGCGTCGGGAGACACCTACGGTTCGCCTCGCGCCACCCGCGACCTGCACGAGGCGGACTGGCGGGTGTCGGAGAACTCGGCCGCGGCGAGGATGGCCGAACTCGGCCTGGTCATCCGCAGACGCCGTTAGCCGCACTCGCTGACCCGGCAGGGCAGGGCCGGCCGCCCCGGCTTGGCCCTACGGACGTTCACCGCGCCCGCTGTGGAGGTGCTGTGGAGGTGCTGTGGAGCGGCGATGTGACACAGATCGACCCTCGGGTAGTGATCGGCGGCGAGTTCGAGCCAGATCCCGAGCCCATGTACAGATCACCGGTACGCCATCCCCGCGTGTGGCCAATGAGCGCGAGCACTCCACCATGGGAGCCAGGGGAAGCCCAGCGCAGCGATGCCAGCAGGGCTATCGTGCATGTCGATCGAGCACAGTCCACCGGCTAAAGACGATTTGTCGTGACATGTGCGTGCTTCGGTTGCATCGCCTATATACCCCTGCTAGGTTCGGGTATGGGCTGATAGCTGTACGCTGGAGGAATGGGATGTGGCATCCGCCGGGCCGCCTCACGCCGGCATCCCGACATGTCCAGCACGAGTTAGTCGTCTAACCACCCTCATTCAGCGCGATCCCCTCCGCCTGTCCATGCCATCGGGGCAGCGGAAAAACGGCCATGCGCTCATTTCAAGAGAGCCAGCGAGTACGCAAGAGGATTCATGTGCCAGCTCCACGTCGTCCCCAAAGAGTTCATCTCGAAGGACATGCTTACCGATCTGAGCGACGGACTCGGACCGCCCGTCGCACGGAAGCGGTGACACACACCAGGCGTCCTGCTCGTGCACTCCTCGAATGCTCCCACGGGTGTCTGACAGCGAGGACTGAGTCATTACCTGGGTGCGATTCGGCGTCTCGCTTCAGATCGTGGTCAGCGGGTCGGGGGTCACCCCCCTCAATGTGCCGCGCCCGGGCTTCCCGGTGCGATCGTTGCAGAAGCGGTCAACGATGGAGGTATGTCGCTCTGATGACACTGTTCACGATCATCTTTATGGGCGTGATCGTCTTTGTACTACGGTTTTCATTCTTCGCCATGCCGAAGGACTGGACCGTGCCAGTAATGCTGGAGCGGTCATTGTTCTACGTGCTGCCTGCCGTCCTCATGGGGATGCTGATTCCCGGCGTCCTGCTCACCGCTGGAGGTGAGTTCCGCGCGCCGCTGAACCCGTACATGATCGGAGCTGCTGTCGGTTTCGGCGTCGCCGCGTTCCGGCGCAACAATTTTTTCCTCGTGTTCGGCTCCAGCGTTGCCGCGTTCGCCCTGGCGAAGGTCGTGCTCGGATGAGGGGCGAGGCAAGCCGCGGCGCACGCGACGTCGTGCCTATCCTGCTCGGGGCGGTGCCGTTCGGCGTGCTGTTCGGCGCACTGGCGGCCGAGGCTGGCTTCGGTGTGCTCAATACGCTGCTGATGTCGCTGATCGTGTACTCGGGCACGATGCAAATCATCGGTCTTAACATGATCGTGACGGGCACCGCCTGGCCGCTCATCGCGTTCGCCTCGTTCATCGTGAACTCGCGGCACGTGTTCTACAGCGCCGCGCTGAATCCGCACGTGCGCAAATTGTCGCTGTGGTGGCGGTTGGCGCTCAGTTACGGCATGACCGATCAGATCTATGTCCTGGCGGAACGCCGGTACGCGGCGAAGGACGAAAGCCCACACCGGCACTGGTACATGCTGAGCACCTCTGCCCTACTTTTCGCCGCCTGGTTCGTCGCGACCTACATTGGGTTCCAGTTCGGTGATGTGCTCAAGCAGTTCGAGGATCTCGGTCTGGACTTCGCCCTCTACGCCACCTACATCGCGCTCGCGGCATCATCGTTCGCCGACTTTCGCACCGTCGCCGCAGGACTGTCCGCCGGACTGTTCGCGGTGACACTCGTGGACATCCCCTACCAGGGTGGGCTGCTCATCGCGATTGTCGTCGGGGTCAGCGTTGGTCTGCTGGGCGAGCGACTGGCCGCCACCCGCGCGTCGCGCTCGGGAGGCAACAATGACGGTTGACACCCTGGTCGAGCAAAAACACACAGTTGTAGATCATTAGCGTGATACGGGTGAATGCCAGCGGTGTCAGCGACGCCGGCTGAGCTTTCCCCAAGACCGGGTAGTTGGCACGTCCGCGGGTTTGGCAAGGGAACCGGTGGATGTGCTGCGGCGTGCCGTGGTCAGAACGGATTGTGCGTATGTGGCCGCTCTCAGCCCAACGCGAGAGCGGCCTCATACATGCTTCGAGGGCGATGTCGCCCAGGTGGCGGGCGATGCCTCGAGGCCGCCAGGAACCGCCGGGATCTTCCTGGAGGTGGGCCAGGGCCCCTTCTTCCTGCGGCCCTCAGTCGGAGCGGCAAACCGGCCGTCCTGGAAAGCTACGGGAAGCGGGGCACGCGTGGGCGGCGGCGACAGGATGGCGACGGTGAGGATGGCGACGGTGAGGGTGGTGACGGTTCGGCCGTGATCGGGCCGGCTGCCGCGAAGGCGCTCGTTTGGGCGTGAGATCGGTGACGTGACCTTGTAGATGCTGACTCGCGGGCGGCGGGGTGGGAGCAGACCGGCCAGGACGCGGCGCCCGATGGCACCGACACAGGCGACAGGCGGTCGGAAACGTCGGGCGGCTGATGACCTGGTCGCGAGCCGTCTGCAGGGCGAGGGAAAGGCAGCAGCAGTCGGGGTAGGTGCCAGGCAGGAACTCGGCCGCGTCAACCATCACCGACCGCACGGGCTGCGAGGCTCCGTACCGACCACATCTCCTGCCCCAGATCGGGCAGGGTCGTCTGACCGGCAGCACCCCGCCCCGCGTGATCGTGAGGCCGAGCGCGTGGCAGGCCGATGCGCGTTCCCATCGCTGGTGGTATCGGTTGCCCCGGGCGGTGGCTGGATAGCGGCGTGCGTCGGTCACGTGGCGGCTAAGCGGTAGGTGCCGGTGAAAGTGGTGCCACCCGCGCAGGTCACCGACACGTGAGCCTCGCCGACGCGGATCTGCAGCGCCCCGACCAGCGACAGGTATGACGCCCCCAGCGCCGGAGTGCGGTACGAGGGTTCCGGACCGCAGGACGGCGTAGCCGCTGGTCAGCGTACGGCCAGCGGCCGCCCCGATATCCCTGGGCTTGGATCTCGCGGGTGAGTCCGCGGCGTCGGCGCAGCCGTCGATTGACCCGCTGGTTCAGATAGGGCAGGCAGGAGGCTCGAGCGACTGATCTGAGGGCGCGGGCAGCCTCGCATACGTGCTGCTTGCGAGCGGCAGGCGGCGGGCATCACATTGGCCGCCGTGTGACGGCTCTAGGGAACCCGGTGGCGCCCTTCGGGAGACAGCAGGGTGAAATACCTACTCGCGAAGGAGAGGCGTTGAGTGCTGAGACGGTCGAGATCGACGACGGAGAACTGATCCGTCGTTCGGCGCACGACCCAGAGCAGTTCGCGGCGCTGTTCGACCGCTATGCCCAGCAGATCCATCTGTACGCGGCTCGGCGGCATGGCGCGCAGGCCGCCGACGACATCGTGGCAGAGACGTTCCTGGCGGCCTTTCGCAGGCGTGGGACGAATGACCCGTCGTTCGCGCTGGCTAGGCCTTGGTTGTACGGGATCGCCACCACGTTGATCGCCAGGCATCGGCGTCAGGAGGAGCGGCTGCTGCGGGCGCTGGGCCGTACCGGGGTGGACCCTTTGCCTGAGGCACTGGACGACACCGTGGCACGCCGGGTGGCGGCGCAGGGCAGGGAGCGTGAGCTGGCGGGGGCGCTGGCGTCGTTGCCCCGTGGGCATCGGGACGTGCTGCTGCTGGTGGCGTGGGAGGACATGTCGTACGAGGAAGTGGCGCGGGCGCTGGACATCTCTGTGGGGACTGTGCGGTCACGACTGCACCGGGCGCGGAAGAAGGCCAGGAACGTGCTAGGGGATGAGGAGCTGTAGTGAACAAGCTGAAGGAGTTTCGCCGGAACACCCCGGCGATGACTGACAACGCCGCGACTGCTGCCAAGGCGCGGCTGATGACAGCGATCCACGAACCGGAGGCCGTGCGCAAGCCGGCCGCGTCCGGGACGAGAAGGTTCGGCTGGCAGATCGCGGTGGCGGCGGCTCTTGCCCTGGTCGTCGGCGGGACCGTCGTGACGCTCAGGGACCAGCCGGACATGGCGCCGGTGGCCGGCGTGGCCGAGCTCGGCGAGCGTGCGGCCAGCGCGGCCGAGAACGACCCGACGCCCGCGCCGGGCCTCGCGCAGTGGCTCTACATCAAGGAACTGCAGCTGGCCGGCATCGAGGCTGACGTCGGCCGGGACCGGCGCGCCACCTGGGAACGGTGGACCAGCGTGGACGGCAAGCAGTCGGCCTGGTACCAGGGCGGCAAGCTGATGTTCCAGGGCAGCGCGGTCTTCAACCCGGCTGAGCTGGCCAAAGCTTCTGTCAGCCCGGCTGGGGTGATCGCCAGGATCAAGGCGGCCATCCTCGACGAGGACCGCCGGGGGCCGCAGGAGCTGAAGGGCCACGTCCCGCCGGTGATGCTCTTCATGGAGATCAACCAGCTCATCTCCGAGCAGTGGCTCGCCCCTGAGGTGCGGGCCGCGCTCTTCCGTGCGCTGCCCACGATCAAAGGCGTCACCATGACCGAGGACGTGCCCGTCGCCGACGGACGGCGAGGCGTGGCCTTCAGCCTCGACGACGATGGGGCACGGCAATCGCTCGTCCTGGACCCGCAGACTTTCCGGTATCTGGGCACCAACTCGACGCGGCTGCAGGACCGGACGTACGCGCAGGCCGATGGCAGTAAGGAGACCCTCAAGGCGGGCATGGTGAGCCTGACCGCGCAGTTGGAAGCCACGATCGTGAACCAGCCCGGCCAACGCGCCTGATCGCAGCCGCGGCAGTAAAGGCGTTGGTCCAGGGGCTGCCATCGCCAGGACTTGGGTAGGCGCCGGGTAAGGGGGCGCGTCCGCTGGGCACTGCGGGCGGAGCTCCAGCGCGGTCCACTGGCCTGGGGATATGGCGAGAATCAGCGCTGGACACCGATGCGGATCAAGACGCTGACCGGGCGGCTGTTCCACATCGGCTACACCATCGAGGGCATGGGCAGTCTGATGCACCGCCACTGCTGGTCGGTCCAAGTACCGTCGTGGTGACGTCGGCACGGGGCGCGTGGCCGAGAGGGCCGACGTCACCAGTTCGGGAGGCACTTGGCGACAGCTCCCAGGCAGACCGTCGCTGACATATGACGGCACCTGCGAGCCCCCCCCGCCCGGCGGATCGCAAGCCAAAAGCTGAGGGGCTCCGGGTGACATCCGGCCTCGCCGCGACACCTATCGAGTAGGCGGTGCGGCCTCGTACTGCCCGATAGGAGGCGGAGTTTGAGCGACCAGACCGGCTTTACTGGCCTGTTCGAGGAGTATTACGAGGCGGTGCTGCGATATGCATGGCGGCGGGTTGGTGCGGCAGACGCACCGGACGTTGCTGCCGAAACGTTCCGTATTGCCTGGGAGAAGTACGATCGGCTCCCTCACGACCAGCCCTTGCCCTGGCTCTACACCACGGCCCGCCGCGTGGTTTCGAACCACATCAGGAGCAGCAAACGGCGTGACGGCCTGGTCGCTTCGCTGGCAGATGGTCTTCTCCGACATGGTGACGAAAGCGACCACGCGGCCATCGTGGCCACCCGCCATGCCGCATTGGCGGCCCTCGACGATTTGAGCGAGGACGATCGTGAACTCGTGCTTCTTCTGGCATGGAAGGGCTTGATATTCACCAGGCGGCAAAGGCGGTCGGCTGCTCGTGGCCAACTGCCAGGATGCGGCTCCATCGTGCCCGAAAACGGCTACACCGACTGCTCGCAGACGATGGTCAGCCCACCGCTACCCGTAGCTATCTGGAGGGGCTTACGTGAACAGCGACCTAGGAGCTGTTTCTTAGATCTCATGACGGTGGGTGGCGAGGATGTCACGCTTGGCGTATGGGTCGTGGTGATCTGACGAACTCCGAGTGGGAACGTCTCAAGCCGCTGCTGCCCGCGGGCGGCACGCGTGGTGGCCGCTGGAGCGACCATCGAACGGTGATCAACGCTGTGCTCTATCGGACCAGGACCGGGGTGCCCTGGCGGG
>NZ_JBQQCB010000205.1:0-11382 GCF_052246675.1 Nonomuraea sp. KM90 | reverse complement strand
TGCACGTACGAGGTGTCCTTCTGATTTGGGTTGCTGGAGCGTAGAGAACTCCCATCTTCCCAGGCCAAAGGGCACCTCGCCCTATTTCACGGTTCTTTTGTCAGATTCCCAGCGGTGGATCCAGGCTGAGACGTTCCTCGCCGCGTTCAGGCAGCGCCGCGACTACGACACCGCCCGTCCGCAGGCGCTCCCCTGGTTGTACGGCTTCGCGACCAACTTCATCCGCCGACATCAGCGCGCCGAGATACACCGCTATAAGGCGTACTCGAAAATGCGCGTGCTTCCCGACGCCGACGACGCCGCGGAACAAGCTCTTGACCGGGCCAGCGCGCATGCCGTACGCCGCCCTCTCGCCCAGGCGCTCGCCTCACTCAAGGCCCGCGACCGCGACGTCCTGTTACTCGTGGCCTGGGCCGACCTCACCTACGAGGAGGCCGCCAACGCCCTGTCCATCCCTATCGGCACAGTCCGTTCCCGCCTCAACCGCGCGCGGGGAATCGTCCGCAACGCTCTCGGCAGCACCGACCCCACGACGGAGCAGACCTCATGAACGAACAGACCGACCTGACCGAACTGCGCGACCTGTTCGCCGGCAAGCCGAACCCCACGGCGGACCGCCTCGCCCCCGCCCGTGCCGCCCTTCTGGCCGAGGCCCGCACGAAGCGGCGGCCCCGGGCCCGGGTGGCCGGCCTGCGGCGTGTGATGCTGGCGGGCGGCCTGGTCGCGGCGATGACCGCAGGAGTGATCGCCGTCCAGACGTTCAGGCCTGCCGCGCCCGCGAGCGCCGCCGAGGTCCTGCGGCTGGCGGCCGATGCCGCGATCGCCACCCCGTGGCCGGAACCCCGCGACGACCAGTACCTCCACTACGAGCAGATCGCGGAGACGCGCAGCGAGAAGGGGGTTCCCAACGTCGGTCCGCGCCGCATCACGGGCGAGTTCTGGGAGTCCGTCGACGGCTCCCGCCCAAGACTCAGCTGGCGCAAGCCGGCGAAGTCCGGCCCCTATCGCGGCCCCCACCGCAAGGAACTCGACCCGTGCCCCGGCGGCAACCGCCCCACCTACGCCGACCTGCGTGGGTGGCCGACCGACCAGGAGCAGCTCCGGCACAAGCTGGCCGAATACGGTAAGGAGATGGTCCTCAAGAAGGACACCGCGACCCAGATCTGGCGTGCCCTCATCGTCCTCGAACGCCCGGTGCCGCCCAAGCTGCAGGCGGCCATCTTCAAGATCGCCGCGACCCTGCCGGGCATCGAGACAGAAGAGCTCAAGGACGCCACCGGCAAAACGGGCATCGCCGTGACCCGGGTGGACAACCTGGGCGGCGGGGGCGCCATCTCCCGCCAGTCCTTCATCTTCGACAAGACCTCCTACGTCTTCCTGGGCGGCCAGGAACTCGTGCCGGGACGAGGGCGTGAAGTCTGGTCCGTCACCCGTCCGCAGATCGCCGACGCGCTCCCGGCCTGGTCCAAGTCCGTGAAGCGGAGAGGCTGCGTCTGAGCCTGCATCCACCGGACGACAGGCGGGCCGCGCCGGCCACTTGGCTGCCCGCCAACATCCAGCAGCCGGGCAGCTGGCGCCGCGCCCCAGCATCACCACCGATTCGAACGCCTCGTGCAAGATCAGCGACGGAATCGGCAGCATGGCCCTGTGTCCGCTGGTGCAAGGCACCGCTCGGGCATCTCCAGGCCGACGGCCGCATGATCGTGGTGATGTTCCGTAAGCGGATCCTCGACCGGAACACCCGCCGGCCGAGACAGCGCCCCAGGTCGGGGTGTTCCGTATAGGTGTTCCGCGAACCGTTCCGGTGAAGGCCCCCTATCCGGAACACTTGAAGCCGTGAACGGAAGCCGTGTCGGATACGCCCGCTGCTCTACCGACGAGCAAGACGTGATCATCCAGACCGAGCAACTTCTCGCGCTCGGCGTGCCCGAGGAGCGGATCTACATCGACCGCGGCTTCTCCGGCACCACCCGCCGCAACCGCGCCGGCCTCGACCAGGCCCTGGCCGCCGTATGGGACGGCAGTGTATTCACCGTGACCAAGTTCGACCGGTTCGCCCGCAACATGTCGGAGGCCAACGAGATCCTCACCGGCCCGTCCGGACGCGGCGTCCTGTTCGGACTCGGCGGCTCGGTCTACGACTGGAACGACCCGTTCGGGCGGCTGCTCCTGCAGGCCTTGGCCATGGTCGCCGAGTTCGAGGCCAACCTTGGGCACCTGCGCACCCGTGAGGGCATGGCGCTGGCGAAGAAGAGCGGCAAGCTCAAGGCAAGCAACCCAAGCTGCCCAGCCCCGCCCGGCGCTCTATCCGCCAGCGCTACGCCGAGGGCGAGGTGTCCTTGGCCGACTTGGCCACCGAGTACAGCGTCGGACGTTCCACCATCCACCGCATCATCCACGGGCCAGAGGCCTCCAGGTAGAGCGGTCGCACGCCGAAGCTGAACATCAACTTTCGCGCAAGATCATTCTCAGCGCCAACGGCTGTTCCTGGGTTCCCGACCCCGACCATGGCGGCCAGCGAGCTCGTCGATGCGATAAGGAACGCTCGTCGGTCCACTGGCCCTCCCACTTCGCCCAGTACTTTGACGCTACCCGCCGGAGTCCACGGCGACTCCAAAACGGCGCAGTCGTCGCAGAACGCCAGCAGCAGCCAGGCGGGCCAGCCGCGGGCGCGCACCTCCCGCTGGGGGATGTCCAGCAGGTCCGCCATGGCGAGTTGGGTCGTGATCTGCGGGACGGCGACGCCGGCGACCCACCGCGACACCTTCTCCCTGCGCTGCGCCATGCCGCCGTATCCCAGCGCGCGGTGCCGCGCGGCCACCAGGCGCAGGAACGTGACGGCACGTCCACTGCTGGCGGGTGAGCAGCAGTGCCAACGGGTGACGTTCTGGTGCGGAGTCCACGGGGTCGGCCCCCTGGTCGGCTCACCCTTCAGTGTGTTCCGGCCGGGCGGGGTCTGGGAAGGGCCGGCCAGCAGAAAGGCAACCCAAGGCAACTGGTCGGCAACCGTAGGCAACGCCGTAGCTCTTCACGAGGCCGCGCGGCCAGTCAACCGTGGAGGCAAGCCGCCCTGCCGAGGAGACCACACCGGAGTGGGGCGGCGGCCACCCTCCCAACCTCAAGGAGGTCCTCATGACGGTCACCACAGCAGCCACACGCTACGGGCCGCCGGCAGGCGGATGGCGGAATCCGCGCTCCTTCATCGACGGCGACGTATGGGACCGCCAGATCAAGCTCCTCGTCCGCGACCATCCGTGGGACGAGGTCATGGCCGAGCGGTGCTTCGGCCAGGCGATCGCGTACCTCATCACGGCCATGGAGAAGTGGGGCCAGCGCCTGGAGATCGGCTGCGGCCCGCTGATCGACCGCGCGGTGCACGCCTTCATCCTCGACACGCGGAACTACGCCGCCTTCTGCGCCAAGTACTTCAACGGCGAGTTCCTGCACCACGTCCCCGAGATCGAGTTCAAGTTCGACGGCTCGGTCGAGAAGACGGCTCATGTCGTGGCCGGCAACGGCTTCGAGGTGGACTGGTCGCTGTGGGCGGCCGACTTCGCCAAGTGCACGCCGTGCGCGCCGGGTACTGAGTGCCAGTGATCAAATCCGCTGGCAAGGGCCGGGAACGCGCAGGGCGTTCCCGGCCCTTCGCTGCGCCACCCGGGTGGAATTCGTGTGCCGTTCTTCGGCGATCAGCACAGGCAGCGCGCTACCGTGACGCGGGTCCTGTCACCCGCGTCCCAAGGTGCTCGCCATGCCCACCGTGCCCCAGACGCCCCACGTGCCCGCCGTCACCGACCACATCGCTTACTGGGACCGATACGCCACCGGCATCCGCAAAAGCGACACGCCGTCCCAGGACGCGTTGAAGCACGCCTTCGGCTGGACCCAGTACGAGGGCCACGGCCCGGGAGACGAACTGCTCGGCGACCCGGCCACCGCGCTGGAGCTCGGCTCCAGCCGCGGGCACGCGGTCGCCGCGCTGGCGACCAAGGGCATCGACGCGACCGGCGTGGACCTCTCGCCCGTGCAGATCGAAGGTGCACGAGACCAGTGGGGCCACCTGCCGAACGCGCACTTCGTGCAAGCGGACGTGATCGACTTCCTCACCCAGGCCGACCGGCGGTGGGAGGCGATCTACTCGATCTTCGGAGGTCTCTGGTTCACCGATCCCGAGCGGTGGATGCCGCTGGTGCGTGAGCGTCTGGCCTCGGGAGGCAAGCTGGTGTTCTCGTGCGCGCCGGCGGTCCCGGGCAGCTACGGCATCCAAGGCATGTACGGGGCGGGCTTCACCGGACCGGCGACGTGGATCTTCTACGGATCTACTACCGGTGGGCCTACGAGCCGGACGTGTGGGCCCGGATGCTGGCCGAACACGGGTTCCGGAACGTCGACGCCTGGGTGGAGTCTGCGCCGGAGCCGGGGTACGTGGGGACACTGATCGTCCAGGCCAGCGCATAGAGGCACCAGAACGGGCCGCTGCCTCAACAGGCTCAGCGGTGGCGGGGTCACTGCTGGCCGTGTCACCCATGTATCGGCCTGGACCTCCCACACGGCAAGCGGAGAATCAGGCGTCGCGCCGCTCGATCGCGTACCGCACTGCGACCCGCGACCCGTCCCGGCGGGTCACATTCACCTCGACCACCCGGCCCTGCGCCGAGCCCGCCGTGGCGATCGTGGCCCGGGAGACGCAGAGCACCGGCCCGCCGGGCGCCAGGCCCAGCAGCTCCTTCTCCTCGGCGGTCGCCGGCCGCGTGGTGATGATGCCCTGCCAGTCGAGCGCGCCCCAGCCGAGGTCGAGCTCCATGCGGTCGTAGATGCCGCCGGGGCCGGTGTCGGCCGCCGCCAGCACGGTGCCGGCCGCCAGGTCCGCGGGCAGGTAGGAGGTGGCGAGCTGGACGACACGGCCGGTGGCCGGGTCGCCCATGACGCGGTCGCGGATGACGACCGGGTCGCCGGGCTGGAGGCCGAGCATCGGGGCGACGTCGGGCGGGCACGGGCCTTCGGTGATGGTCGGCGGCCGAAGGGCGCGCAGGTCCTGCACGGTCTGGCTGAAGTAGTAGCCGATCTCGTCGCGGTAGGCGTAGGTGTCGAGGGGCAGCGCGGCCCGCTCGGGCTGCTCGCGTACGGTCGTGCCGCCGCGGCGGACCGGGATCACCAGGCCCTCGGCGGTGAGCGCGGCGACGGCGCGGCGGATGGTGGTCCGGCTGCAGCCGAACATCTCCTCCAGCTCGTCTTCCTTGGGGATTTTCGTGCCGGGTCGATAGATGCCCTGTTTGATGTCTTCGCGCAGTTTCTGCGCGACTTCCTCCCAGCGCGCCACGGTGCCTCCTCTCCTAAGCCGCCATTACATCACTATCTATTGATGGTTAGGTACCATGCGCGCACACTCACAATAGGTCACTACCTATTGTCAAGGAGGGTCCGTGCTAGAGGACTTCGAGCGCGGGCGTGTCACCGCGTTCTTCCGCCGCGTCGCCGACTCCACTCCCGTCACCGACCGGCCCGCGAGCCTCGTCATCACCCACCTGCTCGCCGAACGCCCCCGGTTCCTCGAGGGCGTCGGCCGCCTGTCCGACTTGGCGGCCGTACTGCCCAAGCCCCGCAGCATCGACGAGACCGCGCTGCGCCAGATCAGCACCAGCATGCAGGTCGACGAGCTCAACCGCGACCGGCTCGCCGATCCCGAGCAGGCCCTGGCCTACGTCGAGTCCCGTGCCGGTGGCCGAGACCTGGTCCTGCTGGACGTCGGCGGCTACTTCGCACCCGCCCTGGAGCACCTGCACCACCACTTCTCCGGCCGGCTGCTCGGCGTCGTCGAGGACACCGAGAACGGCCACCAGCGCTACGCCGCGCTCGACAAGGTCCCGGTCCCCGTCTTCAGCGTCGCCCGCTCCCCGCTCAAGGATCCGGAGGACTACCTGGTCGGCCAGTCGGTCGTCTTCAGCACCGAGGCCCTCGTCCGGCGCCGCGACGACATCCTCAACGGCCGCCCGGCCTGCGTCATCGGCTACGGCAAGCTCGGCCGGTCCATCGCCGAGATGCTGCACGCCAAGCACGTCGGCGTGACCGTGTTCGACACCTGCAGCGTCCGCCGCGTCCAGGCACTCTCCCAGGGCTACCGCACCGCCGGCACGCTGGCCGAGGCGCTCACCGACGCCGGCATCGTGGTCTGCGCGACCGGCAACCTCGCCCTGAAGGAGGACGACTTCACCCGGGTTCCCAACGGCGCCTACATCGCGTCCGTCACCAGCTCCGACGACGAGCTGGAGCTGGCGGCGCTCGCCGGCCTGTACACGCGCACACCGGTCGAGGAACACGTCACCAGGTACGCGCGCACCGGCCACTACTTCTACCTGCTCGCCAACGGCAACGCCGTCAACTTCTTGCACGGTGCGTCGGTCGGCACGTTCATCCTCCTCGTGCAGGCCGAGATCCTCGCCGCGCTGGGCCTGCTGGCCAGCGGGGAGCACGACCCGGGCATGTGGGAGGTTCCCGCCGATGTCCGGCAGTCGATTGCGGCGACCTGGCTGACCTACTTCCATGGGGTGTCATGACCGTCACCCGCGACGAGATCGCCGCCGTCCTCGGCCGCTATCTCAACGCCCACCCCGACCGCGCCGCCGACGTCGAGCCACTAAGGCAGGCGCTCAGCCGCGAGCAGGACCTCGCCTCCCGGGCGACCACGCCTTTGCACGTGACAGCGTCCGCTGCGGCGATCGACGACACCGGCAACGTGCTGATGATCCACCATCGGGCACTGAAGAAGTGGCTGCTGCCCGGCGGCCACGTCGAGCCCGGGGACGCGAGCCTCTACGGCGCGGCCCTGCGGGAGCTGGAGGAGGAGACCGGCATACCGTGGCAGCACGCCGTATCCCCGCCGGCGCTCGACATCATCCCCGTGGACGTCGACGTCCACGAGATCCCGGACAACCCGTCCAAGGGAGAACCTGCGCACCTGCACGCCGACTTCCGGTTCGCGTTCTGGGCCAAGGAATCCACCATCACGATCCAGCCCGAGGAGGTGACGGCGTTCGCGTGGAGAACGCCGGCGGACCTGCCAACGCCGCGGCTGGTCGCGAGCGTCGCCGCGATGTGAACTCAGCTGGTCAGCGCCCCGCTCCCTGGAGGACACCGTTGGCGAAGTAGATCAAAAAGCAGCGGCCCCATGATCACGGATGTGATCATGGGGCCGCTATCGTTGTTCCTGCTCACGGATGGAGTCGTGGGTGTCGCTGCGTTCGACTGGTTCAGACCAGATCCCGGCCGCCACTCTGGCGGTGGCTCGGGCTGCCTTCCCGAAAGGCAGCCTGGCGATTCGTATACGGGATGCGCTGGGCGTCCTATTTGAGGACGCGGACTTCGCGGCAGCTTTCTCCACCCGCGGCTGCCCGGCACTGTCCCCTGCTCTCTGGCGTTGGTGTCGATCCTGCAGTTCGGAGAGGGACTGTCCGATCGGCAGGCGGCCGAGGCGGTGCGAGCACGGATCGACTGGAAGTACGCGCTCGGGTTGGAGCTGACCGACGCCGGCTTTGGCTACTCGGTGCTCAGCGAGTTCCGTGATCGCCTGATCGCAGGATCGCTTGAACAGAGCCTGTTCGACACGATCCTGGAGCGTGCCGACACCGCCGGGCTGCTACGAGCCGGCGGCCGACAGGGCACCGACTCCACTCACGCTGCGCCACGAGGCGCTCTGTCATATCTCCGGTTTAGCCGGGAGAAACTCGGAGGAGGGTTTCTGGGTCTAATGACTTACCTGGATCTGAAAAGTGAAGGGAACCGTAGCATGTCAGGAAAGTATCGCTTGTGTTCAGGCGTATGAAGCAAGGCGATACGGGACCCGCGCGACATGGTCAAAGCTGAATTGCCTGGACCCCAATCTCCAGAAGGTGCAATCGAGTCTCCCATCGGAAAGACGCCTGAAACCGGTGCCATGCCCTGTGCCGATATAACGTGAGGGTCGGCGCAACCTCCGGGGTGTGGAGCGACTCCCAGTGAGGGAGTTCAAGGGGATGAATGGGCGACCTAAATCGCGCTATGACGTATGACAGAGACGAACGTGGGATCACCTAAGGGGCGCGAGCCCTATGGTGACAGAGGCCCCGTAATAGTCGTCAGATTAACGCCCGACCAGGGAGGACGGGAAGGCCGTCCGCAGGGCGAAGGGGGCTAGGTGACCGGACACTCAAAAACCGCGAGGTATGCGTAATGCAGAACGCC
Organism: Nonomuraea sp. KM90; assembly: GCF_052246675.1. Classification (NCBI taxonomy): domain Bacteria; kingdom Bacillati; phylum Actinomycetota; class Actinomycetes; order Streptosporangiales; family Streptosporangiaceae; genus Nonomuraea; species Nonomuraea sp. KM90. The sequence goes on along the minus strand of NZ_JBQQCB010000205.1, from coordinate 3,165 downwards.
GAAACGGTGTTGAAGGTCCTCCGTGAACGCGGGAGGCGTGGCCTGCCGTGCAACGAACTGTATCGACAACTGTTCAACCCGGACTTGTATCTTGTGGCCTACGGGCGCATCTACTCCAACGACGGGGCGATGACACCCGGGGCCTGCGGGGAAACCGCAGACGGCATGTCCATGGCCAAGATCGAACACATCATCGATGCGATGCGCCACGAGCGCTACCGATTCCAACCCGTGAGGCGCGTCTACATTCCCAAAAATAACGGGAAACGAAGGCCCCTCGGCCTGCCGTCCTGGGCGGACAAACTCGTCGGTGAAGTGGTCCGGCTCCTGCTGGAGGCGTACTACGAGCCACAGTTTTCTCGCCGATCGCACGGTTTCCGTCCCCGCCGTGGCTGCCACACCGCCTTGAGCGAAATTGAGGAGACATGGGGTGGGACGACCTGGTTCATCGAAGCGGATATCGCTGACTGCTTCGGGAGCCTTGACCATGAGGTCATGCTCTCGATCCTGTCAGAGAGAATCCACGATAACCGGTTCCTTCGGCTCATCAAACAGATGCTGCAAGCCGGATACTTGGAGGATTGGGAATGGAATGCCACGCTCAGCGGAGCCCCGCAGGGCAATACCACTTAGTTAAGCTGTTCGGCATTCGGTTTTCCACATTTCCACCGCCGTAGACGGTTGGTTCTGTGGATAACCCTCTAATTTTGCGATTCTGCTTTCTCCCGTGCCCTGCCTCTGATTATCTTTTCGCCATGGGTGAGGTGGTAGGAGGATCGGCGGAGGTTGCAGGTACTCGCCTGACCGATCGGATCGGTGTGGGGGTCGTGACGCGTCTTATCAATCGGGACCTCGTCGATGAGGTTCTGGCTGAGACAGGGCGGGTCGAGCAGAGGTCACGCCTGTTGCCGGCGCGCGTGGTCGTCTATTACGTGCTGGGCCTGTGCTTGTTCTTCGGAGAGTCATATGAAGAGGTCATGCGCCTTCTCGTTGACGGCCTACGTTTTCTGGGAACATGGCGGAAAGCCTGGAAGATCCCGACGACAGGGGCGATTACCCAAGCCCGCCAACGGCTGGGTGCCGAGCCATTGCGGGAATTGTTCGAGCGGGTGGCAGTGCCGTGTGCACAGCGGGGCACCCAGGGTGCATGGCTTGGTTCACGTCGGCTGATGGCGATCGACGGATTTATACTCGACGTGCCAGACACCGAGAACAACGATAGAGCGTTCGGCCGGTCCGTAGGCGTGAAGAATCCAGCTCCGTTTCCGCAAGTACGTGTGGTGGGACTGGGCGAATGCGGGACCCATGCCATTGTCGCCGCAAGGCTGGGTCCTTGGCGGATCAACGAACGCGTTTTCGCCGAGCGACTTATCGCTGATTTCGAACAGGATATGCTGGTCATCGCGGATCGAGAATTCTACAGCTATCGTTTGTGGGAGGCTGCGGCTGATTCAGGAGCGGACCTGCTATGGCGCATGCCGGCTGGCCCTAACCTGCCTGTCGTCCGTGCTCTTCCGGACGGCTCATACGAATCATTTCTGCTGGATCCGAGAGTTCGCGGTCGCCGAGCAACTCAACGACACCGCGGATCAGCGAATATCGAAGAGCCGTCCGGCATTCCGGTACGGGTCATCGAGTACGAAGTTACGAATCGGGAGGGCAAAGGCGAAATCTTCTGCCTGATAACGACGATCATGGATCCCGATGCGGTAAGCGCTGCCGAACTGGCCGCCGCCTACGAGCAGCGCTGGGAGTTCGAATCAAGCCTCGCTGAGATCAAAACCCATCAGCGCGGCCGGGGCGGCGTGCTGCGTTCCAAATCACCGCAGATGATCGAGCAAGAGATATGGGCGTTCCTTCTCGTCCACTATGCGATCCGGCATCTAATGTGCGAAGCAGCGGAACAAGCCGACATCGATCCCGATCGATTGTCCTTCATGAGATCTCTCCGCGTCATCCGCCGCCGGGTCACCGATCAGGCGGGCTTTTCCCCCTCAGCGTCTAGCCGATGCCCTGAAGACGACACACGCTGAAATCATCGAAAGACTCAACCCGCGCCGGAGAAATCGCAGTACCCCGCGTGTCGTGAAACGCGTGCATGTCCACGCCTATAGAGCAAAACGCCGCACCGACGCCACAATCCTCCATCCGGATCCACCGCACATCAGCATCCTTGCAGTGGCCTAACTAAGTGGTATTGATCTGCAGCGAGGCGACCGTCAGCGCCGCATCATGGTGTTCGGACATGGCATAGCCGAGCAGCCGGATGGTCTCGTGGCACACATGCATCTTCGCCCGCTCCGCAAGTTGGGGGTGTCGCGACGACCGCTAATTAGAACGGAAGTTTCCTGCGCGGCCGGGGCATCATCGCGCGCGATCGCCCGCAGCGGGATCGAGTCCAGCCAGCGCCTGGGACGTCACCGGTGGATCGTAGAAGTGACGGTTTCGTGGCTGGCCGGCCGCCGCCGCTTACATTGACGGTACGAGCGTCGGGCCGACCACTTCGCGTCCTTCGCCGCCCTCGCTGCAGCCCTCATTTGCCACCGCCGACTCACCAAATGAGTCACCGTCTTAGGCATCGACCTCGAAGTGGTCTCCAGAAAAGCTCGTCAAACGCCACTGGGTCATCGAACGCAGCCTGGTCGGGCTCATGCAATATCGCCGTTCAACCCGCGATTACGAGACTCTGTCCACCAGCTCTCAAGCGATGATCCACCTCGCGTCGATCAGCAACCTGACCAAGCGCATAACGGACGAGACCATCCCGACCTGACGAGGCGCCTCCTAGAACATAAGCCGCAATCCACTCAAATCAAATGCCCTCTGAGACTTCGGCTGCGCCTGGACGAGCCGGGCTGGTTCGCCGCGGACCGGCAGGCAGGTCGGCCGGGGGCGCGGCCTTGGCCCAGCGGTGCGCGAGCGAGCGCAGCTCGGCGTCGCCCGCGGCGGTCACCACCAGGGCGTGCGCGGCCTCCTTGCCGGGGGCCACCTCGTAAGCGAGGCCGGGGTCGATCGCGGCGACCGCGGGGGAGAGCCGTTCCTCCAGCCCCTCGGGCTCGCCCGCGGCCACCATCGAGTCGAGTTGCGGCCTGGTCTCCTGCCACCACGCCCAGAAACCGGCGATGGCCTCGTCAGGCCCTTCGGCCCCTTCGTCTGCGTCCTTGC
>NZ_JBQQCB010000204.1:0-11421 GCF_052246675.1 Nonomuraea sp. KM90 | reverse complement strand
GTACGAGGTGTCCTTCTGATTTGGGTTGCTGGAGCGTAGAGAACTCCCATCTTCCCAGGCCAAAGGGCACCTCGCCCTATTTCACAGTTCTTTTGTCAGATTCCCAGCGGTGGATCCAGGCTTAGAACGCCCATCAAAGAACGCCTTCGTGTTGATCGCCAGTTGGTCACCGTGCCGACCGCGGGCTGGCTGTGCGACAGGTACGGGCGCCGCCCAGCGATGGTCGCCGGATCGGTCGCGGCGGCGGTGCTGTTCTACCCCTTCTTCATGCTCGACACCGGCACTCCCGTGGTGATCTGGGCCGCCTTCGTCATGATCTTCACCCTCTGCAACGACCTGACGCTCGCCTCGCAGGCCACGATGTGTCGGAGCTGTTCGACGTCCGGACCGCTACACCGGCGTCACCTTCACCCACGACATCGTCGGCGGTTGCATCCCCTTCGTGGCCGCCTGGCTCGACGGCTGGTCGAGAGGTCAGCTCTGGCCCGTCGTGGTGGTGTCCGTCGCGCGGTGCCTGCTGTCGGTGCTCGGCAATAGGATCATCGACGAACCCGCCCACCTGCGGCAGCACGCCACCGGCTACGGCGCGCGGCGGCAACCCGGCGGCATGACCGGCGATCCTGGCCGTCACGAACGCCGCCCGACCCGGCGCCTCGGGTCAGGACAACTGCGCGCGCCGGCGGGGCTTACGCTTCTTGCCTTTCCGGAGTTCCTGCGACGCGTCGATGGTGTTGCCATCACCGTTGATGACGACTCCGCAGCCTATCGCGATGTTCGTGGGCCCCGACCGTTCGGGGACGGCCGGCTCCGGTAACGGCGATGCCGCCGTGGCCTCCGATGCGGACCTCCTTGATGTCATCGTGCCGAGGGCGGCGCCCACCATGCCCACAACCCCCGTGACGAAGCCGCCGACGCTCGCGAGTTGATCGGCGCTCTGCAACGTATGGTCGTACAGAAAGACGCCCAGCCCCGCCAGAGCGCCGGACGAGATCAGAATGGCTGACCACATGGCGGAGCGGCGGCCTTCTGCCATGGCTTCCTCCTCGACTATCGGCCGGGGCTCTCGAACGGCCCGTGCATTCTGGAGATGTCTCTTGTCATTCCGGACACCTCGCGGGTGCGGCGTGCGACCTCTTTGGCCGGTTCGGGAATCTTCCCGATCTCGGTGCGTATCTTCTGGACGATTCGGTTGTCGCGCCCGACGGTGCCCGTCGTGGCGGAGTCGCCGTACGCGGACAGTCCGTCCCCGGATCGCACGACGCGAGTAGGGCCGCCGTCGCAAGCCAGGGTGCGCACCAGCTTTTCCGGAGCCAGGTCCCGGGTGGCAGCGCCGATACGCCGGTTGAACTGCTGCGCGATCTCGCGATTCGAGGGATCCCGCAGAAGGCGGGCGAAGGTCGCGACCAGCTCCGGATCCCCTCCCAACAGCGTAGACACGGGTATCCCGCCACGGGCGATCACATGACTGATCTTCATCCGGGCGGTGTTCCGGTTTCCCCATGCGACGACGTCACAGCCGATCGCCGTCACGTCGACATGACGGGTCACCCTGAAGCTCACCATGTGCCTGTGGCGGTCGTCTGGTCCACGGGATTTCGTGAGCTCGCGCCGGAACCGGTCGTTCGCCCGGCGGTCGTCCGGATCGCCGATCAGGCGGATCAGCGCCTTGCGGGCGTCACCACCCCGGAGTTTCCCCGCCAGCTCATCCGCATCGAACCTCACGCTTCTGATGCGGTATTTGATCGTCCGTTCGGCCTTGTTGTCGTTCCCGATGAGCACGTGGGAGAACTTGTACAAGGTGACGTCGTGAACGGGCCGGGATCCAGTGCCATGCTGCTCAAGCCGGACGTGTGGTTCCACGGCTATCGTGACCACGGCCGGCTGGGGCGGGCGAGTGCGGCCGGGCTCGGCGCGGGCTGGCAGCGGGATCTTCCGCACCACACGCGTCGTGCGCGTCCGCGTCCGGGTGCCGGAAGGCGGGGGATCGTCTTCGCGGCGTGGCTCTTTATTGTTGCGCTCCGGTGGCCGCCGTGCATCCTGTGCAGGTTCGGGCGCTTGAGAGGGGACTTGGCTGGAATGATATTGCGGAGATTTCCGGTCACGCCGGGCTGATTGCGCTTGGTTGCGAGGCGGTCTCGATGCCGCGGGGAGCCTGAAATCGGCGGGTGAGAGCGCAGGAGAGAACTCGGACGAGGGAGACGGACCCGACATGCTGCTCTCTGGCTTGTCAGGCCGGGACGCGTCGGCCGCTCGATCCAGCGAGACGTCCGCGAATGAGGGTGCCGGCCGCGAGGGCGTCAAGCTATGCCTTGTGAACGACGCCGCGCCGGGCGGCGCGGAAGGCTCTGCCGCGGGGGCGGACTCCCCACTCTGCTCCGCGCGCGCCCTCCTCCGGTTGAGTTCCATCCGGATCGCGACGCCGAGGAACAGCCCGGCGAGAAGGAAACAGCTCATGGAGACCAGCGCGCTCACGGCACACCTGCCTGGTTCTACCGGCGGACGGAAGTCGACGGGCTTCACCACATGGCTGTGGTGAAGCCCCATCCTGGCCGAGCGGGCGGGCTTCGGCGTCTATCGCGACCGATCGAGTATGGTTCCTCAGCACTTCGTACGTACTTCAGGGGATGAAAACGGGCTTCACGGTGACGTACCACTTGCGCGGGAGGAGGCCGGGTTGCGCCGTTGCCGACCCGTACCGCGTCATGCGGCTGGCCATCCAGGCACGGCGGCCACACTCGAGCTCGCCTTCACCGCCTCACGGGAAGGTGACGCCGCCATGATCGAGCAGGGGCGCAGGCTGCTGCGGGCGTACGTCGCCAACGTGGCATCGGCTCGCTGAGTGCCGGTGGGAGTTGCGGGCTGCTAGCGTCTCCCCCGTGAGCGGAACTGATCGCAGGATCGGGGATACGGCGGTCATACCGTTACGCATCGGCGGATTCGGCGCCTGCAGGATCGTGGGGATGGACGGCGATCACCTCATCGTGGGCGTGCTCGACTGGCACTCCGAGACGGTGCCGTCCCTGGAGGACGTGGCAGTCGCGGGTACGCTGATTCTTGATCACCATTCACATGCGGCGGAACCCGCCGTGATATCCATCGACCGAACCGAGACTCCGCCTTCCGACCTGCGCTGGATCGGCACGCTGGACGGCATCGAGCCCGTTGCGAACTGCCCGCGTTCCGGAGGATGGGTGTACGTGCTCATCCAGGCGAACCTGCAGTGGCACTGGGATCTGTCCCTTCCCGAGGCGGCGAAGGCGGCCTACAAGGCCGCTGCCGTGATCCCATCGACGAGGGTGGAGCTGGACTTCGGACACGGGCGGAAGACGTTCCGCCTGGGAACGAGCCACCTGGACTTTCCCAAACTGGCCGCCGTCCCGCCTGACGCAACACCCGACTGGTCCCAGCTCGACGCCCTGCCGATGCTGACCGGCCTGACCTGGGAGGGGACTGACCGCGGGCTGATCGAGGCCATCGGCCGCCGTCCTCTCATCTCCGCGCTGCGCTGGCAGAACGCGCCGCCGCTCGTCGACCTCTCCCCGACGCGTGTCACGTCGTTGTGGCTCAGCGGAAGCTCTCCCCGACGGCTGCTGCTGCCGGACCGGTTCGAAAGGCTGACATTCGTGGAGCTCTCCGGTGAGCCGCCGGAGGTCGTGGCCGAGGCGGACGGCGCGCGCGTCGGGCTCTTCATCATTTCGCCGGACCCGTCCATACCCCCAGGTCTGCGCTCCGTCCGCAACCTTCAGCTCAGCGTGCGAGGATCCTTTTCCGTCGCGTCGTTGTCCGGTTTGGATGACCTCGAGGTCCTGCGCATCGACTGGACGACGTCTCCTGGCGAGTTGGCCGAGGCGCGGCAGCTCAGTCGTTTCCTCTCGCTCTTCAGTCTGGAGCTCAACTCCGCGTACGCCCTCGATGCCTCCTCGTTGCCGGAAACTTGGCCCGCGCTGCGTTCGCTGCACGTGGACGGGATCAGGCGGGAGACGGCGAAGCTGCTGAAGTCCCGGTACCGCCGGTCCGAGCTGGATCTCGTCGTCCAAGGCGCGAAGTCGGACGATTGGCTCGCCGAGAACCTGAACAACCCGTTCCGCGACTGGATCGAGGACGACCGGCGCGCTGCCGCGGCCGCCTGCAAGGCCTACACGACCGCCTCGCGCGCCCTTGGCGACCTCCCCGGCGATCCCGGGGAGCGGGCCGAAGCCGCGAAATCGGCGCTTCGCGCTTTCATCGAGACGCTCAATCTGGTGGACGAGCGTCACGACGGCTTCATCGACACCATCAGACGCGAGGAATCCGGCGAAGCCTTCGCCGACCTGGCCGAACGCGCCGGCATCAGCACCACCCAGGCCGACGAATGGTTCGACGACTGGCGCGATTTCTGAGGCGCCCGCTCCGGGCGGCGACACCCGAGTGTCAAGAGGCGCCAAAGTTCAGCGCCGCTGCTCAGCAGGTGATGGCAGGGTCGCGGGGTGCCCTGGCTGCTGCACTCCATTCGCGCGGCTCTCCGGACGGTGACAGGCATCCGCTGGTTGCTCGCGCGCTTACGGTGCTGCCCGAGCAGGCCCCGGTCTCAACAGAGCGATGTCCGGGCGGAGAGGGTGAAAGGCTCAGCTGGTGGGATGTGCCCTCAAGTTGCCAGCAAGTCGAAATCGAACCCGATGAGGAACAGAACGAACGCGACCAGGCGCGCCGGATGGCCGTCATAGTCGGGCCCGATTGCGTGGCGCGCGACGAACGCAGGCACGATCTATGAAGATCGTGACCAGCGGCACGACAACCACGGCAAGACAACCCGCGATCAGCAGCAGGCCGACCGGGCGGCGACGCCGGCAAGCGCGGCACACGTCCACAATGATCTGGCGCAGTGCCGGGGTCCTGGGCCAGGCGCTGCAGCGCGTACAGGCCTGCCAGCCGGACTGGGGCCTGGCCGCTGCCGAACTGCTCGGCGGCTTTGGTGTAGAGCTCGGTCACCCGGCGCTCAGCTGGCGTCGTGCGTGGTGTACGCGGTGGCCGGTTCGTGGTGCCGCTGGCGGCGTACAGCCGGCAGCAGCCAGGTGCTCACCATCCCAGTCGGCCGCGCCGACTAGCAGCGCAGCTGGAAGAGCCCCCACCACAGCGAACGCGGCGGCCGCAACTCGGGTGGACGGGCGGATGGCTCGGGAGCGCCGGACAGGCCCGTGCACGCTTCCTGCGGGCACTGGTTGATCAGGTCGGTAAGGGCTTGCCGGTCCTGCTCGGAGAAGCTTCGAGAAGGTGCGGCTGCGCAGCACCAGCGGCGGCGGGACGTACGTCATCCACCCGCCGGACCGCCCGCTGGCTCCGACCACCCCAGGGTTGCCCGCGAGCTGGTGAGCAGTGCCCTGGCGGACTTGCGGAACGCCGCCACCAGGCGGTTGCGGTCGCCGGCCCGGGTGGCCAGCACGACGTGACTCGGTTCGACGCCCTCCAGGGGGATCGAGGTGAGGTCCGGGCGGAGGCTGACGAAGATCGGGCCGGCCGCGATGGCCACCGCCTCGCCGGCGGCGATCGCCTCGTACTTGTCCTCGATGCCGGCGATGAGCGGGCCGTCGGGGGCCGGGCGGCCGTCGGGCCTGGGATCGATGCGCCAGTACGCCTCCCAGGCCGGGTCCGGGTCGGCCAGCCGGGGCAGCGGCTCGTCGGCGATGTCGTCCAGCGTCACGGATTCTCGGCCCGCCAGGCGGTGGTCGCGCGAGAGCAGCAGCATGCGCGGCTCGTCGTACAGGATCGTCACGTCGAGCCCGTCGGTCACCAACGGCAGCCGGGTCACCACCGCGTCCACACGGTGGTCGAGCAGGGCGGGGCGCGGCTCGTTCCAGGCCACGTGTGAGGTGCGTACGTCGGCGTCCGGGTGCAGGCGGCGCAGCTCGCGCACGGCCGGCGTGACGATGAGGCCCGCCGTGTACCCGATCGTGATCCGGCTGGGCCGAGCGGCGGCGCGCGTCTGCGCCGCCGCCTGGGCGGCCGAGCGCAGCAGCGTCTTGGCGCGGGGCAGGAAGACCTCGCCCGCCTCGGTGAGCCGCGTGCCTTGCGGGGTACGGTCGAGCAGGCGGGCGCCCAGTTGCCGCTCGAGGCCGCGGATCTGCCGGCTCAGCGACGGCTGGGTGATGTGCAGGGCCTCGGCGGCGCGGCCGAAGTGCCCGTGCTCGGCGACCGCCGTGAAGTAGCGCACGAGCCGCAGATCGAGGTCGGGCGAGTCGGGCATACACCGCAGCCTACTGCGGTGATGCCTGAAACGTATTGCGCGATGAGGAACAGGCTTTGGACGCCGTACGGCGCCGGCTCCGACGATGGGAACACCGCTGAAGAAGGAGATCATCATGCGTGTTTTCGTCACCGGTGCCACGGGATTCGTGGGTTCCGCCGTCGTTCGTGAGCTCATCGAGGCCGGGCACCAGGTTTCCGGTCTGGCCCGTACGGACGAGGCCGCCGCCGCGTTGAGGGCCGCGGGAGCCGAGCCACACCCGGGCTCGCTCGACGACCTCGCCGGCCTGCGCGCCGGGGCCGCCGCCGCGGAGGGCGTCATCCACCTGGCCTTCGTGCACGACTTCACGAACTTCGAGGCTGCCAACCAGACCGACCGGCGGGCCATCGCGGCGCTCGGCGAGGCGCTAACGGGGTCCGGCCGCCCGTTCGTGAGCACCTCGGGCACCGGCCTGCTCCCGCCTGGCCGCGTCGGCACCGAGGAGGACGAGCCGGGGACACATTCGCCCCGGGGGGCCGCCGAACAGGTGGCGCTGTCGTTCGTGGAGCGCGGGGTGCGGGTCTCGGTGTTGCGGCTGCCGCTGGTGCATGGGGAGGGCGACCCGGGGTTCGTCGCGACCGCGATCGGCATCGCCCGCGCGAAGGGCGTCTCCGCGTACGTGGGAGACGGCGGCCAGCGCTGGCCGAGCGTGCACCGGCTGGATGCCGCCCGCCTGTACCGGCTGGCCCTGGAGGAGGCTCCCGCGGGCGCGCGGCTACACGCCGTCGCCGAGGAGGGCGTGCCGGTACGCGACGTCGCCGGCGTCATCGGTCACCGGCTCGGCGTGCCGGTGACCGCGATCACCGCGCGGGAGGCGGGCGAGCACTTCGGCTGGCTGGCCTCCTTCGTCACGCCGGACATGCCGGCCTCCTCCGCCCTGACCCAGAAGCTGCTGGACTGGCGTCCCGGCCGGGCCGGGCTCATCGCCGATCTGAACGCGGGACACTACTTCACGGGCTGAGCTCCCAGCACCGCCAGTTCCTCCTCCAGGTCCTGCCCGGCGGCTGGGAGCCGCGCTCCGCGGCGGCCTTGCAGCTTGTCGAACCGCCTTGTCGCGCCCTGACGCCTGTCAGCAAGGGCTCTCGTAGAAGTCCAGGTAGCCGCTGCGGACGCCCCACATGTCGACCGCCCCATTGCAGTCCTCGTACTTCTCTCCGACCACGGTGGTGCGGGTGGAGTCGCTGTAGTAGACGGTGACGCACGCGTGGCCGAGCTTGCAGGCGCGGGCCTGGGCGGTTCCTGTGGTGACGGTGGTGACGGCGGCCAGGGCGAGGACGGTGGCCAGCAGGGCACGGCGGATCATGGGGTCCCTCCGGGGGGGTCGGAAGCTCTGTCTCGATGGTCGGCTGCCACGCCCGATCGATCAAGAGGCGAGCGCGGGTCGTCAGTGCCGGATCAGACAGGCACAACGTGCCGGGCCGCCCCAGAGGATGCTGTGTCAGCACCTGGTCCGGAGCCGAGATCCGCAGGAGGCAGCACGCACGGATGACGGCGCTGGCCGAACCGCCGCCCACGCCGACGTCCTGGTACGCGCCCTGGGCAGGACCCGCCGGCCTTCCCGTCGACGGCTCCTCCGACGCCGGCGCGGTGCACCGCCGCTACGTCCTCCCCCTCGGACCCGGCCGCACCACGTGGCCGCACCGGCTGATCGCCGCGGAGCCGGCCACCCTCAGTGGCGATCACGTGCCTGAGCGACCCGCCGATCCGGACCGCCGCCTCCCGGTCGGCGAGCTGAGGGGACTCTCAGCGCCTCTCAGCGAAATCAAAGGTCCGGCGAAGCAGACTTCCAGGGTCTCTCCCCCAGCCCAAGGAGCCGCATGAACAGCCGTTCCGATACTCACGCGATCGCGTCGTCGATCGGATGGTGGCGGCGATGGCCGTCGTGGGCGGGTCACGCCGCAGGCGGAGCAGCAGCCCTGTACGGCTGCGTGCTGCTGGTGGCCGCGCTCATGGGATATCGCTCGTTCCTCGGCGTCACCGACCTCGGCCTGCCCGACGCCACGTGGCCGGGCGCCGCGGTGCTACTCGCCGGATCCGCGATCGCCACCGCCACCGTACGCCCGTGGGGTGGACGGGTACCGCCTCGGGCCTTGTCGGCAGGCGCGTGGGCCGTGGCGGTGCTGGCCCTGGCGGGTAGCTGCATGGTGCTGCTCAACCTGATCCAGCTGGTCCTGACGGGCACCGTCAGCGACCGCCAGGGCAATAGCGACTGGGTGAGCTTCGCCGAGCGGTTATGCCTGGCCGTCCTCGGAGCCCTGTTCGTGGCCACCGCGCTGTCGCATGCCCGCCGTACCGCCGGCCTCTGCCCCCGGTGCGGCCGGGCGCATCCGCCACAGGCTTCGGGCCGGCGGCATCCCACGCCGCACGCGGCACCTCCCGTGGTGCGCCGGATCGTCTACGCCGGTGGTTGCGCGTGGCTTCCGTACCTCGTCCTGCACACCCTCGGCGCGGCCGGTGTCCCCGGAATCGAGCCCAACGGATTCCGGCCGACCTGGTACATGCTTCTCGCGGGGGTCTGCGGCATCGGGCTCGCCGTGTTCCTGCTGCTGGGACTTGTCCGGCCGTGGGGCATGGTCTTTCCCCGCTGGACGCTGTGGCTGGCGGGCAGACGGGTGCCCCGGTTCCTGCCGCTGGCACCGGTCTGGGTGGTCGCACCGACCCTTGCCGTGTACGGCACCACAAGCGGGATCCTCGCAGGCGCCGGCCTCTTGAGCGACGACCTGTTCGGCATCGGCGGAGCGGCGTCGCTGGCGTTCGGCGGATACGGCTGGGCGCTGGCCATCGCCGCCGTCTCCTACCAGCTCCGGACCCGACCCCTGTGCGTCCCGGCCGGGACGGCCGCCCCCTGAGGCGCCGATGGAGAACACCACGCTCGCCGAGCTATGGGGGGCGAGCGCGTCGTTGACCTGGAACCGCAACCGGGCTGCCGTCGTCTTGTGGCTGGTCTGGTGCCAGGCCAAGAAGGGGTGCCGGTAAGGAATGGAGCAACACGCCCCAACGCGAAGTTCCTGGGCGGCTTGACATAAAGGCCCTCCACTCGCCCAGGGTCCGTGCGATGAGCCCCAAGCTCGAAACCGTGGAACCTTTGCGCTCGGGGAGAGATCCAATAGGGACATGAGAGCCAGGCAACCGCGACTACCCACCCGCCAGGTCGTTACGGCGGCGACCGCAGCCAGAGCACGTCGCATGGCCGCAGCCGCAGAAGCGGCTCCTCCGCCGGCCCCGCCCCCCTCGATGCACTGGGCGTGGCGGTGGATACGCCAATTGCTGTGGCTCGTCCCCCTGCTGGCCGGGATCTTATGGGCCGCCTCGACCGCGGCTGACGAGTACGCCATCATCCCGGAGTGGGGACGCTGGATCCTGGCCGGTACCGCCCTGGCCGGTGCCGCCGTCCTCGGCATCGCCGTACTCATCGGCCCGGTCGCGCGCCGCCTCGCAGGTGAACGACACCCGCTCACCCAGGCCGAGCGCGGCCAGATGACCGCCACAGAACGCGTGGAGGCACTCAACGCCGCCCGCCACACCTTGATCCAAGCCGCCACGGGGCTGGTCGTTGTCGGAGGCGTCGTCTTCACTGTGCAGGGCCTGTGGTACACGGCGCAGTCGCTCGACGCCTCCACGCAGGGGCAGGTCACTGATCGGTTCACCAAGGCGGTCGAACAGCTCGGCTCCGACAAGACGGATGTTCGTCTGGGCGGCATATACGCCCTGGAACGGCTCGCGCAAGACTCCCCGCGCGACCATGTGGCCGTTTACGACGTGCTGGCCGCGTTCGTTCGCGAGCACGACCCGAAGCCCAGCGTCAAAGACAAGGATCTGCCCCCGGAGCCCACCACTGACGTGCAGGGCGCGTTGACCGTCATCGGCCTTCGCGACACTTCCTACGACCTTGCCCGCAATCGGCGTGTGCCCAACCTGTCCCAGATTCGCGTTCCTCATGCGTACCTGGTCCTGGCGTACCTGGCTGGCGCGGACTTGACAGGCGCGAACCTGACAGGCGCGAACCTGACCGACACTCAGCTGATGACCACGGACCTGAGCGACGCGAACCTGACCAACGCGAACCTGACCAACGCTGACCTCACAGGCGCGAACCTGACCAACGCGAACCTGACAGGCGCGAACCTGACCGGCACGAACCTGGGCGGCGTACGGGGAGTCACAGAGGACGAAATCAGGAAAGTCGCCCGTGTCGATACGACCACGATTTTCTGATCGCATCTGGGCACCCAAGGCCTGATCGACATGGCGGCGATGCGGCGGCGTAACGGGATCTCCTGGTGGCGGGCCGGTCTTTGACAGACTTCCCCGCTCGGGCCCGTGCGACCAACCGCAGTAGCTCTGGGTGACCGGGAGGGCTTGACATCAAGCTTGCGACCCGCCGTAGCTTCGGGCGTGCTGGGCCGTGACCTGCGTTAAGTCGCTCGTTCGGGCCGAGTGAAGCGATTCTCACCGCCGAGCGAAGATGCGCTGGGCCGCTCCGTCGGTCCCGTCCGACGCCACGCACTCGCGGCCCGCTGCTCCTGTCCGAACGGCGCCCCGTCCCCGCTCGTCTTACCGGCTGCCGTCGACATCTGCCCGCACACCGGCCGCAGTTCATCATGGGCAAAACCCGGCAAAAGACGTCAGAAGCCCCGATGGCGGCTGGTGACAGACACGTTTACGGCACCCCCTGTACGACAGCGCCCACCTCGGCTACGGCTCCGTCGGCCTCGCAGCCAGCGCGCCACGCGACGAACAAGACCAGCTGGGCACCCGCGGTTGGCCGATCATCCGGTCGCCTGCCGACACTCAGATGAGTGCACTCAGGCGAGAGAGGTGTCCTCCTGTGTGACCTCGAGCGCATGCTGCTGAACCTCTGCGGAGCGTTCGCACGTCTGAAGGTCATGCGCTCACTCGCCTTCCTCGCCCTCATGGTGCTGACCGCCTGCGGCAGCGGAGTGGCGGCCGACAAGCCGGTCACGTACGCGGCCGACGCCGTCTCCGTCCTGGAGGACCCCGGCCACGGGCCGCAGCTGTGCGCCGCGATGGCCGAGTCGCTGCCACCCCAGTGCAGTGGGCCGGACATCGTCGGCTGGGACTGGTCCAAGGTTGAGCACGAGAGCGTCCAGGGTACGAAGTGGGGTCAGTATCGGGTGGTCGGCACCTGGGACGGCTCCCGG
>NZ_JBQQCB010000203.1:0-11438 GCF_052246675.1 Nonomuraea sp. KM90 | reverse complement strand
GCCGCGACCCGAGCACGGCAGGTGCCTCACGCTCTGAAACCAAGGCCTCTACCTGCGGGAACGGTCCTCGTCGACGAATTGGACCGAGAAATGATCACCAAGAATCAAGCCGTGGATTCAGGCTAAGCGACACGCCCAGACCTTCTGGGGAAACGTCCAGCACGACCTGGCCGCGCTGCGCACCGGATACCGCGCGGCGCCCAGTTCGATGGGGGTGACCTTCACCGGCGCTGCCCGGTTCGACAGGGCGAGAGGGCTGGAGCAGGCGGGGCTGGACGGCGTACGGGTAGCGCCAGCGGCCGGGGACGTCCAGCGGGTGTGGCCGCCGGCCTGGCAGGTGGAGTCGGCCGCGGACGGCTGGCAGACGCTGCGCCTTGCACCCCTGGGACGAGGAGGGGCAGCGGAGCAGCCGGGGCCGGGCGGGGCCGGAGCCGACTCCCGGTCCGGAGGGTTAACATAACGCCCTGACATAACGCCCACTATCAAGCATCGACTTTGGAAACGCTGAAGATCGCGGTATAGCGCCGGGCCTATCCCGCCGTGTCGAGCCGTAGCCCCAGGCCCCTCTACCCATCATCCGCCGAATGCGACTGACCCTCGACGACATCAGCATCACCGAGTACTGACTTCCTGCTCGGACGACGCGCGTATCTCAATCACTGGTGAGCCCATTACGGGGCGGAGTGCGTTTTGCCTCTTGGGCGCTGCTGGGCCTGCGCGAGCCCGGTCATCGACCGCGTCAGGCAGGCACCGTTCCATCGCCTGCAGGCGCTGCTCGACATCCTCGCCGACGCGCCGGAAATCCTCGACGAGTACTGCTTTGCGCTGCCTGGCCCGGACGGGGTTGTAGAGGAGTGGCGGTTGGATGAGATCGCATTGCCCGCTGGGTTCTGATGCACAGGGTGCAGCTGCCCGGGCGGAGGGCCACAAGCCCGGGTGCTACTTGCGGCCCTTGTGTTTGCCTTTGCCGGGATGGCGTTGATCGGACTGCTCGTCGATTGGTGGGAGAGGCATGCCGGAGCGGGCCAGGAACGTGATCAGAGGGCCATCGGCGAGTCTGCCATTTCTGCGCGCCTCGGTTAGCCTCGCCGCGAGATCCATGACTTGACTGCGTGCCTCGCTGATCTTGCCCTCGTTGAGCTTCTCGCGTGCCTCGGCAATGTGGGTCCGGAGCTCGCGGGCCATGTCGGGGGCGATGCCGCCCTGCTGCTGGTGGGCGGCGAGTGCTCGTTCCAAGGCCGCGAGCCAGGCCAGCGCCTTTGCTGCGGCAGGTGGCGCCGTAGGCGACGGCCGTGGGCTGTTGGGCGTGGCGGACGGGGACATGGCGAGCGCGGGCGAGAGCGCGGTGGCCGGGGATGTGGTGAGGGCGGAGGGTGCCGGGGCGGCGCCTTGCCGGGCTGAGTCGGTCAGCATCGCCAGTACCAGGACGCCGACAAGCGCGGCGCAGGCGGCGGCGAGGGCCAGGAAGAGGCGTGGAGCGGGCCACCGGCGGGGCGAGTCTTGTCCAGACCAGGTGTCCGGGTCTGGCACCTCGAGCAGGGCAGTGCCGCCTGGTGCGCGCCACGGGCCGATGGACAGCAGGGCGTGCCGTACGTGTGCCGCGCTCGCGGGGCGGGCGGCGGGCTCCCTGGCCAGCATCGACAGCACCAGCGTCTCCAGGTCGGCGGGGATGTCCGGCCGTAGCGAGCGTGGCGGTATCGGTGGCTGGTTGAGATGCTGGTGGATCAGTTCGGTGGGGACGCCCACGAACGGGGGCCGCCCGCACAGCAGCTCGTAGCACACGCAGCCGAGTGCGTACAGGTCCGCGCCGGCATCGCCGCCGCGCCCCAGGATCTGCTCGGGCGACAGATAGGCGGCGGTGCCGACCACGGTGCCGGCCGCGGTCAGCCTGCTCATCTCCTCTCCGGCCAGGCGGGCGATGCCGAAGTCCACGACCTTGAGCAGCCCGTCCGCGGTCAGGTGCAAATTAGCGGGCTTGATGTCGCGGTGCACCACGTCGGCCCGGTGCGCGGCGTCCAGCCCGGCGGCTGCCTGGCCCATCAGATGGCGCACCTCATCAGGAGACAACGGCCCACGCTCGGCGATCTCGGCGGCCAGGCTGCGCCCGGACAGCAACTCCATCACCAGGAACGGGCGCCCGTCATGCTCGCCCACGTCGAACACGCTCACCACGTTCGGGTGCGCCACCCGGGCCGCGATGCGGGCCTCGCTCACGAAACGCGCCCGCATCATCGGGTCTGACATTTGGGGAGCGAACAGCTTGACCGCCACAGGCCAATCACGCGTCACGTCGTGACCGCTCCACACCTCGGCCACCGCGCCCCTGCCGATCAGCGCATCCACCCGATAGCGCCCCGCCAACAACGACGTGGCCTCTATCGAACCGTTCATGATGATCGGGACTCCCTGCTGCACCCTTGACGTCCTTACCGGCCCCGATGATCGGGAAGTACCAAACCCTAGCGAAACGCTCAGCGCCCGGTCTGGACGACATGGCAGGGGGCCTATGGTCTGGCGCCGGATTTGCATGACCAGGACCGCCGGCACCGTCACCCAGTTGCGGGCTGTCGAGCAGTGCGACGCTGGCTGGGCCCCCAGTCAAGGGGCGTGAACCGGGTGCGTCGCATTCGTGACGAGGTGCCGCCACGGGCGCGGCGCGGTCACGTCCATTACCTCGCCGAGTGGGGAGCGTTTTTTGGGCGGGCAGTTGCAGCAGGCCGCCGTCGAAGGCCAGGTGGAACATGGCGCCCAGGCGTACGGCCGCGAAATCGGGGTCGACCGCGGCGGGCGTCGAAGCGTCCGGACGTACCGCCGCCTCCAGCAGGCCGACCAGCACAGCGTGGGAGTGGCCCAGCAGGTAGTAGGTCAGGGCCGTCTTGTCGGTGAGCAGCTTGGCCATCCGCGGCCCCGCGTGCTTCAGGCCCTCCTGTATCTCCGCCGCCAGGTCGCTGACCGCCGCGCTGAAGGCCGCATCGACGGCCGCACGCGCGTAGATGTCACGCCCGTACTGCTCGAAACCGTGCACGTGCACGACTGCTGCGGCCGCCTGGACTGGCGTGTCGCCGGCGCCCCGGGGAGGCCGTCGTGCTATCACGCCCGCGCCCACCCGCGTGGCGGCGCAGGTGTGCGCGTACCCGCGCCCGCGTTCTACAGCCCCTCCGGTCAAGCGGAGGTCGACGTTGTCTTGGGTTGAAGGACCCTTCCAGCAGGTCAGAGGATGAT
Organism: Nonomuraea sp. KM90; assembly: GCF_052246675.1. Taxonomy (NCBI): domain Bacteria; kingdom Bacillati; phylum Actinomycetota; class Actinomycetes; order Streptosporangiales; family Streptosporangiaceae; genus Nonomuraea; species Nonomuraea sp. KM90. Next base: position 8,216 of record NZ_JBQQCB010000203.1, on the reverse strand, counting down.
GATCTCTTCTTTCACGTAGGCCAAGTTGACCGAACTCAGCACGTGGGTCGTTTGAGACAGAGGGCTGAGGTCTCGGGATGAATCGACAGACTGGAGCGGGGCACTGCGTTCAGGCCGATTAGCGAGATTCCTGGATGGAGTTCACGGCAGGGTGGCCGTGTCGCACTGGTGCCCGCAGGCTCGTGAGGGTGAGGTAGGAAGCTGATCACGAGCTGTGCCCCTGTCCTGCTCCGGCAGAGGGCTCCGGGCCTGTATCGCGCCCCAGTTGCGCATCGGGCGCCACGTCTCGCCGCAGGACGCCGCCCCCCTCCCCATCCGGTTCCATCCGCCAGCCTGGCGGCCACTCGTGCTCGGCACCGATGGCCTTGGATGCGACAAACGCCCCGTCGAGGTGGACACGCTGACTCTGGTGGACGCGCTCAAACGAAGTCCTCCCGTTGAAGGTGGTCCCGCGGAACCGGGTGCCGCGCTTGAAGGTGGCCCCGTCGAATGAGGCGTTGCCGCTGAAGGTGACCTTGTCGAACTGGGCGCCGCGCTTGAAGGTGGCCCAGCCGAACTTGGCGCCACCCAAGAAGGTGGCCCCCACGAACGAGGCATTGCTGTTGAAGTCGGCCCCCACGAAGCCGGCGTTGCCGTTGAAAGCGGCCCAGGCGAACGAGCCGCGCTTGAAGCCGGCACCCACGAACGAGGTGTTGCCGTTGAAGGTGGCCCAGGCGAACCGGGCGCTGTCGTTGAAGCGGGTCTCATGGAATGAGGTGTCGCCGTTAAAGGTGGTTCGGCGGAACTGGGCGTCGCCGTTGAAGGCGGCCTTGTCGAAGTAGAGCGAGGCGCCGCGTTTGAGGGTGGCCCCGTCGAACCGGGCGCTGTCGTTGAAGCGGGTCTCATGGAAGGAGGTGTCGCCGTTGAAGGTGGCCCCGTCGAACCGGGCGTCGCCGTTGAAGGTGGTCCGGCGGAACTGGGCGTCGCCGTCGAAGGTGGCCTCGTCGAACCGGGCGCCTCTGTTGAAGGTGGCCCCGTCGAAGTAGAGCGAGGCGCCGCGTTTGAGGGTGGCCCCCGCGAAGTGGGCGTCGCCGTTGAAGGCGGACCCGTCGAACGAGACGCCGCCGTCGAAGGTGGCCCCGTCGAACGAGACGTCGCCGTTGAAGGTGATTCTGCGGAACCGGGTGCCGCGTTTGAGGGCAGCCCAGTCGGAGTAGAACCGGGCGTCGCCATCGAAGGTGGTCCCGTGGAACCGGGCCTTGTCGAACCGGGCGCCTCTGTTGAAGGTGGCCCCGTCGAAGTAGAGCGAGGCGCCGCGTTTGAGGGTGGCCCCCGCGAAGTGGGCGTCGCCGTTGAGGGTGGCCCCCTCGAAGTGGGCGTCGCCGTTGAAGGTGGCCCCGTCGAAGTGGGCGTCGCCGTTGAAGGTGGCCCCGTCGAAGTGGGCGTCGCGCTTGAAGGTGGCCCCGTCGAAGTGGGCGTCGCGCTTGAAGGTGGCCCCCGCGAATGCGGCCTTGCTTACTCGGCAGTCACGGAAGTCGAAATCGATGAGCAGAGCCTCGGTCAGGTCAAGCAGGATGCCGGGCCAGAACTCGTCAGGTGACGGTGTGGCGCGTTGCCGCCGGCGTCGTTGAGCGGGGGCAGGACCGCGCAGATGAGTGGTCAGGATGCGTTGGGCGGCCAGCCGGACCTGCCGCTCTTCGCGTGGATCGCGGCCTCCGGGCGGCTCGGCCCTGCCGCCGATGGCTGCGCGGGGAACGGCCGGCCCCGCGTCTTTTTGATCATCGTCCGTGGGCGGCGTGTAGGGCATGCGCAGATACGCGGTGATCACGTCCACGATCGTCTGCCGCAGCGCGGGGTTGTTCTGCGCGAGCTGCTCCAGTGCATAAAGGCCGGCTAATCGGACGGGGGCTTCGGCGTTGCCGAGCTGTTCGGCGGCCTTGCCGTAGCGGTCGGTGTCGTGTCCACGCTCGCCGAGGTGGAAAGTGCGCCGTGCGGTGTCGGCGTTGAGCGCGGTGAAGACCAATGCGGCCAGCGCGGCCAGGCCGGTGGCGGCCGCCAGGACACGGCCGCGGACCGCATCCACGGCGGCCGCCAGGTCCTTGCCGGTCAGGCCCGTCACGCCGTCGACATGGACCAACCACCAGGACGAGCCGGGCCCGAGCATCCAGACGCTCGGCGCGACGATCACCACGGCAGCGACAATGACAAAGATCGAGAGAGGCTTCACGGCGGTCCTCTCAGAGGCGGGATCTCGCGGTATTTTCTCTAACCTTGCGGTTGTCAGGCGAGAAGTCCCAGGGTTTCCGGTGTTTCCCAGGCTGTCAGATGCCGATCTGGGTCGGTTTCCTGCTGCGCGAACTGGTTGATCAGGTCGGCAAGGGCGTGCCGGTCCTGCTCGGGGAGGTCGTGCAGGAGGTCGATGCCGGCGACCTTGGTGATGCACTCATCGACGGCCGTGGCCATCGTGCCGAACTCCTGGCGCGCGATGGACTTGTCGTTGCCAGCCTCGAAGGTGGTGGCACGGTGCATGTCCTTCATCGCGGTCATCGCGGTGCGGGCGGCGGACATCGCGTCGCGGGCGCCGAACTCATCGCCCAGGCCCTGGCGCATGTAGCGGGTGACGAAGACCCGGCGCCGGGCGGGGCTTTGCGATGGCAGGAACCTTTCCAGGCGATCACCCCGGTTGGCCGCGACCACGCGGGCGACCTTGACGGCCCGCCGCAGGCGGGCGCCATCCTTGATGCCGACGCCGGCGGCGATGTCGGCGTAGCTGACAGCGGCAGCCCCTGCGACGCCGAGCACCTGTATGAGGCCCTGGTGTGGCTGCCCGACGCAGGCTATGAAGAGCTGGCCTGTCCCGTACACGCCGCGGTCGCGGTGCGTACCATCCCTGGCGCCAAGAGGCGGCCGAACCCGAACGCCCGCTACGGGGACAACCCCACGGCCGGAGGCTCGCACCCATGACCGGCACGGGGTGTCGCTGGCGCCTACCTCGCCGAGTGGGGAGCGTCTCCTTGGGCAGGCAGCTGCAGCAGGCCGCCATCGAAGGCCAGGTGGAACATGGCGCCTAGGCGTATGGCCGCGAAGTCGGGGTTGACCGCGGCGGGCGTCGAAGCGTCCGGACGTACCGCCGCCTCCAGCAGGCCGGCCAGGACGGCGTGGGAGTGGCCCAGCAGGTAGTAGGTCAAGGCCGTCTTGTCGGTGAGCAGCTTGGCCATCCGCGGCCCCGCGTGCTTCAGGTCCTCCCGGATCTCCGCCGCCAGGTCGCTGACCGCCGCGCTGAAGGCCGCATCGACGGCCGCACGCGCGTAGATGTCACGCCCGTACTGCTGGTACAGCACCTGCACGGCGAACATCTCCAGCGGCCCATGCGACGTTTCGTCCCGTGAAGACCCGTCGCCGCCTCGCCACCACTTTCGCAACCAAGATCCCACTGTGCCCATCCCAGCATGATGCGCGCACCCTGCGGAGCATGGCAAGCACGCCCCGTAAAGAGTGCCGGTCAAGGCGCCAGTCAACGCGCCGAGACTGCGCGGACACCACACTCCGGCCATGCCCCGGCCACGCGGTATGAGCCCCTGCGCGCCGGCCGGCTCCGCGGGACACCTCCGGCATCGTGGTCCGTATACAGGCATGTTTTCGCAGGTCAGGGGAAGGCAGTTGGGAATGCTGACCGTAGGCTCCCCCTCATAGGGGATGGTGCTGTGCGTGGGGGACGGCAGTGGCGGCACGCCGTCAAGGACCTGCTCCGGCAGGCCAGAGGCTTCGCATCGCGGCTGGCCGCCTGTCTGGACCCGGTGAGGTGGTCCATCCGCGCCCGGATGACGCTGTCGGCCATCCTGGTGGCCGCGGTGTTGTGCGTGATCGCGGCGTGGCTGATCATGGACAATCAGCGCGCTCATGCGACAAGTCACCGGCGCGCGCACGTCTACGGGGCGGATCTGGAGTTGATGCGCGAGTTCGCCCACCGCACGCCGCCCGCCGTCATCGGTGACGAGGGAACGGCCCACCCAGCTGGTCGATCGTGCCGGGCGGGTGGTGTCGGCCAGTGATCGGGTGATCGGAGAGCCGCGGATGGCCACGTTCGTGCCGTCGCAGCGGGGGGCCATGGACCGGCGGCTGTGCGACGTGCCCGGCTTTCCCGGCCGGTGCATGATCGTCGCGGCGATGTGGGTTCCCGCCCTCGGCGGGGACCTGATCGCCTACAGCGCTGCCGGCCCCGCCGTGGTACGGGAGCCAAGCGCTGCTCGCGCAACTGGTGGCCGCCACGGCGATCGTGCTGGTCATCGTGGGCCTGGGAATCTACCATCTCGTCGGCCGTACCTTGCAGCCTGTGGAGGACATGAGCGCCGAGCTCGCCGAGATCACCACGACCGATCTCGGGCACCGGGTTCCCGTCCCGGCCCACCATGACGAGATCCGCTACCTGGCCACCGTCGTCAACGACACCCTGGAACTGCTGGAGGCGGCGCTGCGGCGCGAGCGCCGCTTCACCGCCGAAGCCTCGCACGACCTGCGCACCCCGATCACCGGCGCCATCCTGCGACTGGAGGAAGCGCTGATGGACCCGGACACGGTCGACTGGCCGCGCATGGCCAAAGAGCTGCTCAGCGAGGTGGAGCGCCAGCAGGCGATCGCCGAGGACATCCTCACCCTGGCCCGCCTGGACGCCGACCGGACGGCCCAGCACCAGCGCACCGACCTGGCCGGCCTGACCCGCGCCGAGCTCCGCCGCCGGCTGCCCGGCCGGATCCCCATCCGCACCGAGCTACAGCCGGGCGTGGTCGTCAGCTGCGACCGGCTGCTGATCGCCAGACTGCTGACCAACCTGCTGGACAACGCCCAGCGCCACGCCGCCACCGCCGTCACCGTCGCCGTCCGGGCCGAAGACGACACCGGAGTCCTGACCGTCTTCGACGACGGCGCCGGCATCGCCCCCCAACACCGCGAGATCATCTTCGAACGCTTCGCCCGCCTCCCCGAATCACGCCAGCGCGACCCGAAGGGCACCGGCCTGGGCCTGGCCATCTGCCGCGAGATCGCCCACGCCCACCACGGCACCCTGACCATCGAAGACCCCGGCCAGGGAACGTGCCTGGTGCTGCGCATGCCCTTGGCGGACTGATCGCCGGCCCGCCATCCGGGCTCCACATCATCGGCCTCGAGCATGGCATCGCCCGCCGACGTCCCTGCCCCTTTTGCTCGCAGTGCTGGTCGCCCCTGCCGGTGCTCTCACAGCGACGCTGGCCTGTCCTCCTGGACATGTCCGTAGACCTTGTGGCGGGGGGTATGAGACCCAAAGTGGCCCGCTGGGGCTGGATGCAGGTGCCTGGGACTGAACCGCCCCCGCGGCTGTGAACAGGGGTCGCACCACTGGAGCAGTCGCTTGCGCCGAGCCGCTAGGACAGCTCACCGACACGCTGCTCGGCCACTGCCCGCTGGGCCGCCGGCACGCCGACGACATCGCCGTGCTGCTACTGAAACACCAAGCGTCATGCGCGGTTCCGCTCCGATGACGCCCCCACGTCACGTGGCCCACCGGCGGTCACACGACCGCGCCAAGCAGCCCACGGCCTCCGAATCCGAGCGCAGAAAGGCCAGTGCGACCATGCCCCATCGACTCGATCGCCTGCCAGGATCCACGTCTGGACATCACCGACCTGTACGTCTTGGGGGTCAGTTGGGTTGGATGGGCGCCTGTCGTCACGATGTGCCTTCCCCGGCCCGCTACGGCTTCGCGGGCTGGAACGGTCGTTCACCGACCGACACCGCGCCCGACATCATGTTCTCCTTCGATGCCAAACACGCCGGTCACGCTGGGGCTCACCCAAGGCTTCGATCACCAGCCGGGAAGGCCGCGAGCTCACCCGGTCGGGCAACAGCGGCCCCGTTGAGCTAACGGGGAGGATCGCATACGTCGGGCATGCCGAACCCGAGCTGGCAGTACAGCTCCAGCTGGTCGAAGTACTCCCGATGCGTGACAATCTTCCCGTGCGCGACGTGGGCGATGCAGGAACCGCGAATGGCAACGCGGCGGCCGGTCGCCTCCAGTTCACGCCCGTTCGGCAGGAAGAAGGGTCCCTGATGCGTGCCGGTGAGCGTCCACTCGGTGACGGCAGGATCGTCACAGGCAACTTCCAGCCAGGGCGTCTGCTGAAGGTCGGGGAACGCCTTGAAGAGCTGCTCCCAGAACCAGGCGATCTGCTCATGGCCCTCCAGCACACCGGAAGGCGCCACGAACACGGCCTCTGGCGTGTAATTGTCGAGGACCGCGGACACGTCATGAGCGTTGATCGCCCGATACAACCGGTGCTTGATCTCCCAGCCAGTAACCATTCCCGCCGTCCCTTCCCCCAGGGCGGAGGTACCTTCTACCCGGCCAGGCGCCGATGAGTGCGGGTTGACCTCCTTTTGGCCTGGCGTGCGACGCGAGCCGGTGAGGCCGCCAAGCCCGAGGTACAGGTTTGGGCCCGCGTTGGCCGAATACGGCCTGTCGATCTCCGATGGCCTTTAACGACGGTATCTAGCCTGGTCACGGAGGTGGAGGGCGATGAGGCCATGGAGCGAGTGGTCGGTGCGGACCCGGCTCACTCTGCTGGCCGTCATCGTGATGACCCTCCTGTGCGCCGGTCTCGGCGCGGTCATCGTGACGAGCATCCACAACGTGCGGACCGTTGAACTCAATCGACGCAACCACGACGCGAACACGCGCGCCGCCGGCCTCCTCGCCCGCGGCAGGCTGGATCCGGTACACGCCGACCACGGAGTCGCCGCCCTGCAGGTGATCGACCCCGCCGGCCGGATCGTATCGGCCAGCGCGAACCTGCAAGGACGGCCACCGATGGCCTCCTTCGTACCGACGGCAGGCCGCATGGGCCGGATGAAAACTCTGTGCCACATGCCCGACTTTCCCGGCACCTGCATGCTCGTCTCCGTCCAGCGTGTTCCCAGACGGGACGGTGACTGGATCATCTACTCGGCCGCCCCGGCCCACCCCTGGTATGTCAGCGGCCGGCTGCTGTCCGGTGTGCTGGCCGGGTCCACGCTCCTGATCGGCGTCACCGCAGCCGGCGCGTACCGCATCGTCGGCCGATCCCTCAAACCGGTCGACAGCATCCGCGCCCAGCTGTGCAAGATCACCTCGACCGACCTCGGGCACCGCGTTCCCGTGCCCGCGCCGCGAGATGAGATCCACGACCTGGCCTGCACCGTGAACCAGACCCTGAACCTGCTCCAAGCGGCCCTGCAGCGCGAACGCCGCTTCACCTCTGACGCCTCCCATGACCTGCGCAGCCCCATCACCGCCCTGCGCACCCAGATGGAAGAGGCGCTCCTGCATCCCGACGACGCCGACTGGCCCGCCACAACCGCCGCCATGCTGAACAGCCTGCACCGCCTGCAAGCCATCGTTACCGATCTGCTGACGCTCTGCCGCCTGGAGGCCGGCGCGAGTGGCCCCGCCGCGCCGGTGGACCTGAAGGAACTGGTGGCCTGCGAACTGGACCACCGCCACCCCCACCCCTCCAAGGTGAACATCGACAGCGATCTTCAGCCGGCCCTGGTCCACGGCGACCGCCTCCAACTCGTCCGCCTGCTCACCAACCTGGTCGACAACGCCGAAAGGCACGCCGCTTCCACCGTGACCATCTCACTAAGCACCGAAGGGGAACGGGCCGTACTGGCGGTGTGTGACGATGGTCCCGGTGTCCCCGCAGACCAGCGGGAGCGGATATTCGAGCGCTTCGCCCGGCTCGCCGACGCCCGCGCCAAGGACGCCGACGGCACCGGGCTCGGCCTGCCGATCGCCCGGCAGATCGCCGAACAGCACGGCGGAACGCTCACCGTCGAGGGAGCCGGGCAGGGTGCTCGTTTCATCGCTCGCATCCCGTTGTACGCCGCACGCCAGCCACAGCCCTCCCACAGTCGGCACACCGGGTAGCTGCCGAGGTTCTGCCCGTGCTCCGGACCTGCGCAGCACATTACTGCTCAGGCTCAGGCGTAGGGCCGTACCCCATTGCCCAGCAACTGGGCCACGTCGACCACGGTGTGGTCGCCCTCCAGCACCACGCGGGAGTGTCAACTTAACGGCTGATCTTGGTTGTTGAAGTGGTCAGAGGTTGGCAGGGGTGAGGCGGCCTTCGAAGGCGATCTGGAAGGCGTTCAAGGGTGCCTTCCAGCGCATGGTCCATCGCTTGCGGCCCTTGCCCGTGGGATCCAGGCTCATCAGCGCCATGAAT
>NZ_JBQQCB010000202.1:0-11539 GCF_052246675.1 Nonomuraea sp. KM90 | reverse complement strand
GCACCGTCAGCAGTTCGCCGGTGGACAGGGCGGCGCTGACCGCCACACCCCGATCCACCCCCCACCACCTCACCCGAGCCCGGCGCGGGCACCGGCTCAGGGATGACGGCGAACGCCACCTGCCAGCGCCCACCACGGTCGCGGGTCACCCGGAACGACGTCACACCCGCAGGCACGGCGCACGACCGCGCAACCGCACCCACCCGACCTTCGGGACCTTCACCTTCACCGACGCGGCGGGACAGGCGGCGCCATACTCGGCGAACGCCTGTCCCAGCGGGGTCGGATAGCCCTGGCGGGCGAACATGTGCAGCAGGTCGTAGGCACGCACCTGGTGGTCACCAGCGATCCGGCACCGCGGAGAATGTCCGGCCACTGGGTGATCACCTTCTTGGTGTTCACCTTGTTCCGAGCGATTTGGCACCAGCATCCTCTAACCAGGGCAGACAGCCCCGCAAGCACCACACCCGCAAGATCGTCGATCTTCAGCCCGGCCAGCGTGGCAGGGATCACTCAGTGCCACCACCGATTGCGGGCCAGAGCCGTTAAGTTGACACTCTGCTAATCAGCACGCGCCTCCCAGGAATGCCCAGGAAATTTCCCAGTCCGCCGCGATTGTGTAGGAGCTGCGGGCGTTGATGCAGACCGTGTGCTGCGTGTACGGGTACCTCGACCACTTCCAGGTGCCCGAGCGCCGATATGTCGAACAGTTATAGATCTTGCCGACGCCACCCTCCACGTAATAGCCGCACGTCGGCGGGGCGGCAACCTGCGCGGTGGTCATAGCGGCGGCGACCTGCGCGGTGGTCCGTGGCGTGGGAAGTCTGTGGTGCGGCGAGTCCCATCGCCCCGATGGACATGGAGAGGATTGCTGTGGCCGTCAGCATTTTCATTGGTAATTTCTCCGTTCAGCTCATATACAGAAAGAGGTTCGCTTTCGCCCTGTTCAGAACGATGGACATTCGAGGCGCCATGATACCCAAGAGGCGATGCCACATCGTTGTTCATGAAGCCAGACGGGCGGCGATTTCATGCCTATCGGCTAAAGGCTTCGCTTTGACTTTAAGGAGACGGACGACTTCAGGTCGATTCATCTGGGCTGTCGTCGATATCTCCAGAAATCAAAATGCTAATAGTTGGCGAATAGAATGTGAGCTACGATGGCCCAGCTTTGTTGCACGCAATGAGGCAGGCTTCGGGCAGGGCTAATCGATAAAGGCGTGGTCAGCGAGCATGCCTTCCGGCTGCTCTGCCGGTTGGCCAACCGGCCTGAGTCTGCGCCACCTCGACCCCGACTGCTCGAGGTCGCTCGTGAAGCATTCGGGCTATCGGAGGTAGTGGGCGTTTTCCATCCCTGTGTTCTGGTGCCTTGGGGCGACCGACACAGGGCAGTGGGGTGACCCTCTGGGCGTGACCTGATGCACCGCCTACTCGCCAGATGTGAAGTGAAAGGGCATCGGGCCGTTGAGGTGCCAGCCCTGGTCGGCTGCCAGGACGTTGTCCTTCTGTGCCTCGGTGACCAGGCGCGAGCCGTAGTTCTTCTTGCTCAACCGGTAGATCTTGAGTCCCTCGACAGGAGAGGTGGTGACGTACCCGGCAAGCCCCTCGTTGACGAACTTCCCGGGGGGACAGCAGAAAGTCACGCTCGCTGACCGAGGCCGGGATGAGGTAGGAGAAATAGGACGTGTACCTAAACCGCCACATGGGCATGCCGTCCGGGAACAGGCGACGCGAGATATAGCCCAGATGGATGTTGGTGGGCGTGAAGTCGTGCGTCTGGATAGCGCGCCTTCTCCCCGACTCGCTGGCCGCGTGGGAACACCCCCGCGTTCTGCGTCGTCACCATCGCATGGAGCTTCGCCTTGGCAGCCGTGGCACTTACGCTAGGCTCTGCCATCGGCGTCGGCTCGGCCAGCGCCTGGGCGGCGACACAGCCTGACGTCGTCATGGCTAGAGCCATCGCAAGGCCAAGGCTTGCCACCCGCTCATCCGATTGAGTGCAAACGACATTCGTAGTTCCTTTGTGCAATTCTCGCTGGCGTCGAAGCTGTACTAAGTCAGCACAAAAACTTCGGCCACGAACTGGCACGCACAATCGTGGCACGAGCGGGGCAGGCGTTCCACGAGCCATGGAGCCAATCACAACCGGTTTCCTGCCAGCGAACCCGGAGCCATGGGACCTGAACCGTGCCGGGTTTGTTGGAGGACTGGTGTGTCCCGGGTTGAGTGGAGGCGGATTACTGGATTCTTGTGCCACTTGATGAGAGGAAAGTGGCATGGGACGACGGGGCTATCCGCCCGAGTTCCGGCGCAAGGTGCTGGATCTACTCGAGGCGGGACGTAAGGTCACCGACCTGGCGCACGATCTGGAGATCAGCAGTCAGACGATCTACAGCTGGCGGCGGCAAGACCGCATCGATCGCGGCCTGGAGCCCGGCTTGGCCAGCAGCGAGAAGATCGAGTTAGCGGACGCCCAGCGCCGCATCGCCGAGTTGGAGACAGAACTGCAGGCCACTCGGCGGGCGATCGAGCTGGTGCGAGAGGTGGTGCCGCCAAAAGACGGTTCGAGGCCATCGCGGTGATGGTCGGCGAAGGTATCCCCGTCGAGGTGGCCTGCCGCGTGCTGGACGTCTCGGTGTCCGGCTACTACGCCTGGCGGGATCGGCCGCCCTCGCCGAGGACCATCCGGCATGTCTGGCTGACCGACCTGATCCGGCAGATCCATCAGTGCTCCCGAGGCACCTACGGCGCCCGCCGGGTGCACGCCGAGCTGCGCCTGGGCCACCAGGTCCCGGTCAGCCACGGAGCGGTGGAGTTACTCATGCAGCGAGCAGGGCTGCAAGGCCTCAGCGGCCGGCCCAAGTGGCGGCGCGCCAAGCCCGACCAGATCGCCGTCGACCTGGTGGACCGAGCCTTCGCACGGACTGGTCCCAATCAGTTGTGGGTTACCGACATCACCGAACACCCGACCCGGGAGGGCAAGGTGGCCCGCTTGAACATGTGCTCCGCGCGCGGGTAGGACAGTCGCCCGCGGCCGGAGATGGGGCAGATGTCGCCAGCCGCGGGCACGCGGCGCCCAGAGGCGGGGGCGCGCCGGTCGGCTAGGAGCACCGGTCCGGCAGTGCGGCCGGCCAGGCGGGGCAGCAGGCGGGCCGTGGCAGTGGCCCAGGGCCCCACTCGAGAGCGCCGTCCTTGGCGAGGACGCAGTCGCCGCAGCGGGCGCCTGTTCGCGGGGTCAGGCGGCGGGCGGGGCTGGTGGCCAGGAGGTCCTGGCGCTGAGCCCAGGTGGTGAGGAGACCAGGGCGGACAGGTGCCGGTTCCAGGTGGCGGGCGCCACCTCGGTCCAGCGGTCCATGACCGCGGCGTAGTCCTCGGGCGCAAGGCCGGCGACCGGCCGGTCGCCGAGCAGAGCGGCTAGTCCCGTTTTCGGCACGTCAAGGTAAGTGAAGATCGCTGGGTTGCTGTGGTGATCGTTGTCGCGGTATGACCTGGCTGGTGCGACAGCGTGCGCTGTGGGGCCAGGCCAGTGTCGAGAAGATGCTCGGGGCATTACCGGTGCTGGCCGGATTCTGCTCGCGGTTGCGGATCCGGGAGCTGGTGGATGCGGCCTGCCCGGTGCGCGATGTCGCGGAGCTGACTCATGGGCAGGTGATCGAGGTGCTGGTGGCCAACCGGCTGACCTCGCCCGCGCCGCTGGGGCACGGTGCAGGACCGGGCGCGCGCCTGGGCGGTGGGTGAGGCGTTCGGGGTCGAGCCCGGCCTGCTCAACGATGACCGGATCGGCCGCGCACTGGACGCTCTGGCCCCGCATCTGGACCAGGTGGCCGGGTCGGTCGGGCTGGCCGCGGGTGCTGGCCAGCGGGCAAACTTTCCGGCGCTGATGCGCCGGAAGGCGTTCAGGCCGCTCCGGGGCTGGTAGTCGATTCTCAAGCCGAGGCGCCCTCCCCGGGCGTGACTCGCCTGGCGACCAGAAGGCGAGCTTTGAATGGTGTGACGCCAGCACTCGGCCAACGAGATGCGAGCGTCCGCATCCTTCCCTTCTGGCGCCACCAGGCAAAGAGGGCGGGCTGCCACTTTCCGGCTCTTCCTTGACGGTCGGCACCGAATGGGTCACATCGTTCACATTCGTCGCCTTGGCCTCGGCAGTGGGCCCACTACGTACGTACTCGGCTCGCGGACAGGTATGTCCCCCGATGTTCCGGAAGGCCGAACCAAGCATGCTTGATGGTGAAGGTGCCACGTAGGAACGATGAGACGAACGAGGTGAGAGTCATGACCGGGTATGAATGCCTGAACGTGAAGGAAAGGCCGGTTTGCGCCATCGCTGCGGCGCGGGCTCGCGACGGCCCGTCCCGGAGGCCGCGCGTCACCGCCCTGCCGGCTTGGTACTGGACGGCAGCCGGTAGTGAGCGAGCATCGTGGACCTTCGACCCGAAGGTCTCATCGGTGCCCAGGGCCCGGCATCAGGCCGGGGAGGTCGTCCGCGGCTGGGGACTCACGGACGCGAGCGCAACGACCGAGCTGCTCGTCACCGAGGTGATCGCCAACGCGATCGACCAGACCCAGGAGCCCGTACGCCTGTCCTTGGCCGTGACGGAAGGACAGCTGCGCGGCGAGGTCGAGGACCACGACCCGAAGCATACGCTGCCCGAGCAGGCGAGCTTGCCCGACACCGACGCGGAGAGTGGCCGGGGCCTGTTCCTGTTGGATACCCTCGCCTCCCGCTGGGGAGTCGAGTACACGACCACGGGAAAGATCGTCTGGTTCGAGCTGGCCTGCGGCTGAAACGAGCCGCCCTCCGCCCTAGGACGGGCGGCCCGGCCGGCTGGGATGACGGGCCAATCCTCGACCAACCCCATGCCAGGGCCATCGTGCCGTAGGTCTGCTCCACCACCCACCGCATGGGCTGGGGGACGAACCCGGCCCCGGCGGGGTTACGCTCGACGATCTGCACGTCGATGCCGTGGGTGGCGCCGTGGGCGGCCACGCTGCTCTTGAAGCCTTGATCGACCAGGGCCGTCTGGACGCTGCCGGGCGGGGTGGCGGCGACGACCCGGTCCAGCAGCACCTTGCCGATGGCGTTGTCGTGCATCGAGGCTGCCACGACCACCACGGCGATGACCAAGCCCAGCACATCGGTGGCCAGCCCGCGCTTGCGACCGGGGACCTTCTTGCCGGCGTCCCGGCCCGTCGTGGTGGCGGGCACCCCGGCCGCGGCACGCACGCTTTGGGTGTCGAGCACCACCAGGCTCGGGTCGGCTAATCGCCCCGCCTTCTCACGGACCTGAAACCGCAGCAGGTCATGGATGGTCTTGTCGATGCCGTCCCTGCGCCAGGCGGTGTAGTAGTAGACCACTGCGCTACGAGGTGGCAGGTCGTGGGGCAGCATGCCCCACTGGCAGCCGGTGCGGCTCTGGTACAGCAGGGCGTTAACGATCTGAACCGCTCCGACTTTCTTGGAGACCCCGCGGCGCGATCGACGGCCTCAACCAGACCTTTCAGGACTTGGGCCTGGAGACCCTGCAGCTGAAGAACACCAACCCGCTCACCGGCGGCCGGTGGGCAACCCCGTCACCATGAGCTCACTCGACACCGCCAAGCTGCTGATGCTGGTCAACGGCGGCCTGGGCACCCTGTGGACGGCTCCCAACGGCTCCGACGTCACCGCCGCCGTCCTGAGCGACGCCTCGCGTACGTTCTTCAAGAGCAAGTTGGGCGACCAGGGCATGAACGTCACCCTGTCGACCACCAACTGGTGCGGCGCCGCCTACCCCGCCCCTGGTATCCCCCAGCTCACGCCCGCACGCTGGAGCGGCGCCGACGGCACCGTGACCGTCCCCGGCCAGGGCATCGCGTACGGTCACGACGTTCGGCCGTGCAACGACACGGCCGAGGTGACGTACGCCCACAAGAACGGCTGGGTGAACAACACCGGCGCCGACGCGGGCATCGTGAAGGCCTTGCCCGGCAAGGGCGGGCGCATGTACATCGTCAGCATCTTCTCCAACCTCGGTTACCAGTACGTGGACTCCAACCGTCCGCCGGCAGGCGCCGAGAACGTGTGGTTCACCGAGAAGCTTGCCAAACTGGGCAAGATCATCGACGAGTACGAGAAGCGGCGCTGCCCCGAGACGGTCCTGCATCGTCTCGGTGTGGTGGTGTGCGGTCTGGTGGTCGTGCCTGGCGCGGCGGTGTGCGAACCGGCCCACGGTGTGCAGGCGTGCCACCGCGCGGCCGACTCCTCTACCACCGCCTCCTGTGACGGGCGCGTGGGCGGCGGGGTGTCTGTGAGCTCTGAAGGCGCCGAGGGTCTGCTTTCTATCGGGTCTTCTGCACGTGGGTGGTGTCGGTGTCGAGGGGGGCGCCGTCGGCGCTGGTCGGCGCGATTTCCGGCACAGGGATGCCGTGCTGGTCGACAAGGGTGGAGTGGGTCTCGCCGGGCGCGAAGGCGTGGCGTTCTCCCCACTGTCGCAGGGTGAGGATGATGGAGAAGAGGTCGCGGCCGGCGTCGGTGAGCACGTACTCCTGGCGGCGGCCCGATAGCGCGGTGCGCTGGGCGAGGAGCCCGTGAGCGGTGAGCTTGCGGAGGCGATCGGTGAGGATGTTGCGGGCGATGCCGGTGCGTCTCTTGAACTCGGTGAACGATCGTGCCCCGTCCATCGCGTCGCGGATGACGAGAATGCTCCACCTGTCGCCGACGAGGTCGAGCGTGCGGGCGACGGGGCAGTCCGGGTCGGTCCAGTCGAGGTTCGGGGCGCGCATAATGGTGCGCGACATGCCACCTCCCGATGAGTTGCGGATTGAAACCATTATGCCGTACGGTCAAATTGGTTGCAATGTGCTACTGATTGGGATGGGAGCACGATGGACGTGTGGCGGCGGTTGCTGCTCGCGGTGGTGTGTGGTGTCGCTGTGGCGAGCATCTATGCGGCGCAGCCGGTTCTGGAGCCGATGGGACGCGATCTCGGCGTGCCGGCAGAACTTACCGGGTGGATCGTGGCGACCGGCCAGATCGGCTATCTGGCAGGGCTGGTACTGCTGGTGCCGCTTGGCGATGTGGTCGACAGGCGCCGACTCATCGCCGTGCACCTGGCGCTCACCGCAATGGGCATGATCCTGACGGCCTCGGCGTCAGCCGCATGGGTGGCGTTCGTGGGGCTCGCGGCGGCTGGGGTGTTCGCGGTCGTGGTGCAGACCACGGTGGCCTACGCCGCGTCGGTCTCACTGCCTGCCGAACGCGGACGGAACATCGGTGTCGTGACCTCGGGCGTTGTGGTCGGCATCCTGGGCGCGCGGGTCGTCACCGGCACGCTCGCCGAGGTGTGGGGCTGGCGGAGCGTCTATGCCGTGCTCGCGGTGCTGTCACTCGGGCTCACGGCCCTCGTCCTCGTCGTACTACCGTCAGAAGAGCGCCCCAACCGACCTGCGGGGTACAGGCGGGCCGTCGTCTCACTCCGCGGACTATTCGGGCAGCGCATCTTCCTGACGCGCGGGCTCATCACGTTCTTCTTGTTCGCCTCGTTCGGAACTCTGTGGAGCAGACTGTCCCTGCCGCTGGTGGACACGCCGTGGCAGCTAAGCGAGAGCCAGATCGGACTGTTCGGCATCGCCGGACTCGCCGGCGCACTCGGCGCGGCACGCGCGGGACGGTGGGCGGATGCAGGACGGGCGGCCCCGGTCACCGGTCTCACGCTCACCCTGCTCGTCCTCTCGTGGGCAGCGATCGCGCAGCTGCCGTGGTCACTGGGACTCCTCATCGTCGGAATCGTGGTTCTCGACTTCGCGGTCCAGGCTGTGCATGTGAGCAACCAGCACCTGCTCACCGCCGCGCATCCGGATCGCACCAGCAGCGCCATCGGCAGCTACATGGTCTTCTACTCGCTCGGCTCCGCCCTCGGCGCAGCCGCAACCACCGCCATCTTCGCCGCCCACGGCTGGGCGGGCTCCAGTCTCCTCGGGGTAGGATTCGCGGCCTGCGCGCTGGCCGTCTGGGCGACCGACAGGCGACTGCCCCTCGATAGCGCGAACCGATCCGAGAGCCCCGAGTTGCAACACGGTTGAACCGGGGAGAGAACGATGCCGGCCATGCCGATGAGGATTACGCCGATGCCGGTACGGTCATGGTGATCGCGGAGTTGTTCGAGTCCGGCGGTTTTGAGCCGGTCGGCTTCATCCACAATAGGGAGTTCGGCGCCGGTGGAACCGGTTCCCGGGAAGGGCTGTCGCCGTCACCTCGGCCGGTCTGCAGCATGAGGTCGACAGTGCGGCCGAGCCGGTCGCACAGCAGGGAGATCTCCTTGTCGAGTTTGTCCGGGGTGCTGTGGACCTTGGGTGTGTACATGACGGCACGGACCGCCAGGACGTCGTCGGCCTCGGGCGCGGCGGCCGATCCCTGCCCGTTGAGGTGCGGGGCGAGTTGGTCCCAGCGGGTGTAGGCGCGGGCGGATTCGGTTTTGGCCGACGCCCGGGCAGCCATAGCACAGGCCGATGTAGCGTTTGCGACGGACGGCTTCGGCGAACTCGCCGAACCTGCGGTGTTCCTTGCCCCCATGAGCGGGGTGGGTGCCGGCTCGGATCGGTTGGCGGGAGCGGGGCCGGGCACGGGACGGTCGGTGGTGTACGCGCGTGCCGCAGGGCCGGGAGCGCTGACCGGGGGTAGGGCGGGGTCGGCGTCGGGGGTGCTGTCACCCGAGGTAGAGGGCTCGTCCACGCCGGGGGTCTTTCCGGCCGGAGCGCCGGTCACTCATTCCAGTAGCGTTTGAGTCGCGGACCGTCACCAAGGGTAGAGGTGTCGCCTGCGTCGCCGGTGTTATCGGCGGGGAGGCTTGGCCAGGGGTGGTCCATTGGCGCAGCGCGGTGGTGGCCGGATAGGCGGCGGGCAGCGGTTCGTCGTGCAGGGCCAGCAGGGTGTCGACGACTGTGGCTCGGGTGGTGAGCTGGCCGCGTAGTTATTTGCGGCGGGCGTTGCGCGCGACGGTGATCTCTTTGAGGCTGACGGTCTGGCCGGATAGTTGCGGGCAGATAGCCAGGCACAGGAAGGTGTCGTCGGTGCCGTCGGGGTGGCGCAGGTAGACGCAGATCTCGGTGATGTCGCGGGGGTCGTAGTGGATGGTGACCTGTTCGCCGACGCAGCCGGCCAGGACCGGGTCGATGTAGCGCAGGGCGAGGAACTGGATGCCGTCGGTGTGAACCTTGCGCGGTTTGGCGACGGTGCATAACAGCAGGTCCAGACTGCTCCAGGGAGTCGGGCATGCGGGGGATGAACGCGCCGGCCTCCCACCGGTCCTGCGGCGGCAGGCAGGTTTCCGCATGCGGTCGCAGGTTGTAGACCTCGCGGATGAACCGGCCGATCGCCTCGTCGAGCCCGGCAAGGGTCAGCTTGGCTTGGGCGGCGCGGTCCTTGCTGCCCTTGGGGGCATAGCCGGGCAGGTGGGCCAGGCACATCTGGTTCATCGTCTCCATGAACCGTTCGATCTTGCCGTGGCCGTTCGGCTGGCCCTTCTTGCTGAACACCGGCCGTACGCGCAGGTCGGCCATCACCTGTTCCAGATGGGCGGAGGTGAAATCCGGGCCGTGATCGAGGTGGAACACCTCGGGGATCCCGCACACGTGCCAGAGTGGCTCGGCCTTGCGCCAGATCGCCTGCCGGAAGGCCAGCGCGGTGGACAATGCCGAGGGCGCCTCCAGGTTGACCGCGTACCCGGCGATCGCGTGCGAGTGGTCGTCCTCGATGGCGGTCAGCCACGGCCGGGCCTGTTGCCCCTTGGGATCCAGCACCCACAGGTCCAGCTCGGTGTGATCGGCCTGCCAGATCTGGTTCGGACTGGACGCCTCCCTGCGATGCACCAGCTTATACACCTCCCGGTAGCGTTTGCTGCCCTCCACTCCGACCTCGGCGAGCGCTGGATCCAGGTTGCGGACGATCTCGTGCACGGTGGAATAGCCGGGGGCTGGCCACCCTGCGCGGTGGCGACACTGACCGCCTGCCGGTGGATCACCGCGACGCTTGTGCGGGGCGGCCTCAGCGCCAGGCCCTCGATCAGCAGCCGCAACGGCTCGGGCATCCGCGCCCGGCCGCGGTCCGCGCGCGGCCGGCGCACCAGAGCGGCCAGGCCACCCGCCTGGTAGGCGGCACGCCACCGGCGCAGCGTCCGCGCCGGAACCCCACAGGACGCAGCGACCTGGGTCAGTGGGACAGCCTCTTCGAGGTGGGGCCGCAGCAGCCGCCAGCGCTCCATCGCCGCCAGGCGCTGAGCGTCGCTGAAGCCCGTCAGCGGGACGGAGTCCCAGTCCTGTGCGGCTGCTTCCATCAACGTCCCTCCCTGACCTCACGGCGCTGGCCCGTTCGGAGTGTTCCCGCTCCTTTCACGAAACTCGCGGACCGTCGGTCGACAGTCAGACAGTCATGCGCGGGCGCTGACAGGAGTGGCTGACTGAGCTCGCAGGTAGCTGTACACGGTCTCGCGGCTGATCCCGAATTTTCTGGCCAGCGCGGACTTGGGTTCGCCGGCGGCGGCGCGCTCGCGGAGTTCGCGGGCCTGCTCGGGGGTGAGGGCGGGCCTGCGGCCGGTGTAGGCTCCGCGCTGCCTGGCCGCCGCGATGCCCTCGCGCTGGCGTTCCAGGATGAGCGCGCGTTCGAACTCGGCGAACGCGCCCATGACCGACAGCAGCACCGTCGCCATCGGCGAGTCCTCGCCGGTGAAGACGAGGCCTTCCTTGACGAGCTCAATCCGGACACCTTTGCCCGAACCTGACTGTTTATCCATCTACCCATGGAAGTGAGAGAGATCACCTCGCTCCGGGACCGCGAGCGAGGTGGCCCGGCACCGACGCGGCACTGCGGGCACACCGGTTATCGACAAGGCGCACTACCCGCCGCGCGAAGTAGGCGGGGCCCTGCACGGGGTGCGGACGAAGCGGTAGGAGTCAGCGCTCCTACCGGTATTCCATGATCTTGTTTCCGGCGAGGCCCCACAGTCTTCCTGTGCCCGAGGCGTGGGCCAGCACGGCCAGCGGGAGTTTCATGTCGAACCGCGACCACCGTCCCTGCGCATGCGTCAACAGGTAAAAGCTGTCGTAGGAAGGGACGGAGGTTGTCTCATTGCCGACCACCCACACCGTGCCGCCGTCACGAGAGAGCCCGGTCAACTCCCCCTCCTTCCCGACGGCCACGGCGCGCCAGGCGGTGCCGTTCCACCGGAACAGCAATGGCCCTAAATTCCCTTCCGGTGTTTGGTAGTTGCCGGCCGCCCACACGTCGTCAGGGGCCACGGCGAGCACCGAAGTGAGCTGCACGTCGGAGCCGGCCGGTGTCACGGCCGGTAGCGGCGTCCGCTGCCAGGGGCGGCCGTCGAAGTGCGCGGCGGCGGGCTCGGAGGACCACTCGTCCGTCACTGTGCCGACCGCCCAGATGGTCACGTCCACGGACGTGGTGTATGAATCGATCTTCGAGTGATCCTGTTTCTGCAGGTTAAGCGGTAAGTGTCTGCGGTAGTGGGTTCGGGACGGGTGTGTCGCCGGGGATCAGCCGGACGCGGGC
>NZ_JBQQCB010000201.1:0-11822 GCF_052246675.1 Nonomuraea sp. KM90 | reverse complement strand
CTCACTCACCAGAAAGGTGCACCTGCTTCTGCAGCGGATATGGCTTCGACACCCGAATCCTTGCAGTTCAGGGGCACCTTTTCTCATGTTCTAGAGCACAGCTACCGCCCCGGCTGAATAGCTGAGGCTATGACGAGCAGGCCGGAACCTCACAACCACCGGCGAGACTTCCAGCGTCGAGAAGGCGGTCAAGGCCGGCCTCACCGACGACACATCGCTCGAATAACGTACGCCGCTCGGACCGCCAGCGCGTTCCGCCATGCAACCGTGCTCGAGCCCTGGATGCCCGCGGCCCCCGTCTGCGGCATGAGCCGACACACGTCCCGCAGCGCAAGAACCGGCCCCCTTCCGACAGCCAGGCCTCCACCCCAACCGTCCGATGGCTCCACCCGATGAGAAACCCGGTGTGCTACGGCGTGGATCCGGAACGTCGTTCGCAGCCGTGCGTATGTCGGCCCGCCTAGCCCAGGCCGCGCCCCAGAAGGCAGGTATGTAGTGATCCAGACGAGAATTCAGATGATCGGCACCCAGCGCTCCGGCTCGAACATGCTCCGCCTCATGCTGGGGCGTTTGCCGGAAGTGTTCGCGCCTCCTTCGACTCACGTCATCGAAGACTTCTCTCAGCTGATCGGCTCCTACGGAGACCTCCGGATGGAGGAGAACCTGCGCCTTCTCATCGGAGACGTGATTCGCGTCATCGAGACGAACGTATTGAAATGGCCGGCGCACCGACTGTCCGTGGACAGGGTGTTGGAACGCTGCCGCGGCGCCTCATTGGAACATGTCTACTCAGCCTGCCACGATGCCGCCGCGGAATCGGGCTGTACGGCGTGGGTATCAAAGAGCCTCGAAAATGTGTCCTACCTGGACAGGCTGCAGTCCGCGATCCCTGATCTAGCGGTCCTCCATCTGATTCGGGACCCCCGGGACGTGGCGCTTTCCTTCGCAACGGCACCGATCGGACCCAAGCATCCGGCTATGATCGGGTGGGCCTGGGCCAGGGATCAATATGCGGCGGCAGCCGCTCGTGAGCTTTTCCCGGCGAGGCGGTGGGCTGAGATCAGGTATGAGGCCCTGGTCGACAGGACACATGAGACGATAGCGGAGCTCTGTCGGGCGTATAATCTGCAGTTTTCCAAGGACGTCACCGAATTCTATCGGGCAGCGGACGCACAATATGCCACGCGTCGGTCGTCCCTGTGGCTGAACTTGGATAAGCCTGTGCAAGGCAAAAACGTGGGCAGACACCGCCAGCCGCAGCACCGGGCCTTCGTCCACATGGTCGAGTCAGCCGCCTACGATGCTATGACCGCCTACGGCTATAAGCCGCTTTACGCCACACATCAGCACGAGTATTCCCCTGTGGAAGTTAAGCGCATCGAGCAGGAGGACGAGTCTCTTCGTCAGGCTCACCCGGAGCAATGTGATTCTGCAGTCCAAGCACCGCATGACGTCAGGCGCGGGGTCCTCGAGGAAATCCGGGCGACGCGGGCCTGATCGCCGCTGGGCCCGCCTTCGCGCCGCGCCCCGCGGCGATCAGGCCCGCGACGCCAGCTGTGCCCTTGCAAACACCATGTCATGCGTCAACGTGGCCTTTTTCACGTGACGCGAACGCAAAACCGCCGGCAACAACAGGTATGTGATGCACATCAGATAGGACATAAAGCGTTTTCCCTGATCGCGCTGCTTAGGATCGGAGAAGGCTCGCGGCACTAGAACGTTCGCCTCTTCCGACAAATCCCGCGCGAGCTTATTCGGCGTACGGCAATCCGATGAGCGGAGACGTTGTTGACAGATATCAGAACGCACGTATTGCTCTCCAGGGAATTCTCATGAGCAGCAAGGCCCGATTGGGCCCACAAAGTGAATGGGTGTTCCTGGTGCCGGAGAGAGGGGCGATCAGCCCCCTTGCCAGCGGCGAACAGGACCCCAGCGTGAGCATCACCGCCGATCATTGCGAAGAATGCCCGTTCTGCCCGCCCAGTCACCTTTCCACAAAGCGATACGATTGCTTGATCTTCCCCAACGAGCATCCAGTCCTCTCCTCCGCAGTCGCCCCGAACGGAAAGCGAACGGACGCCAACGCTGTCGATCGCATTGTGGGGGTAAACGATGTGGTCATCTACACCCCACGACACAATGAATATCTGCATACCTGTGATGTCGCGAGAATCTCGCGCTTCATGCAGCGCCTCCGAGATCGGCACAGCGAACACTTCCGTACGAACGGGATAGAGGCCATATTCACATTCCTGGCCGCAGGGCAACGCTTCGGCCAGAGCCAGGAACACCCCCACGGTCAGCTCTTGGGCCTGCCTTTCATCCCCCAGAAGATCGCAGTGACCACCGGCGCTGACAGCACCTCATGCAGCATTTGCCAGCAGGGCATGATGGCACGCGAACGTGACGCGGTAATATGCGAATCACACAACTTCTCTGCCTATATAACGGTGGCCCCCCGAGTGCCGTACGAGATATGGATCAGCACGAAGCAACACAACGTCAGCCTCGCCGACCTCGACGATGACGCCTGTGCCGAACTTTCAGGGTTGGTCAGACAGTCACTCCGCGCGACGCAGGCGGCATACTTCAACCCCTACATCGTCTCGATTTTTGACGTGAACCCTGCGAATAGGCGTAGTCATCTGCGGTGCGAAGTACTGGCCTTCGGCCGGCCGAGCGGTACCAATAAGCACCTGGGCGCTTTCGAGGTGGCCCTCGGGATCTTCATGAACCCATCAGACCCCGTCCAAGTTGCAGCGACTCTGCGAGCCGCCATGAGTTCGAGCTGAGGAGCGCTGCCGATGCACGCCATCAAGCTCTTCGGAAGGCCCGTCGCCTTCAGACGGCAGAGGGAATCGTGCGCGGGAGGGCCGTCGAGGTCCGCGCGTGCTCTGACCTGTCCGGCTTGCGATTCATCAGGTGTGGACCTCCCTAGTGCGGCGTACGACCTCGGGTGCCCCATGGTGTGGCGCCCGACGTATGGTTACCCGGTCCCTAGCGGGCGAGGCATCCCAGTGCCGTGTGGAGGTTCACAACCTTGGTATGAGCGCGCACCGTCGCTGCGCGGCCCACTGGTGTCGCCAGCCTCGATACCTGGCGTCTCCGCAGCGGGCTCGCATACTTCTCTTCGTTAGTGGGCGGCCTCGTACTTCTCCACTACCGTGGCGGCGATGCGGCCTCGCTCACTCACCGGCAAGCCCTGAGCCTTAGCCCATTGCCGGATTTCGGTGGACTTCTGGCGGCTCATGGCGCGAACGCTGCCACCGACGCCGCGCCCGCCCCGGCCCGGCTGCCCACGCACAGCACGACCCTTGTTGATGAACGGCGCCAGAGCCTTCTCCAGCTTCTCCCTGTTCGCACCCGAAAGGTCGATCTCATAGTTCGTGCCGTCGAGCGCGAACCGGGTGGTCCCCTCAGCGTCGCTGCCGTCGATGTCGTCGATAAAGGACTCAATGATCCGCTTAGCCATGCTGACTCTCCAAAGTTGTAACGGCTCCGAGCGGTACTGTATCGCTGCCCAGAAATCAGTCAAGCCGATTCACGATTTACAGCAATTTTCTGCTGGCAAGTTCGGCGGGCTCTTCCCGTGTGCAACGGTCGAGCATGTCAGGGACGATCTGCCTGCCATATTCCCCAGTCGCGGGATTATAGTCAGGGGGCTGTCTCCTCTCAGGGCCGACAAAGATGATCATGCCTATCTGTTCATCATCCTCGAAATCCCAGCCCCGCAAAACCAGCACTGGCAACGTTAGTTACGGAGTGCAATGGTACTCCACTCACCCGAAGAACCGACCGACAGATCGTCAGACACGACAGACCACGCGGCCCGTCGCTCCGCGTTCACGCCGCCCTCGCGCAGGAGGAACGTCTCGATCACGATGTTGACCGCCTCGGCCACGTCCTGATTGACGAAGTGCCCGACGCTTGAGGGATGCCGGAGCCTTCTAGGGTGAGGTGAGGTGTAAAGGAGATGCGTATGGTTGCTCTGTATCAGATCCTGGCTGAAGAGCTCGCTCGCGACATTGTGGCCGGCACCTATCCACCACGATCCGTGTTGCCCCGGATTGTGGACATTGCCCGCGAGCGGGGAGTGGCTCGGGAGACGGTACGCGCCGCGATCGGAGTGCTGACCGAACGCGGACTAGTGCGGTCGGTGCGCCGACGTGGGACCGTGGTGCTCGACCCGGCAGCACCCAAGGTGCGGCTCAGCCGGTATCGGGGTCCGCTTCTGCTCACCGGAGATCTGGCATCGTGGGAGGCCGAGTGCCGCGACCAGGGATTGCAGGGCAGCGTTCAGCTGCTCGAAGTGACGCGTGAGGCGGCGGGCAGCGAGGTCGCGGACGCGCTGGGGCTGCAGGAACGCGCGGCTGTGCTGCGGCGAGCGCACCGCGTCTTCGCCCAAGGGGAGCCGGTGCAACTGCACTCCGCCTGGTACCCCTACGACCTCGTGTCCGGGACACCTCTCGCGGCCTCGACCGCCATCCGCGACCCCCACGACGTGCTCGCGCGGGCCGGGGCAGTCCCAGCCGCTGTTAGCGAGGCGATTCGGCTGCGACCTTGTACCAGCGTGGAGGCCACCGCGTTGCAATTGCCGGTGGGCGGCTGTGTTCTCGACGTGAGCCGCACTACCTCTGACAGCGCCCATCGACCGGTTGAGCACCAGTCCGTCATCGCTGATCCGGCCCGGAGCGTGCTGGCGTATGACGGCATCGAACTCATCGCTGGCTAGTGCTAACGATCCCACGATGGTGCTCTCGGCGATGTCGCTGGTGCCTATTCTCCATCGCAGAGCGGTCCCCCGTGCTCATAAGATCCCTTTCTTTCCCCTCGCGGGCTGCTGGCCAGCACGAACGGCATCCTTGCTGTGGCTGCAGGACGGGTGGATCTCCAGGTAAGGGCAGCGGCGCGTATTTGAGTAGGTGGGGGGCCTCCCCGTCGAGCTCATTGGGTAGGCGCTGCTTCGACGACTCCGTAGGGGTGCGTAGCGCATCGGAATGTCTGAGGAAGGACCTGGCACGGGCTCGAGTTCTTGAGGAAGCGAGGGATATGGGAAGCTGGCAGTCCCTCGCGAGCCTGGCGTTGCTCGGCCTGGGCAAGTTGAGCCGGAGGGAACGGACTTCTGCCAGACTCCGGGACGAAGAAGACAGGTCCGACCACGTTGACGGAGAAGTACGGGGCTCCCACGCTGCAACTTCCCCAGGAACGCCGGGCGAACGCAATGTGGTTGACGTAGTCCAGCCGCCCTTGATCCAGCTTTGGGGACGGTGGTGATGAGGAGAAACGGGAGCGCCGCTCGTTGCTGCCGGGCACGATGATGCCACCCTTGGCTGCCTCCACATGAGCGTGGCGGAGATTCGCCGGAACGTCGCGCGGGGAGTCGAGCAGATACCAGACGACCGCCAGGTTGAAGTGGGCCAGCGACCGGTTCAAGGGGCGCGTCTCCTGACCGAGGGCATCCATGAAACTACTGCGCGCCTCCTTGAGCAGGCGTCTGCGCTCCTTGCGCGGACGGTGCGCGGCCAGTGCAGCATCCAGCTTCATGAGCCCGCTGTTGAGCGGGCCGGCCATTAAGCTGTCGACGCTCTCCTGAACGGCGGTGAGCAGTTGCACCTCAGCGGCCTGAAGACCGAGCAGGTCCCGGGCGATCATCTCAGCCGTACGCGATCCTGCCGCTTCGGCGAGCTTGCCTAGGAGGAACAGCATTACGGCGTCGGCCATGACGTCCAGTCTCCAGCGCACCCAAGCTGGAGGGAAGATGGATGCTGTGGACCGCGGGCCTCCGCTGGCGAGCACCTGTTCATAGAACGCCTGGTGCGGCTTGCGCACGCCTATAAGGTGGGATTCAACCACCTCGGCGAACATGTGCTTGAGGCGACTTGTGCCGGCATGGATGCTGCTGCTTTGCGACTGCCGGTGGGCGGTCGAGTTCTCGACGTAGGCCGCACCACCTCCGACAGCGCCGCCCACAGTCCGGTCGAGCACCACTCCGTTAGCACCGATCCGGCCCCGGCCTGTGTTGGCCGATGACGGCATCGAGCTCATCGCCGCTAGCGCTAGCGATCCCGGGATGGCGATCTCCCTGACTGCTGCGGCTCAGTGCCCGTGTACAAACTGATCGTCAGCGCGACTTGGGAGAAGTGGATCGTGCGAGTCGTCGTCCCATAAGGATGATCATCGCCCATAAGACCATGGCCTCGTGATGCTCGGATAAGCGCTCATAGTCACGTACGCACCGCCTGCGCTGACAGATCCACGACAGCGTCCTCTCCACCATCCACCTGCGCGGAAGGATCACGAAGCCGCTGACATCGTCGCTGCGCTTGACGATTTCCAGGGTGAGCTGGACGTGTGAGCCGGCGGCGACGGTCTCGGCGGCCCGCAGTGACTGCGAGTCGATGATTCCCGCGCTGGGCTCCCGTTCGCGCCCGTCGGCTATCCGGACTTGTTCGCGCAGGTCGTTGTGCAGGGCATAGAGATCACCGTC
Source organism: Nonomuraea sp. KM90 (assembly GCF_052246675.1). Taxonomy (NCBI): domain Bacteria; kingdom Bacillati; phylum Actinomycetota; class Actinomycetes; order Streptosporangiales; family Streptosporangiaceae; genus Nonomuraea; species Nonomuraea sp. KM90. The sequence continues at coordinate 5,335 of NZ_JBQQCB010000201.1, read as the reverse complement.
TTGCCACCAGCGGGTGAAGATTGAGTGGACGGTGCGCCAGGGCGCCAGGAAGTCGGCGGCAGCTTGCGCCACTTGATCCCGTTGTCGACCACGTACCGGATGGCGTCCATGATCAGGCGACGGCAGTACTTCTCGGGTCGTCCGCCGTTGCCGTGTAACCAGGCCGGCCAGGGCATCAACGGCCTGATGGCCTGCCATTCTTCGTCGGTCATGTCGGTGGTGTAGCGGGGTGGGCGGATCGGGTGATCGGCTCCGCGGCCGTACCGGCAGGCCACGCACGAGCAGGCGGTTTCGTCGTTACGGGAGACAGTGATGGGGGCTGTGGCGTACAACGGCGGCAGACCTTCCGGTTGGTGGCGGGGCTTGGATAACCACCGTTGCTACCGGAAGGTCACTTTATGTCGCAGGAGATTCGCTCTACGTCACAGTTTCACCCGATATCGGCCCAACGCTGCACGACAGGGATCAGTTTGTACACGGGCACTTAGCGAGCATGCCGGAGATGATGCCACTCAACAGGTACAGGTCCGCGGACTCGGCGGGCCGCTGCTTCCCCTCCAGCAGCCGGAAGACCATGTCCTGCAACTCCGCCAGGCTGCTCATGAGGTGCACCAAGGACTTCTGCGGGTAGAGCCGCGCGACGTGCGCGACCTCTGCGCGGATCTGTTCCAGCATTTCGGGACCCACGTTGCTGCCTTCAGCTCCCGTGGCGAACCGCATAGCTCGGCGAGCGATCACTTCTACCTCCTCTTTCAGGCTGCCGGGTGCCGGTAGCCCTACCTGAGCTGTTGATATTGAGAATGTGCTTTCGCCCAGGCTGGGCGGCGCAGCGGTGAACCCCGGGTTGCACCTAATGAGGACGTCCCGCTCCTGCGGGTCCAGCCTGTCCAGCGCGGTCGGATCCAGGAGCGTGAGCGGCGTAGTGCGGTAGATGCTGGCCAGCGTGATGATGTGCGTGGCGAGCGGCGCCCTGGAGCCGAACGCGGGGAACATCTCCAGCCGCGACAACAGCGGCTGATCCATGACCGCTGACGGTGACTGCCCCCGATAGTGATCGACAACTTCCGGCTGAGACATGCCGTGGGCCGTCCGGTAGGCGGCCAGTGGCGATAAGCCGAAATGGATGCGGATCTCCACCGCTATGTCATCGACTGTGCGGTTCTGCTGGAGCATCTGCGCGCGCAGGCGATTCACCTTGCGCCTCATGTCGTTGACCACGGTGAGGCTCTCCCTTGTGAGGCTCTGCCAGAAGGTTGCGGTCACCAAGGGGTGTTCGGCAACCACACATTCCGGACACGCCCCGAACCGCTGACATAGAACGACCCTGGCCGCGCACAAAACACCAGGTCAAGCAAGGTGAGCTCTGCATAGAAAATATGTCGCCACGCCGGGTGACCGCGAGGGTGCGCGGAGCGTTTACTGACTCACGTTCCCAACAAGGCGCCAGAGAGGATCCGTCTCCGCCGCCCCCGCAGCGATCCGAGCAAGCACTCTGAGGACCACATGATGAGCGACAGCCCCGGCGGACCCGGCAGCAAGTTCAACCCGTTCGCTGCCGCCCCGTCACGTACGTATGCCGCGCTCCAAGGTGCGAACGACGCCTACGCCGCGGACCGCAAAGCGGTCGCCGAACTGCGCCAGGCGCTCACCGGCGTGGACGTGGATGAGGTGGCGCAAGAGAACTTGGCCGCACTCGGCCGCGCAGTGAAGCACCTCGCCCGCCAGGGCTACACCCAGTTCGCCGACTTCGGTGGCGGCCGGCCGATGCAGAGGCTGAACAAGCGCAAACTGCCCGACCTCACCACGGTGGCTGAAGCGGAGCAGCCGGAGCGGCGGTGGCTGCTGCTGGACTCCGACCTCACCGCCATCACGGCCGGGCGGGCACTGCTCGGCGGACCAGGGGTGGCCGTGGTGCAGGGAGACCTGCGCGACGTGCCCGCCGTACTGGCAGCACTCCACGACCATCTCGACATGCGCGGGCGGCCCGTGATGATCCTCGGCGCGGTGCTGCACTTCCTGACGATGCAGGAAGCACGCGTCCTCCTCGACGCGCTGTGGGAACACCTGGCTCCGGGGAGCGTCGCGGTTGCCACACACCTGTTCACCGCCGGCGTGGACCCGGTGAAGGTGACCGCCGGCACGGCCGCGTACAAGGCCGCGCACGGCATCGACATCTACCCCCGCACCCGGGAGGAGATCACCTCCCTGGCCGGCCGGTTCACCCTGCGGGAACCCGGGGTGGTGCAGACGACCGAGTTCATGCCGGAGCCTGGCCCGCCCTCGGAGCAGCCGCACTTCCTCATGTGGCTGGCCACACGCGAATGATGCCCGCCCCGATCGTGCGGGAGCGGCCCGGTGAAGTTGTCCCCGCCGCCCCGCGCACCCTGGTCGCAGGCCGGGCGAGGTCCGCGACCCTAGACCCCGCCAGGCCTGCGCCGCTCGATCCGTTGCCGCCTCGTCACGAACGGAGGAACCATGCTCGATCTCGACGAGAGCACCGACATCAACGTCTACTTCGACGCAGACGAGGAAGGGCCGCCTTCGTCCGACGCTGGCCGCAGCGCCGCCAGCCCGACTCGTGGCTGATGTACTCGCGACGCGATCGCCGTCTGGTCGTGTTCTACCAGGGGTATTGCCCTGCTCCCGGCCTCGTCGTCGAGGCCGACCAGCCGGAGGAACTCCTGGAGCGCATGAACTGCGCGGCAAGAGATCTGTGGCGCTCGCCCGCTGAGCTGGCCGCGCAGCCGCACATCCTTGCGGGAAGTCTTCCCCTCGCCTCCAGGGAGGCCGGGTGATCGGAGCAGCCGTGGCGATGCACGGCTCGCTTGCAGGCGGGATGCTTCAGGGTGCGGTACGGCGCGGGCTCAGGGCGCTCGCCCATGCCGTGCCGCGTGCTCGGCTCGGGCCGGTCCCATTCCGGATCTCAGCCCGTCGGCCCGCGCCCCTCGCGCTCGTGCACCACGGCGGTAGCCGCATCCGTCGTGGTGCACGAGTCCCAACGTCAGGCCGCCGGAATTCCCACACCCTGGAGGGCCCGGCGAGCTCACCTCATCGGCGCGCTGCCCACGTGCGGCCTGACGGAGGAAGGCGGGTCTGCCCGGCCGCCCGCCCGTCTTCCTCCCTCAACGCGCCGGCTCAGAACGCCCCGCCATCTCACGAAGGCCCCATCATGTGCGTCTTCTTCTACATCCACTACGCGCTCAACCCGCCTCTGTCTGTTCGGGGTAGGTGGCTGGAGCCCGGCAGGCCCAGCAGGCCCGTCAGGAAAGCCGATCCGCCGGGCGCCCTCCGCTCTGCGGACGCTGGTCCCGTGACCACGCACACGCTGGTGCTTCAGCTGCGGGCCGAGCCCCCGTGATGGGCGGCAGCAGTACGCCCCGGCACAGGCCCGGACCGGGGCAATATCGCTGGTTTCGCAACCAGAGGGCCGGCCTTCCGATAGGAAGAGCCCGGCTTCGCTCGTGAAGCGCGCCACCCCCGCGCCACTCACCGCACAACAGGGAGAAACGGATGCTCCGGCCCGACATCACCGTGGAAGGCATGGTCGATTTCTGGCTCCCCACCCTGCCGCCCCCGAAGCACCCCGCCGACGTATCGACTCGACATCCACGAAGGAGCGACTCACATGAAGGACGCCGTGTACGGAGGATTCCGGCACCTGGAGCTGTCATGACTCGCCTGCGCTGGGAGGACCTCGACGACACTGTCGTTGAGGCGATCATCAGCCAGTGCGGGCAGATACGGGACGTCATCCCCCTGCCCGCCAGCACCGCCGGCGGCCCGCTGGTCACCCACCTGCACACCACCGACGCCGGCGGCGTCGTCGTCAAGGCCGCGCTCAAGGACACCGACGCAGGCGCAGCGGTCATGCGCGAGCAGTGGGCTATCACGCACCGCGACGACCTCCCGGCCCCGCCACTGGTGTGGCACGGCACGATCGACGCAACGCACGTGCTCATCAGCCGATACATCAACGACCACGCGCGCACGCCGCGCCTGTCGGCCGGATCGCCCAACCTGGACCCCATCCTGTTTACGCTGGAAACGTTCAGTGAGCGGTTCACCGCCGCCAGCGTGCCGGACGGCGCACCGCTGGTCGAGGACGACCTCATGCAGGTGGTGGAGGACGCTCGCCGGATCCTCGACACACGCGTGTTCCCGGCGGCGGAAGCGGATGTGTGGGAAGCGGCGCTGGCCCGCATGGACTTCGCCGCGGTGACCGGCTCCACGCTCGTGCACGGCCAGTTCACCCCGCACCACCTGCTCGTGGACCACACCCCGCGCGTCGTCGTGCTGGACTGGTCGAAGGCGGCGTACGGCGCCGCCTGGGCGGAGCTGGTGCCGTTCGGGGTGCACCTGATCTATGCCGGGTGGCCGCCGAAGCGGGTGGAGGAGCTTTTGGCCACCTCGATCCCGTGCTGGCGGACCGCGCCGCACGACGCGGTGACGGCCCTCATCGCGGCCTGGACCCTGCACCAGATGCTGACCCGGCAGACGCCCGCCGGGCCGATCAGACCCGCGGGCCTGAAGTGGGTAGGTCACCGGCTGCGCTCAACCTGAGCCTTCCCACGGGCTGTGCCCCGCCCGGCGCGGCCCATTCCGCTCCGGTCGGACTGCCATCCGGCCCGGGCGGATGATGGCCGTGAGACCAGACCCTTCGGACACGGTGAGGTTCGGTCTCACGGCCCCACCCCGCTGCCGCCGCACATCACCAGGAGGATCCCCGAGAGCCCTGACCGGCCTGGTCTACCCGCCCGTCCCGATCCCCAGCGGTATCTGCCCGGCGTCCCGTAGCGTGGCGCCGACCTGGTGATGTCAACCACGGGAACCGACGATGACGCTGATGCTCGGCCACCCGGGTGGGACCTGCCCCCGCACGGGACGCCCGCCCGCGCGGCGTAAACCCCCGCCTGTGTGTGGTTGATCACCGCTGAGCCCGGCCCGTCCATGACCCGGCTGTCGGGCAGCGGCCCAGTCCCAGTCATCGACACCCACGATCCTGTCATCCTGGCCGACGGCGCCCGCCTGCCCATGGGCTTTCCGCCGCCGTGTGGCGGCTCGGCCCCGTGCAGCGGCTCCGTGAGCCCAGCCTGTGGGACGCTCTGGGCACCGCCATCATCCGGCAGGTGATTCCGCGCCCCCGCAGGCCCGTGCCCTGCACCGCGCCTTCCGCACCGGTGTCGGAGAGGCGGCCGGTTGCGCGCGGGCGGCACACTCGCCAAGCGCCGACGGCGAGCTCAACCCGTACACGAAGCCGACCTACTCTGGGAAGGCGCGCAGATCACCGGCTGCGGCGCCGTCATGGCCCGCCTGATCCGGGACGGCCAGCCCAGCG
>NZ_JBQQCB010000200.1:0-12071 GCF_052246675.1 Nonomuraea sp. KM90 | reverse complement strand
CACCGCTCCGTCGCGGATCTTCTGCGCTGGTCAGACTGGCGCCGACGCCACCAGGCCACCGCCCGGCACTGCCACTACCAGCGCAGATCCGAACCATGATCGCGAAGTGTCACTGGAGTACTAGCCGGCCAGGTACCGGAAATCGCGTCCGGGGATTGAGTACGGGGTACTCATGCCGTTCCACTGTTCCCCGTCATGTACTGAGCCCAGAGCAAATCGTCTGGGTAGGAGCGTCATGAATGACCTGAAACTTCCTCGCGCAATGGCCGTCGCCGCAGCCGTTCTCACCGCGGCGGGCATCATGCTGCCGACGGCCGCCACCGCCGACGCGGCTCAGCAGGCGAAGTCGGCCGACTGCTACGTGAATCTGGGCACCCTCACCTTCGGCGCGGGCGGCCGGAACATCGGCGGATACCCTCCTCGGTACGAGTTCGACGCCAGCCCCTATCTGGGCGCCATCTACGATTCATGCGCCGGCACTATGAAGGTGTACTACGGCGGGTATAAATCGACTCATTACAATATCCGCGGCTACGGGAATCAGCGCGAGGTCCCTGGTGGATTGAAGCGGGTCACGACGTGGCGCGTTTCGGGCTCAGAGCCGCGGGCCTATCCCTTCACCGTCCAGGCCTGCAACCGCGGCAGCGGGGGTGGCAGGTCCAAGTGCACCCAGTGGTCGCCGACCGTCTGGCTGCAGATCAACGCGGAAGTGGTGCGGTAACTCCGGCACCACAAAAGCCCACCGCCAGCCCGCCTCAAGAAGATCCTCTGGAACGCCGTGCCGACCGGGCCGCTCGGGGCCTTACCCGGCCGGCGACCAAGTACCGGCACGGTCGTTTCAAGATCATGATATGAGCCCGAGGATGGTGAAGGGCCTGGTCATGTAGCGGCAGGCCCAGCGGGTGGCTTCGGCGATGTCGGTACGTCCGGCCAGGCGGAGCGCGCTGATGGCGAGGTTGCGCAGGGATGCCAGGACGCAGGGTCCGGAGCGGATGCGGACACGGGAGTCGTCCTCGCTGAACAGGGTGTCGCGGATCCAGTGCACGACTTCGATGCCCCACCGGACGCGGACCAGGCGAGCCACGCGGGCCAGGTCGGCGGGGGTGACCAGATCGGGGCCGGCGCTGGTGACGCCGAGCTGGGCGATGGTGGAGATCGGGGTGCCGTCGCGGGTGGTGACGTAGCGTTCGATCAGCCGGATCTGGCTGACGTGTGGGAACGGCAGGCGTGCGGGAGCGGGCAGGACCTGGATGGTGTGGGTGGCGATTCGCCCGTGTCCGATGTCGATACTGGTGTGCGCGTGCGGGACGGTTCGCCAGGGCAGGGCGTTGCGCGCGTCGAACAGCGCGCGGTGGTTTTCTTTGACCGGCAAGACGAAGTGGCCGCCGTGGGCGCGGATCAGCTCAGCGGTGGCCTCGACGGTGTGGAGCGCGTCGCCGGTAACGATCACGCCGGTCAGGTCTCGGTCTTTACCAGGTTGCGGACGGCGATGGTCTCCCGCGGCTTGGCGCCGTCCACCTCGGCCGAGGCCGCCACGACAGCTTGGTCGGGCGGGCCGAGCAGGGCGGCGATCAGGTGCCGCTGGGTGCCGTCGGCACTCGTGGCGCCGCGGATGGTCCTGCCGTCCAGGCGCAGGTGTGTCAACGCCGTACGCCCGCTGTCGCCGGTGTCGCCGCTGGTCACGGTGTCGTGCTCGTTCTGGCGGGTCAGGAGGGTGGCGGTCAGCCAGGTACCGATCGCGGCGTCCAGGGCGTCGGCGTCGGTGGCCGACAAGATGCGCCAGATTGTGGACCTGCTGGGCGGGCGGCGGGCGCGGCGCCCGCGCGCATGTACAGGTCGGCCTGGACCTCGGTGGGCACGTCGGCGATCCAGCCGCTGACCGCGGTGTAGCCCTTCATCCCGGCCACGGTGGCCGCCGCGGCAAGCGCCAGCACGGCTGCCACCGGGTGGTCCCTACCTTGATCCGAGCGGCCATCGGACACTCCTTCCAGCAGTTTCATGTCATCCCTGCGGCCGAGCCGGTAGCGGCCGTTCCGATCATTTCGGTCTCTCTTGACCATGCCTGCCGTGACCTGCTGCCGAGAGTGATCACGCGTCCGCAGTAGCAAGGGTCTTCCACAGATCATCTTGCACGCGGAGCTTCGCTGTGGCCCAGGGGCACTGCTGGCGGCATACGCACCGGTCGAGCTGAACAACCTGGGCCGCACACCCGATCCCGAGCAGCGGACGTTCTGGCCGACGTCGGACAGAGTGATGGGCTGATGTCACAGCTCCCGGTTGTACGCCGCCACGGCACACCGGCGCCATCCCGCGAAGCGACGACCTGCCGCCTGCGAGGATGCGGTAAGGAAGAATTCCCGTTCTCAGGCTCGTCCTGGGCTGGCCATGAGCAGAGGCCTTTGTCGCTGCGACAAGCGAGTTTCATGCCGTTGCTGTCCACGGCTGAGGAGCACACGTATCACCCGTTGATCGCCGAGGTGCTGACCCGGGCCGGTCGGCAGCTTTGACCGGCGCGAGCCGGCCAAACTCATGCTCGCGTCGTGAACTGCGCGCGTACCCACAGGTAGCCGAGCAAAGAGAGCCCGGCGCACCCGGCGATCGCCATGATGACCTGGCCCGCCGACGGCGGGCCGGTCAGCAGGCCGCGCAGGGTCTCGATGAGCGGGGTGAACGACGATGGAGCTGATGGCCGCGCCCTCGGCCCCTTCTTGCCAGCCGGCACGAGCCCGATGATGACCCCGATGGCCACGAGCCTCCCAAGCATGGCGTCGTAGCGGGCCAGCGGGCCCCGCATGGTGTGGCGAAAGTCGATGCCGTTCAGGACGATCTTGTCCTCGTACGCCTTACGCGGCGTCGCGGCCGCGATCACTGAACCGTTCATGGTCGTTACGGTCCCGGACCGCTCTGATGCCCGGCCGATGTCGCGCTGACACGGCCGCTGACGCGGCCGTCCGCCGCCGATATCTGCCCGTACACCGGCCGCGCCCGCCTCGGGTACACCGCGCCCGCGCCCTGCTGGACGCGTCCGTGCCCCGGCCGTCGCCCGTGATGGTCTGGACGCCCTCGCACACCTACACATTTCTAGGCCAGGCGGCCACCCACCGGCTCCTCATCCAGCGCCAGCAGCGCCCGGGCGTGCTCCAGCTCGGCCTCCACCTCCTCGAGCGTGGCAAAGCCGCGCCGTCGCAGCGGGTCGCGCCGCCGACCGTCCGCGTGCGCGGGCAGCTCGAGCTGGTAGGCCCACCGGCCGTGGGCACTGCACCACTTCCCGCCTCCGCCCGGGCGGCGCAGCTTCGGGCAGGCCTTGCCCAGCCGCTTGCCGGTCGCCTCGTCCCGGCAGGAACACGTCTTGAAGGTGGTTCCATTCACCGTCGCTGTCGCGCCCTTCCTCTTGTTCGCTGATATCACGCCGCCGGCTTGCCCGACGCCGCACTTCCTGCGGCCCGCCCCGCCGCCGAGGACCACAGCTGCGTTGTCGCCCGTGCGGGACGCCACCGGCGGCCTTACTCATCGGGCCGATGCCCGCACAGGGTCACCGCGCAGCGTCCCCCGGGAATGCGGCATGCGCATGCTCCGCCCAGACCGACTGGGCCCCTGTCGGCCCACACAGGCCCGTAGGGGCCGCAGCGGGACGGTCGGGAGCCACCGATTGGCCCGGGGCGGTCGGTATCGACGCCCACCTCCACCGCCCACGTCAAGCGATATCCGCTGGTCACGTGTCCCGACCCACGTGCAGGCTCCGCCTGGGCGCACTGTCGGTATGGGCGTGATGGAACAAGGCCGGCCTCACGCACATGGCCAGCCGCTTGCATGCATGACGGCTTCGCTGCCGCCCCGGAACATGAAGGCATGAGGCTTCGGCGATGCGGGCGAAATGTACTGTCGGCATCATCGTCCCGATCCGGCGGACGAGCTTGTCCCTGTCACTTACCTAAATACCGACCCGCAGAGCCGAGTTAGGACAGGGCGGCAGGAGTCATGCACGCCTCCCCGGCAGCATCTCCAGAAACGCCTGCCATGAGCGAGGCCTGGACCGACAGCGGATTCGTGATCACTCAGCGCGACAGCAGCCGCCCATGCCCTCAAGGAATCTCCAACCCTCCCTGCGGCCGGCCTGCCTCACGGGCTTTCCGCCCACCCCTTCCACAATTTGCGCCATGGCGTCGCCGCGCTGAGACTGCCGCCCGGGATGGAGATGAAGGTGAGGCTGGAAACGCCGGACACACCTCCGGCGCCTTCGCCCCCAATACCGCGGATCCACCCGCAGGTGGCCGCGGCCGAGCAGGACGTCGAGCGCTTTCGCATCACTCGCGAGAAAACTGGACACACCCGATCTCAACGATCAGACGGGATCCCGTCAACTTCAGTCCGGCCGTTTCAAGAACGGCCCTCTAGGGCGCGAGTTGTGATCAATCTGCGGGATTCGCCCTCGCGGCGGGGTCTGGACCACTAGATCTTCTTGCGTGACGCGCATGCAACTGACGGACGAGGAGTGGGAGTCCATCGGGCCGTACCTGCCGATCGGCGAGTACGGTCCGTACCCTGAGCGGCTGCGGCAGCAGTTCGAGGGTGTGATCTGGCGGTTCAAGACCGGCGGGCAGTGGCGGGAGATGCCGCAGGAGTTCGGCGCGTGGTCGACTGTTTCCAACCGCTTCCGGCAGTGGCGTGACGCGGGTGCTTTTGAGGCTCTGCTGGAGGGCCTGATCGCGGAGGCCGCGAAGCGGGGTGAGGTGGACCTGTCCCTGGTCAGTGTCGACTCCACCACCGTGCGTGCTCACCACGACGCTGCCGGGATGCACTTGGACCAGGACGTCATCACCGCCTTGAGAACCTCCGGCGGCGCGGCGGCTGGCTGGCGGCCGGGCTGTTGAGCGGGGCCGTCAGGCGGGTGGTGGGGCGAGATGGTGGGCAAGCTGGCCAGGGGGCGGGCGGCAGCGCGCGGCGCGGTCACGCGTGGCCGTCCTCGGCCGGGTATGCCCGGTACGGCCCGTGGCTGACCTCCAGGCTCCAGGTCGGGTCGAGCGCGTCGGCGATGGCCGCCAGCTTCGGGTCGGTTCCTGCCCCGGCGAGGAGCTCGCGCACCTTCTCGGCCAGGTGATCCCAGGCTGCCGCCTCTTCGGGGTGTTCGTCCGGATCGAGACTGGCCGAGATGGCAAAGGTGTGAATGTCGCGTGACATTCGGTTTCTCCCCTTATATCCGTTTGTCCTGACTCAAGAGAAGTGATGCCGGGCGTGACGCGCCTGCCTGGGATGCATCAGATGCGCTGAGCCGGTCGGCAGGCTCATGGCTCAGTGGATCTGATGCGGACAGAAGGCGGACGCTCGGACCCGGGCGGTGTAGCTCTGTCCGTCGAACTTAACCACCCGCGAAAATCGACGAGACCGGTCGCCATCAAGTGGGTAGTGGCAGCCCCAAGGCCTCAATGATTCCCATCAGTCGATCGACGGGAATCTCTGGGGCCGTGAAGTTAATCTCCTTGACATGGTCGAGGAAGTCTTGCGGTGGCGCAATCCTATGCAGAGCGACATAGTCGGCCCACGCCAACTGCCACACCCACTCGCCATCCGTCATGACTCCGACGCGGACCCGCATATTCTCTCCATCAGAGAAAGGGTCAGCAATCATCCCTGGCGAGATGATCAGGGGTTCGGCAGATTCGAGGAATCTTGCCAACCTCTCCGATTCCGAGGCCGGCAGAGAACCAGGCGTCACTTCGATAGTCCGAGACACTTCCGAAATTCGCCGCGGAGCCTCAATTGACGTCATCCAGGTCGCCCTTTCATTAGTGTGAACACTTCGAATTCGCCGCGTTCGACCGGAACCATACGCCGTCGTCGAAACACCCTAGCGGCCGTGCGTCAGGTCAAGCGAGACATCCTCCGGACGTGTCAGCTCAACTGAGACTGCGTCGGCTCATGCATCTGCGATGTGCAGGACGCCGAGTTGCCGAAGGTCATGGCTTGAGGCGCGCGGGACAATCGGCAGACTCCCCTGGTTGCTACCGCTACCGCTACCGGTGGCGGTCGAGTGCGTCGCCGTGGCCCCTCAGATCGCTGCCCAGCCTGGCCATCTGATCGGCGTGATCTCTCAACGCTTCGGAGTGCTCCGCCAAGGCCGCCGTCTGGGCCACCGCCTGGTCGTGGCCGTGGCGCAGCTCGTGGTAGATCGCCTGGAGCATCAACAGCTGCGCATCAGCCAGCAGCTCGACGGCAGGCCGATCGGCCAGCTCAGCCGCAGTCTTGTCCTCGTAGCCGATACTGCCGTAGGCGTGCCCGGCGAACTTGTAGAACATGTCGGCCGTGGCCCGGTTGCTGTGAGGTTGGCCATCAGAGGCGGGGGTCTGGGAGGTGTCCACGAGGACGACGGTAACCCGGATGGCCTTGGCTGACTCCCTGCCTTGCCTGTAGGGGCCGTTCTTGAGACGGCCGGACTGAAGTTGACGGGATCCCGTCTGATCGTTGAGATCGGGCGGGATCTTGTCGTTTCAGGGGTTTCCGAATCGGGTTCGTCCTGGTTCGGGGACTGCGGAGTCAGCTTCTGGGAAGGCCCGGGTGGTGTCAGGCCGCTGGTGGGGGAGCGAGATCCGGCCGTTGGGCATGGCGAAGCCGACGGTGAGCGGGGTGCTGCGACAGAGTGGCGGGTTTTGCGGCTTATGGGGCGGGTGGTGGCCTGCTCTGGCCTGCGGGTGGTGTGCCGTCGAAGGTCCCGGCTGGAGTCTGCGAAGTGTCGGCGAGTGTAGCGGGTTCGTCTTGGGGCTGGTGGATGTGGCGCCACTGGTCGAGGAAGTGCTCGTTGGCGACGGTGACGAGCAGCGCGACCAGGATGGTCTGGGCGACGCGGCCGTGGGCGAGCCGGTTCTTGGGATCGCCGAGGTCGAGGTCGTGTCCCTTGAGTCTGCCGTTGATGCCTTCGGTGTTGGCCCGGACAGACTTGTAGGTCCCGATCCAGGCGGAACTCAGATAGGCCAGGTCCTGGCGGAACTTATCGAGATGGCCGAGATCGTCCTTGCGGATGGTGATGGTGTGCTGGCTGCAGATCTTCGGCAGTTGGTCGGTCTTCAGATCAGGCTGCGGTGGCAGGACGCGGGGTCTGGCCGCGGGGTGGGCGGCTCGCTGTCGGGCGTCGGTCAGGTCGACTGCGGTGGGTCGGCTGGGTCCACGCTGGTGGAGGCGGCCGAAGCGGGGGCAGGTGACCGATGGGGAGGTGCCTGCTGCCGGGCACTGGAAGCGGACGGCGCCGTTTGCGTTCGCGCTCTGTTTAAGGCGCAGCAAGTACGGCTCTCGCGCGGCGATCAAGGCGGCGAGCTCTTCCGATGGTGTGCGGACGGCGGCGTCGTCCAGGCCGCTGGTCGCCTGGGCGAGCCTGTCGGGCATCAGCGGGCAGGCCGGGGAGCCGTCGATGAGCGGGGTGTCGTGGACGCTGCCCTGCACTCCCCGTTGATCCACTTTGTAATCGAGTGCGAGCTTGTAGCCGAGTTCGCGTGCGGGCCGGGCGAAATGATCGGCGGCCTGGTCGGTGTAGGCGCGGTCGGCGACGGCGAAGCCCGTGGGGAAGCCGATCGTGGCCAGGGGTTTGAGGGTGGCGATGGCATTTTCGCCGATGCGTTTGTGCGGGGTGTCGAGGACCAGGCCGAGCGCCAGTTGCGGGAAGGAGCCGAGTGCCAGGCGTGTGCGGGCGGCAACGGTGAGGGTGGCGCTGTAGCCGTACTCGGGTGGGCCGTTTCCGGCCGAGTGGTGCCAGCCTGCGGTGATCTCGGTGGAGGCGATGAGTTCGCCGGTGGAGCGGCGGGCGCGGGGTGGGCGGGCGAAGACGGGGGTGGCGGTGGTGTCGATGCCGATGTCGCCGCGGAAGTGGCGGAGGTAGCCCCGGCCTTTGGCCCAGCGCACCGGGGTGAGCACCAGCGCGGTGACGATGTCCTGCAGCAGTTCCCGCTTGCGCGAGTGTGCTGGGTCGTCATCCTCCCATGCGGCGGCCTGTCCGGTGCCAGAACTGATTGCAGCGGGTCTGACCTGGTCTTCTAGGCTTGACTCTCGTGCTGTTTCGACTTCTGTATCTGCTGGTGGTCAGGGTGTTCGGCTGGCTGGTGCTGCTCACACGGGGCAGTGCCTCCAAAGAGGTGGAGATCTTGGTGTTGCGGCATGAGGTCGCGGTGCTGCGTCGCCAGGTCGCCCAGCCCAGGCCGGACTGGGCCGATCGGGCGCTGCTGGCCGCGCTGGCAAGGCTGTTACCCGCGTCTTCGACTGCATCGCATCGTGACGCCCGGCACGCTGCTGGCCTGGCATCGCAGGCTGGTCAAGAAGAAGTGGACCTACCCCGCCAAGCAGGGCCGGCCCCCGATCTCCGAAGAGATCCGCGATCTGATCGTCCGGTTGGCTCGGGAGAATCCACGCTGGGGACATCGGCGCATCCAGGGTGAGCTCCTAGGTCTTGGCTACAGGGTGGGAGAGGGGACGGGCCGCCGGGTCCTGGCGGCGGCGGGATTGGGGCCCGTGCCGCGCCGGGCTTCACCGACCTGGCGCCGGTTCCTCGTCTCTCAAGCCTCCGGCATCCTGGCATGCGACTTTCTCCACGTCGATACGGTGTTCCTCAAGCGCCTGTACGTGTTGTTCGTCATGGAGATCGAAACGCGGCGCGTGCACATCCTCGGTGCCACGGCTCATCCAACCGGCGCCTGGACGGCGCAGCAGGCACGCAATCTGCTGATGGAACTGGGCGAGCGAGCCGACAGGTTCCGGTTCCTGATCCGGGACAGGGACGGCAAGTTCGGCAGAGCATTCGACGAGGTGCTCATCGGCGCGGGCATGCGCGTCCTGAAGATTCCGCCGCGCTCGCCACGGGCGAACGCGTTCGCCGAGCGGTTCGTCGGCACGCTTCGGCGCGAATGCCTCGACCACCTGATCATCTACGGTGAACGGCACCTGCGTACAGTTCTGGCCGCCTATGAACGCCACTTCAACCAGCATCGCCCGCATCAGGGCCGTTCGCTCCGCCCGCCGATGCACGACCCCAGTGAAGTGATCGACATGACCGCCCGAATCCACCGTCGAAGGGCTGTCACCGGACTTATCAGCGAATACCAAAGAGCAGCCTGACCGCCTTGCAAATGCCCAGCTCAGCAACAGCATCGGCGTTTTGGCACCGCACACGGCCTCGGGGGCGTTCCGCTCAGCGAGCGGGACAGCTACTCTGGTATTGCTCACCGGGGATGTACTGCTGCCACTCCTGAGGCGTGAACGGCCGGATCGCGATGTCACAGACCTCTTGAAGAAGATGAGGAAGATCAGGCGGCAAGGCAACGTCCCAGATCCGCACAGTCTTGTCGTCGCCAGCGCTGGCCAGGCGCGTGCCGTCCCGGTCGAACGCCACCGAGAGCACCGTGCCGGTGTGGCCGGTGAGGGGGGCGCCGAGCTGGCGGCCGGTGGCCGCATCCCACACCCGCACCGTTGCGTCAGCGCCAGCGCTGGCCAGGCGCTTACCGTCCCGGTCGAACGCCGCCGAGAGCACCGGGCCGGTGATGGTGCTGATCGGGCGGCCGGTGGCCGCATTCCAAATCCGCACCGTCTGATCCCAACTGGCGCTGGCCAGGCGGGTGCCGTCTGGACTGAACGCCACCGAGACTACCGGGCGGGTGTGGCCGGTGAGGGGGGCGCCGAGCTGGCGGCCGGTGTCCACATCCCACAACCAAACCCTCCCGTAGTCATCGCCAGCGCTGGCCAGGCGCTTACTATCCGGGCTGAACACCACCGAATGCCTGCCGGTGTGGCCGGTGAGGGTGCGGATCGGGTTTCCGGTGGCCGCATCCCAGATCCGCACCGTCCCATCGACGTCGGCGCTGACCAGGCGGGTGCCGTCCGGGCTGAACGCCACCGAGCTCACCCGGTCGGTGTGGCCGGTAAGGGTGCGGATCGGGCGGCCGGTGGCCGCATCCCACACCCGCACCGTCTGCTCGTTGTCTGCGCTGGCCAGGTGCTTGCTGTCCGGGCCGAACGCCACCGAGATTACCGAGCCGGTGTGGCCGGTGAGGGGGGCGCCGAGCTGGTGCCCGACGGCCACATCCCACACCCGCACCGTCGCGTCGCTGCCGCCGCTGGCCAGGCGGGTGCCGTCCGGGCTGAACGCCACCGCGTACACATGGCCGGTGTGGCCGGTAAGAGTGCGGATCGGGTTGCGGACCGGGTTGCCGATGTCCGCATCCCATACCCGCACCGTCTTGTCGTCGCTAGCGCTGGCCAGGCGCTTACCGTCCCGGTCGAACGCCACCGAGGTCACCCGGTCGGTGTGGCCGGTAAGGGTGCGGATCAGGCGGCCGGTGTCGACATTCCACACCCGCACCGTCTTGTCGTCGCTAGCGCTGGCCAGACGGGTGCCGTCCGGGCTGAACGCCACCGAGGTCACCGTGGAGGTGCGGCCGGTGAGGGTGCGGATCGGGTTGCCGGTGGCCGCATCCCAGATCCGCACCGTCTGATCCCAAGTGGCGCTGGCCAGGCGGGTGCCGTCCGGGCTGAACGCCACCGAGGTCACCCGGTCGGTGTGGCCGGTGAGAGTGTGGATCGGGTTGCCGGTGGCCGCATCCCATACCCGCACCGTCTTGTCGAAGCTGGCGCTGGCCAGGCGGGTGCCGTCCGGGCTGAACGCCACCGATATCACATGGTCGGTGTGGCCGGTGAGGGTGCGGATCGGGCGGCCGGTGTCCGCATCCCAGATCTGCACCGTCTTGTCGTCGCTAGCGCTGGCCAGGCGGGTGCCGTCCGGGCTGAACGCCACCGAGGGCTCCCAGCTGTCGTGAACTCGCAGGACGCCCCGTGCAGGCTGACTGACCACCGCGTACATGCTGGTGCGGGCGTCGTCGGTCGGGGCGATCGCCCAGGCCGCCGCTGCCAGGCGCGCCGCCGTCACCGGGTCGCCGGGCAAGGATTGGCTGTAGGCGGCCAGCTGGCCGACCAGCGCCTCGGTGCGTTGCTGTTCGGCGTCCTGGGCGATGCGCACGGCGGTTATCGCGGTGATGATCGCGATGATCAGGAGTCCGGCCAGGGTGGAGAACAGGGCCTGCTGGCGGCGCCGGGTGCGGGTGGCGGCGCGGGCGCCGGCGTGCAGGAAGGCGGTGGCGACTTCGGGCAGCCTGAGGTGGCGGCCGGGGGTGGCGTGCCAGTTCGCCGCAGCTTGCTGGGCGGTTTCCAGGCGGGTGCCGCGGTACAGGAACGACGCGTCCTGGCCGGTCTGCTCCCATTCGGTGGCGTCCTGGCAGATCTCGCCGTGCAGCCGGCGATCGGCTTGGTTTTCGGCCAGCCAGGAGCGCAGGCGTGGCCAGGCGGTGAGCAGGACGTCGTGGGCGAGTTCGACAGTGCCGTCTGGTGCCGGGTCCGGGAGCTCGGCCGGAGGATCGGCCGCCGCCGTGGTGGACACGCCCGGTGCATCGGCGGGCGCGGGTACGGGGGCAGATGATGCGGCACCGGTCACCATCAGCCGGGCGCGGGTGAAGGCCGCCACGACGTGGCGGACCACCTCGGGCTCGGCCGGCTCGCAGCGGACGGCCAGCTCACTGACGCTCGCGCGCTGCCGCACGACCTGCCCATCGACACCGATGAGAGTCAGCGCCAGCAAGACCCCTTGGACGGCCTCCTGCTGCCGCGGGGGCAGGTCGCGGTAGGCGTCCTCGGCGGCGTCCTCGACGGCGGAGGCGACACCGCCGGAGCGGTCGTAGCCGTGCAGGGTCAACTGTCCGTCGTGGCGATGGTGCCAGGTGCGCACCATCGCCATCGACAGCAGTGGCAGCGCCCCGACCACCGAGCCGCCGCCGGGCGACCCGCCGGTGGTGGCCTGGGTGTGGGCGATCAGGTCGCGCACCACCTGCTCGGCCAGGCCGTCCTGGAGGCGCAGCCCGGCCGCCGCGGCCGGGCCGGTGATTGCGCGGCGCAGTTCCGGTTCGCTCATCGGGCCCAGTACGAACGCCCGCTGCTCCAGCGCCCGCGCCAGCGCCGGGTGGGCCGCGCACCGGTCGATGAAGTCGACGCGCACCACCAGTACCAAGATCCCGGCCGGCTCCCGAACGTGCCGGCACGCGCCCTGCCGG
>NZ_JBQQCB010000199.1:0-12347 GCF_052246675.1 Nonomuraea sp. KM90 | reverse complement strand
CAGCGCCTCCGCGGAGACCAGCAGGAGCGGCAGGTCCATGTCGTCGTGCGCACCGCCTCCGCGGCGGTCGACCAGGCCGGGTTTGGGGCTCAGCCGGGCCTCGGCGCGCAGCGCCCGCACCGCCGTGTCGGCGAGGACGGCGGGCGCGGGCGCGCGCACCTGGAACCGGTCCGCGGTCACCACGCGCTCACCAGGTCCGGAACTGGGCGGGCGGATCGTACAGCCCCCCTGACCAGGCCACGAGATCTTCGATGCTGCGGGCGGCCAGCAAGGAGCGCTTCGCCCTGCGGACGTCGACCTTGAGGTCTTCCGGCAGCGCGACGAGACCGTCCCGGCGCAGCGCTTCGACGCGGTGCTCGTCGATGGAACGCCCGATCGGCGTGGCGCCGGCGATCGCCGCCACCGCCTCGCGCCGCTCGGCAAGGCCCGAGGCCTTGTAGAGGTAGGCGACCCCCTCCTCGGTCACCACGTGGGTGACGTCGTCGCCATAGATCATGATCGGCGGGATGGGCATGCCGGCGTCCTTGCCCACGGGGACCGCGTCCAGGGTCTCCACGAACGCCGGAGCGCCGCCGGAGCGGAAGGTCTGGGTGATCTGCGCGACGAGCTTGCGCCCGCGCAGCGCCGGCGCCTCGCCGGTGAGCAGGCCCAGCCACGCCGGGGAGGCGTGCCTGCGGCCATGGGGGTCGTGCCCCATGTTGGGCGCCCCGCCGAAGCCGCTCAGCCGGCCCTCGGTGACCGTCGAGGAGTTCGCGTCGGCGTCGATCTGCAGCGACGACCCGATGAACAGGTCCACGGCGTACTGGCCCGCGAGCTGGCACAGCACGCGGTTCGACCGGAGCGAGCCGTCCCGGCCGGTGAAGAACACGTCCGGCCGGGCGGCGACGTAGCGCTCCGTGCCGGGTTCGCCGCCGAAGCAGTGCACCGACTCGACCCAGCCGCTCTCGATGGCGGGGATGAGCGTCGGGTGCGGGTTGAGCGCCCAGTGCCGGCAGATCTTCCCGCGCAGGCCGAGCTCCTCGCCGTACGTGGGCAGGAGGAGCTCGATCGCGGCGGTGTCGTAGCCGATTCCGTGATTGAGCGTGGTCACCGTGTGCCGCTCGTAGATCCCGCGCAGGGCCAGCATGGCCATCAGGATCTCCACCTGGCCGATGCGGCGAGGGTCGCGGGTGAACAGGGGCTCCAGGATGAACGGCCGCGGGCTCCGCACGATCAGGTCCACCCAGTCGCCCGGGATGTCCACCCTGGGCAGCTTGTCGACGATCTCGTTCACCTGGACCAGGGTGATGCCGTCGGAGAAGGCCGTGGCCTCGGCGATGGTCGGTGTGTCCTCGGTGTCCGCCCCGGTGTACAGGTTGCCGTCGTGATCGGCCTGCTCCGCGCAGAGCAGCGCGACGTCGGGGATGAGGTCGACGAACATCCTGGCGTACAGCTCGACGTAGGTGTGGATCGCCCCGACCTCCACCTTGCCGTCGGCGAGCAACTGCGCCATGCGGACGCTCTGCGGCCCGGCGTAGGCGAAGTCGAGCCGGCGGGCCACGCCCCGCTCGAACACGTCGAGGTGCTCTCGGAGGCTGATCGAGGAGATCAGCAGGTGCAGGTCGTGCACGGCGGCCGGATCGCACCCGGCCAGCGCTTCGGCCAGGAAGTCGGCCTGTTTCTGGTTGTCGCCCTCCAGCGCCACCCGGTCCCCGGGACGCAGCAGCGCCTGCAGGGCCTCGCGCATGCTCCCGGCTTCGACCACCCGGCCGGAGACGAACGGCCGGACCGCCTCCAGCCGCTCTCGCTTGGCGGACCGCCGCTGGCTCCAGCTCCTGCGGGTCGGGTTTCCGGCGGAAACGTTCGTGACAGCCATCGCAAGCCCCCATTCGTGCGCTGGCTACCGTCATGTGCCTCGAAAGGCGTAGAGCTAACGCAAAGCCACCTAAAAACGGCGAGCGGCACCGCGGATGGTGTGCGCTACGGGGTGGGCCTCAGGTACGCCCGGTAGGGTGCCGATCATGGCTTGTCGAATTTCCGAGCTGGTGATCGATTGCCGGGATCCGCAACGGCTGGCGGCGTTCTGGTGCGAGGTGCTGGGCTTCGTCGTGCTCGACACCGAGGACGACGGCGCGGTGGAGATCGGGCCACGGGAAGGGTTCGGCGGGCTGCGGCCGACTCTGGTCTTCAGCCCTACCACCGAGCCCAAGGCGGACAAGCTGCGGCTGCACTTCGACGTCAACGCCACCGACCGCGATCAGGACGCCGAACTCGAACGCCTCCTGAAGCTCGGGGCGCGCCCGGCCGACGTCGGACAGACCGGCGAGGAGTCCTGGCACGTCCTGGCCGACCCCGAGGGCAACGAATTCTGCCTCCTGCGAACCCGCCTGAGCTGAGCTCCGTCCGAACCGCGCCCTCGGAGCGCGCTCAACGGGGTGCGACCTCCGCTGGGACCGGTCGTCGGAGGATTCCGGCGCCGACCTGTCACGTGCCGGAACGCTGCCTTGTCTTACCTGGCAAAGCGGCCTCATGGAGCGACAGGAGCGAGACCTTGCCACCAGCCAGCATCCGGATCCGGATCCGGATGAGCGCGCGTCCCATCGATGAGCCGAACCGCGCTGCCAGCCAACTGGAGCTGCTGTTCGACCTCACCTTCGTGGTCGCGGTCGCGGCCGTCACCGCCCAACTGGCCCACGAGATCGCCGCAGGGCATGCTCTGGCCGCCATCATCCCGTTCTTGCAGGTCTTCTTCGCGATCTGGTGGGCGTGGATGAACTTCACCTGGTTCGCGTCGTCCTACGACACCGACGACGTCGTCTACCGGGTGCTGACCATGGTCCAGATGGCCGGCGTGCTGGTCCTGGCCGCCGGTGTGCCGGCTGCGATCGAGCGCGCCGACTACAGCGTCGTCACGCTGGGCTACGTCATCATGCGGATCGGACTCGTCCTCCTGTGGTTGCGGGCCGGTCTGGAGGATCCGGCGCGCCGCCGTACCGCGCTGCGCTACGCCGTCGGCATCTCCGTCATCACGGTGGGCTGGATGTACCACTCGATGGCGGCGCCCGTGACCGCCGAGCTGCCGCTCTTCGTCATCCTGGCGGTCCTCGAGCTGGCCGTGCCCCTGTGGGCGGAGCGGGCCGAACCCACCACCTGGCACCCGCACCACATCGCCGAGCGTTACGGCCTGTTCACGATCATCCTGCTCGGCGAGAGCGTGCTCGCCGCGTCCAGGGGCGTCACGGGAGCGCTCAAGACGAGCGAGATCAGCAGCCCCTTCGTCATGATCGCCGTCTCGGGTCTCGTGGTGCTGTTCGCTCTGTGGTGGTTGTACTTCCTGGTGGAGGCCGGTGAAGGGCTCCGCGACCGCCGGGATCGTTCATATGTGTGGGGGTACGGCCACTACGGCCTCTTCGCGGCCCTGGCCGCCCTCGGTGCCGGCCTCGAAGTCGCGGTCGAGCAGAGCGGGCACGCCATCACGGCCGCACCGCTCACCGTCGGCTACGCCGTCGCGATCCCGGTCGGCGTGTTCCTCGTGCTGCTCTGGCTGGTGCACGCGCGGATCGTGGCGGAGTCCGTGCTTCATGCCGTCCTGCTGTCGGTCTGCGCCGTCGTCGTCCTGGCGCTGCCGCTCGCGACACCCTGGATCGGCGTGCACGGTGTGGTCGCGGCGATCGCGGCGAGCTGCGTCCTGTTGATCACCGTCACGATCGCGGTGAACAAGGCCCGCGTGCCGGCGCCGGATTCCGGGACCCGCCGTGGCCCGGGGCGGATCAGGGCCGCCGCTCAGGAGACCTCGCAGTGATCCTGCGCCGGCCCACCCGCCGCGCAGCCGGCAGGCGAGGCGTTCGTGGAGAGCGGCCACGCCAAGGACTACAGGGGCGAGCGGGCCGCCCCCGGTGACGCCTGCTGCCAGCCGCTCCCGCTCAGCACGGCACACACGCCGGGCTCGACGGCGGCGCGGAAGGCGGCGTCCAGCTCGGCGGGCGTGGCCGACGTCTCTCCGTCCAGCCACGCCCGTAGCAACCCCATGAACGCGCCCACCACGCACACCACCAGCAGGTCGAGCGCGGCCGACGGCCGGGCGCCCGCGCCCAGCAACTCGTCCCTGACGACGGCGGCGAGCAACTGCTCCCCACGCGCATACACCGGTCCGCCGCCGCGCCGCCCCAGCAGCGCCCGCACCAGCCGCTCCTGCTCGCGCACATGCTCGAACATCGGCAGGCTGAACGCCAGCAGCCGGGCCGGCCGGCCGTCGGCCGGCGGGCGGTGCAGGGCGGTGAGCGCGTCGAGGTTGCTGAGCAGCACGTCCTGCTTGTCGGTGAAGTGTGAGTAGAACGTGGAGCGCCCCACGTCCGCGCGGTCGATGATGTCGGTGACGGTCACCGCGTCATAGCCCTTGTCCAGGATCAGCGCCACCAGCGCCTCCTGGATCAGCCTCCGCGTACGCCGCACCCGCCGGTCTCCGGACACTTTCCCGCCCCCTGTTCAGTACGGCACAGCGTGGCCGATCTGCTCGTTGACCCCGTCCCAAGTATGAACGCATCATTCGTAACTGAACACCCTGTTCGACAACGGAGGTAGCGTCATGAGCTTGGGAAAACTCCTGCACCGCCACGCCGAGCACGGCGAGGCCGGTGGCACCATCGACCGGCCGCGAGCCTACGAAGTCTTCGGCTCGATCGCCTTTCTGGGCGCCCGCCGTGCCGCCTTCCTGCGCGTGGCCACCGCGGCCCGGCCGCGCGCCGGGGACCGGGTCCTGGACGTCGGCTGCGGCACCGGCTACCTGAGCCGCATCCTGGCCCCGGTGGTCACGGCCAGCGGCCACGTCACCGGCCTCGATCCCGCGCCGGAGATGGTCGACTACGCCACCCGGCGCGCTCCGGACAACTGCACCTACGTCCGGGGCGAGGGACAGCACCTGCCCTTCCCGGACGGCTCGTTCGACCTGGTGGTCTCCAGCCTCGCGGTGCACCACATGCCCGTCGACGCGCGCCCGGAGGCCCTTCGGCAGATGCTGCGCGTGCTGCGACCGGGCGGGCGGCTGCTCATCGCCGAGTTCCGCCCGCCGGCCAACCACCTGGCCAGGCACGTCATCGGCGTACTGTCCGGCCCGGCCATGCGTCATGACCCCCGCGATCTGCTCGGCACCATGATCCCGGACGCCGGTTTCACGGTTGAGGCCGAGGGGAACCTGCCGTACCTGCTGTACTACGTCCGTGCCAGGAGGCCATGACGCCACCCCCCAAGGGCCGGGCGGGGTGCTCACCACCGCCAGGACGGGCGCGACGCCGACCGGGGGGACGGCCACCCCAGCACCCTTGGTAGAACGTCAGAAGGAGAGCAGGGAGTGGCAGTGGTGCACCAGGAACGCCGCCACGCCCGGCGCCAGGGCCAAGGCGGCGGGACCGGCCAGTAGCGCCGTCACCGCGAGCCGCCCGGCGATGCGCTCTCGGCGCCCGAGCGGGGCCTGCGGGTGCAGCATCCGGCGGACGCGGGTCAGCGCCGTCTCGCCGCCCGCGCCCAGCGCGAAGGCCGGAACCTGGCCCGTCGCCAGGCCGACCAGCGCGGTTGCGATGTGGATGCGCTGGTGGCGGCGTGCCGCCACATCGTCGGCCAGCAGCTCGACCAGGCGGGCGACCTCGACGCGGGCCTGCTCGAACAGGGGAACGCGGGGGAACGCCCGGGCCAGGGCCTCGGCGCCGGCGAGCACCAGGTGGTGACGCCCGCGCAGATGCGCCCGCTCGTGGGCGAGCACGGCGGCCACCTGCTCGGGGGCGAGCGAGCGCAGCGCGCCGGTGGTGATGACCGCGTGCCCGTTCCGGCCGGGCAGGCAGTATGCCAGGCGCTCGTCGTAGTCGACCACGAGCGCGTCGAGGTCGTGGTCGTGCCGGCCCAGGAGGGCGAGGGCCTCGGCGTGCCGGCGGCGTTCGCGGCGGGTGCGCAGCACGACCGCCGACCCCGTGTACGCGACGCGGGCGAGGACGAGTCCGCCGACGACGAGGCCGGCCCAGGTGGTGGCCGAGCTCATGGTGACCACGTCGTGGAACAGAGCGGCGCAGGCCTCGAACAGCTCGGCCAGCCCGTGTCCCACCACGGAGGCCGGCACGGCGACCGCGAACGCCGACAGCAGCGCGGAAATGACCACCGATGCCCCGGCCGCCTGCCACATGGCGATGGCCAGCCGGGGCGCGCGGTCGGCCCATGGCGCTCGCCTGAGCAGGCCCGGCAGCACCAGGGCCGCGAAGACGCCGTACAGAGCGAGGAGGATCGCCACGATCACGAGTCGCGTCCCCCTGGCGGGTAGACCTGGAGGGCCGCCTCGAGGGCGCTGGCCTCCTCGGGGGTCAGCCGCTCGAGGAAGTGGACCAGGGTCGCCGCCCGGTTGCCGCTGCCGGCCAGGGACTCGCGCATCACGTCGGCGGTGTAGGCCTCCTTCGACGACACCGCCTCGTAGATGTAGGCCCGGCCGACCGGCTCCCGCTTGAGCAGCCCCTTGGTGTGGAGCTTGTCCATCACGGTCATGACCGTGGTGTAGGCGAGAGTGCGTTCCTTGCGCAGGTGCTCCAGGACATCCCGCACCGAGGCCGGTTGCTTGATGGCCCACATGCGATCCATGATCGTGGACTCGAGCTCTCCAAGGCCACGCGCCATTGACTCCCCCTCCGCCTGCGGTCGGCTCAACGCTACCGGCGATCGTAGCCACGCGGGATTCGGATCCGGGCGACGTGCGCCCGCGTGAAGCGGCATTCGCGAGAGATTCTACGAGCCTTGTTAGTAGACTGCAAAGGCTGTGACGTGCACGTAGGCGAGGAAGGCGGTGCGACCTATGCGGAGAATTTGTGCAGTTCGGGTCGCGCGCGCCGTCCTGCTCGTGGCCCTCGCCCTGGGCGTGTGCGGCATGCACACGCTGGGACATCTCGACGGCCGGCATGGTGGTCCGTTCGCCGGCGCGCACGCCATGGAGGCGTTCTCCCCGACGCCCCATCAGGCGGAACTTCCGGCGTTCGCTCCCGATCACGGGATGCCCGGGTTCGACCCGACCGACGTATGCCTGGCCGTCCTGATGTCGATCATCGTCCTGCTGCTGAGCGCTGCCCGGATCAGAGCGGTCCGAGGGGCCGGTGCCGGAGGTGGGGCACTCTCATCCGTCCGGCTGGTCGCCCGGCCGCCACCGAAACTGACGTCCCGGCGCCTGGCGATCCTCTCGATGTTGCGCATATAGGCCGACGGCTCATGCGGGCCGGGCTTCGAGCCCGTCCGCGAACAGGCCGACGGTTCCCACACGATCGAGAGAACAGACAGCAATGCGTATCAACCGCAAGACGTCCATCGCCGTGACCGCAGGAGCCCTCGCTCTGGTCGCCGCATGTGGTGGAAACGGTGACTCCATGGCCACGCACGGGGCCATGGGCAGCAGCGGCGCGCCCACCGCCACCAGCGCCACCGCCCAGCCGTCGAGCGTGGTCAACGACGCGGACGTCATGTTCGCGCAGATGATGATCCCGCACCACGAGCAGGCGGTCGAGATGGCCGACCTCGCGCCGGCCCGCGCGGCGGACCCGGAGATCAAGGAGCTCGCCGCGAAGATCAAGGCGGCGCAGGCCCCGGAGATCCAGACCATGAAGGGCTGGCTGACCGCGTGGGGCAGGCCCGCGCCCGAGGCCGGCATGGGGCACGACATGCCCGGCGTCATGTCCGAGGAGGACATGGCGAAGCTCAAGGCGGCCAAGGGCGCGGAGTTCGACAAGCTCTTCGCGCAGCAGATGATCGCCCATCACGAAGGCGCGATCGAGATGGCCCGCACCGAACAGGCCGACGGAGCGAACCCGCAGGCCAAGGAGCTCGCCAAGGCCATCGAGACCACCCAGCGGGCCGAGGTGGAGCAGCTGCGGAAGCTTCTCGACCGGCTCTGAGCCGATGACCCGTCCGAGCGCGGCCGGCGCGCTCGGGCGGGCCACCGCTTCGGCCGCGCGATCACACCTCCGGACGAACAGCCCGCCCGGTGCGATGGGCACGGGTGCGTACGCGGTGGCGTGGTGGACCCCGTCGGCGTTCACCGCCACCACACCTGCGCGTTCACCGGCGCGCCGCGTCTCAACTATATTGCGTAGTAGATGTGCGGGCGCTTGCCGGGAAGGCGGCCAGCACGGGGCCGTTGCCGATATACGGGTAGGGGGTATACGTTTGGTGTGTCGAAATGACTTATTGGGATAAGGGTGACAATGTCCGATTCGATGCACCACAGCGAACACGACCATGGGTCGCACGCTTCCGGCCCCGACGCGCACGGCGGCCACGCGCAGGCCCAAGGCGCGGACCACGGTCACCATGGGCCGATGAAGGCGACGTGGGGCGTGGCGGCATCGGCGACGCTGCACTGCCTCACCGGGTGCGCCATCGGCGAGGTGCTCGGCATGGTGATCGCCACCGCGCTGGGCTGGCACGACCTGCCCAGCATCCTGCTGGCCGTCGTCCTGGCGTTCATCTTCGGCTACGCGCTCACGTTGCGCGGCCTGTTCCGCGCGGGCCTCGACTGGCGTACGGCGCTGCGGCTCGCGCTGGCCGCCGACACCCTGTCGATCCTGGTCATGGAGATCGTGGACAACGGCATCATGCTGATCATCCCGGGGGCCATGGACGCCGGTCTGGCCTCGGTGCTCTTCTGGGGTGCGCTGGCGTTCGCGCTGCTGGTCGCGTTCCTGGTGACCTGGCCGATCAACAAGTGGATCATCGGCCGCGGCAAGGGCCACGCGGTGGTCCACGCCTACCACCACTGACCAGCCGCCCGTCCGATGCGCGCGGCGGGCAGCCGGAGCAGCACGAGCCGGCGTGCGGGAAGGGCCGCCCGTCCGCGGTGCGCGTGCGTGCCGGGGATGTGGGTACGCGTGGGCGAAGGACGAACAGCGATGAAGGGCGGCTTCCGTGACGAGCCGGTTCGCACAGTGGACCCTGGACGTGCACGACACCCGGAAGATGGCGGCGTTCTGGTCGGCGGCACTCGGTTACGAGGTCGAGCACGACGGCGAGGCGCCGCACCTGTGGCCGCCGCCGGACGCGCCGCGCGACTCCCTGACGGTTTGGCTCCAGCCGACCGACGCGCCCAAGCGGGCCAAGAACCGCAACCACCCCGACCTGTACGTTCCCGACGGCGGCGATGTCGGGGCCGAGGTCGAGCGGCTGGTAGGGCTGGGCGCGACCCGCGTGGACGTCGGCCAGCGGGGTGACGAGGGATTCGTCGTGCTGGCCGACCCCGAGGGCAACGAGTTCTGCCTGCTCCATCACCGGCATCCGCAGGGAGCCTGAACCCCCGGCGATCGTCCGGGTCAGGCGCTCTGGCTCTGGATCGCGGCCAGATGCCGGGTGCGCCGGGCCGAGTGGTGGAGCTGGTCCAGCAGGATGCCCTCGCGCAGCGCCCAGGGGCAGATGCGCACGCGCGGCAGGTCGAGAGCGGCCAGGGTGGCGTCGGCGACGATGGCCCCGGCGAGGATCTGCCGGGCGCGGGGGGCCGAGACGCCGGGAAGCTGCGCGCGTTGCTCGGGCGTCCGGCCGGCGAGGAGTTCGATGGCTTCGCGCAGGTCGTCGCGGCGGAGCTCGCGGGTGGCTTGGGGCCCGGCCTTGGCCTTCGGCGCCCCGCACAGGCGGGCGAGCTGGTAGAACGTCCTGGACGTGGCGACCGCGGTGGCCTGGCCGATGCGGTGCCTGGCGGACATGTCGCCCACGCTCCTGGCGAGCACGGACTCCACGTGCTCGCGCAGCCGCCGGCGGTGCTTCTTCTTCACCCGGTCGGGGTCCGGCAGGCGGTGGCGGGTCAGCCGTCCGGCTCCCAGGGGGAGGGACAGCGCCAGTTCGGGCGTTTCGCCGGTGCCGTAGGCGAGCTCCATGGATCCGCCGCCGATGTCGGCCAGCAGGATCGGGCCGGCGGACCAGCCGTACCAGTGCCGTACGGCCAGGAACGTCAGCCGGGCCTCCTGCACCGCGTCCAGGTAGCCGACGCGGACACCGGTGGCGGCTTGGATCTCCGCCAGGATCGGTTCGCGGTTGGCGGCGTCGCGGACCGCGGAGGTGGCGAACGGCAGCAGCCGGTGCACCCGATGATGCGCCGCGACCGCGACGGCCTCGCCGACGGCCTCGGTCAGCCGGTCGATCGCCGCCCGCCCGATGACGCCCTCCCGGCTGATCTCCTCGGCCAGCCGGATCTGGCGCTTCAGCGTCGCCACCGGCAGTGGCGGGTGGCCCGCCGTGACATCGGTGATGCGCAGATGAGCGGCGTTGGAACCGATGTCGAGCACGCCTAATCGCATGACCAGGTCGCTACCCGTCACGGGCGAGATCAATCTCCGGGATCGTGCCCGTACGGTGGCCGCTGCCGGTTCCCCGCCAGGCCGGCCGCGATCAGCATCTTGGCCGGCGTGGGCGTCACCCACATCGGTCGTCCGCCCCGCGACCGCCGACGGCGACCGCGGCCCTCGGGGACGTCACGTTGCGCCGTACGTTTCTCGCGGGCTTCCAGCCGAGCGTGAGGGCCACGCCGAGCAGGAGCTCGGCCAGGTCGCCGCCGTAGTACATGATCTCGGCCGCGCCGCGCCGCTGCTCCTCCGGCACGGGCAGGTCCACTCCGATCCCGGCGTACATCAGCTGGGACAGCCCGGCGTGCACGGCGATCGCCACGCCGAGCACCACCAGCCGGGCCGGCACCGGCGGGCGGCGGGGCGCGGGGTCGGGCCCGGCGATCACCCAGGCGAACAGGTAGCCGGACAGCAGGAAGTGCGCGTGGACGGCCAGGTGCAGCCAGCCGTTCGCGGTGGTGTGCCGGTAGAGCGGGGTGCCGTACAGGACCACCATGCCGCCTGCGCTCAGCACCAGCGCCGTGACCGGGTTGGCCACGGCGTGCACGGCACGGCGGCGCAGCAGCGCGCCCAGGCGGCGGGCGCGGGCGGCGGGCAGGGCGCGCAGCAGCAGGGTCATCGGCGCGCCGAGCACCAGGCACAGGGGTGCCAGCATGCCGATGAGCAGGTGCTGCAGCATGTGGCCGCGGAAGTCGGTCGCGGCCAGCGCGGCGATCGGCCCCGTCGTGGCGGCGGCCAGCAGCGCCAGGCCGGTCAGGAACGCCGCCGCGCGCCACCGCCCGGGCTTCCCGTACGCCGCCAGCGTCAGGTAGCCGGCCGCCACCACGGCGATCACCAGCAAGGCCGGTGCCGTGCCGCCGTGGTGCGTCATGCGGCCGGCTCCTCGTCCCGACACAGGTCGAGCCGCCCGCCGGTACGCTGCAACGCCCAGCCGCCGATGACGAGAATCGCGCCGAGGAGCAGGAAACCGAGGTCCCACCACAGCTGGTACGGCCCGGTGCGGACGTGGTGGATGCCCAGCAGGTGGTGGTCGATCACGCCCTCCACCAGGTTGAACAGCCCCCACCCGACGAGGATCCAGCCCCACAACGTCCGGGAGCGCCACACCCGCCCGCGTGAGGTGGTGACGCGGGAGTAGAGCAGCCCGAGCCCGACCAGCACCGCCAGCCAGGTGAAGGTGTGGAACAGCCCGTCCCACAGCGTGTTCATGCGCAGCCCGGGCACGGTGTCGGCCGGGTAGTAGCGCACGCCGATGTTGTCGGTGTCGGTGCTGCTCAGCATGTGGTGCCACTGCAGGAGCTGGTGCAGCAGGATGCCGTCGACGAAGCCGCCCAGCCCGACCCCCAGGATCGTGCCGGGCAGCCCAATTCCGCGGGTGGTCATGGTCAGGGGTTCTTGCCCATGGCCTGGCGGATGGCGTCGCGGACCCGGTCCATCATGGCGATGGGTGTGCCGGCCAGGAGGTTCTTGGTGGCGGTTTCGGTGCCGGGGTGGGGGTGGGTGGGTGCCATGGCTTCGGCGGCTTTGACGCCGGCGGCCATGGTGCGGCGTTCGGCTTGGCTGGTGTGGCCGCGGAGTTGGGTGAATTCGTAGCGTTCTTCGCTGCGGGCGTGTGCTTCTACGGCGGTGCGCAGCATGGCGAGGTTGGCGGCGAAGTCGGGGGCGTCGGGGCCGGCCTGGTCCATTTGGGAGAGGAGTTGCTTGGCCTGGTTCTCTTCGGTGAGCCGGTCGTCGACGACTCCGTCGCCGCCGTCGATGGTGCGGCGGGCGTAGGGGTGGACGATTTCTTCTTCGGCGGTTTCGTGGACGGCCAGGAGGCGGACGAGTCGGGTGAATGCTTCGGCGCGTTGGTCGGTGGGTGCTTGTTCGACTTCGTCGAACAGGTCTCTGATCATGGCGTGCTGGGCCAGGAGCAGGTCGATGACGTCGGTTTCGCCCATGGTCTCCGGGGCTGTTCTGGTCATGGATGCCCTCCTTCGGGTACGGGCGTGGCCTACCCGGCGGGGCGACCGGCACGCGCGC